>NZ_JAUNRW010000103.1 GCF_030535495.1 Corynebacterium sp.
GCTTCGCGACGCCGCCCGACCATCCGCGCCACCTGTTCTCCCTCCCGGAGGCAGGTGGCGTTGTGGGTGGCGGGGAGGGTGTCGGGGATGACGGGAGCGTCGAGAAGAACGGTGCGCCGCGCCCCCTGCGCCCGGGCGCGCACACGCGGGTCGGCGCGGAAGAGCTCCGGCACCGGATCGGTGATGACGTGGACGTCACCGACCCGCAGCCACCCGATGATGACGGCCTCGGTGACCCCGCTGTCCGCCCAGCCGGGGACGTGGACCTCGATGTCGGCGGTGTCGAAGATGACGCCCGCCGGCCGGGCCAGGGGATGGGTGATGCGGTGGGCGAGGGCGACGGTTTCGGCGTTCTTCTCCGCCGCGTCACCGGAGCGCTCGCCCCAGTCGGGTGCCGCGTGGACCGCGATGGCGGCGGGTTCGTGGACGTAGCGCGCGCCCGCCTCCCAGGCGCGGTGGCCGAACTCCCAGTCCTCGCCGCCGTAGCCGACCATGGACCCGTCGAACCCGCCGATCTCGCGGAAGAACTCCGCCCCGCACCCCAGGGCGGCGGAGATGAGGAAGCGCCAGCTGGTGTCGTCGGCGCGCTGCAGGTGGCCGGTCCGGTGCCAGGCGTCGCGCAGCCACTGCGGTTCCCGGCGTTCCGGGCCGGTCAGGCGCGAACCGACGACCACCGTGCGGTCGTCGGCCATGAGGTGCGGGACCACGGCGCTGAGGTATCCGGGATCCGGCACGGTGTCGCCGTCGAAGAAGGCCAGCACCTTTCCTGTGGCCTGCGCGGCGCCGAGGTTGCGGGCCGCGGCGGCCCGGAATCCGCGGTCCTCCTGGCGGACGACGAGCGCGTCGACGTCCGGCGGGGTCGGGGAGCCGTCGTCGGCGACGATGACTTCCACCTCGCCCGGGTAGTCCTGCTTATCGACGCCCGCGAGCACCTCCCGCAGCCCCTCCTCATCGTCGTAGTAGGGGATGACGACCGAGACCCGTGGCCACAGCCCGCGCCAGAGGGTCACCCAGGCGTCGGCAAGCTCCGGCCAGTCCCACCCGGCGGCGGGGGCGGGTGGCGCGGGGCGGAAGGCGCGGAGGCCGGCCCCGAGATCGGTGACCACCTCGATGCCGGGCCACCTTTCGGCCATCTCGCGGGTGTAGGGCGAATCGCTGACCAGCACCCGCCGCCCGGCACCCACCCAGGCCATGAGGGAACCGGAGGCGGAGTAGTGCCGGTGGGCGCACACGGGGATGGCAATGCGACCCATTTCCACGGCGAGTTCGGCATCGCTCAACCACCCGGTGATCTCGAATTCCACTCCCAGTTCCTCCGCCAGGTCCCGCAGGTGCCGGGCCCAGTCCGCGTGCCCGTCGCTGACCCCGCCGAGGGCGCGGACCCGCAGCCCCGTGCCCGCGGCGGCCCGCAGGAGATCGTCGTGGCCTTTGCCGGGGTAGATGAACCCGAGGATGCCTACCGTTGCGGGGACCGGATCATAGGGGGAGTCGATGGCGGGGACAGCCAAGGGAAGCACCGGCAGGTCGTGGTCGAAGAACGCCGCCTCGTGGCGGGAGTTGACCACGGCGAGGTCGGCGGCGGCGGCGAGGTGCCGATAAGCGCCGGAACGGCGGGCGAAACGAGCGGCTCCCTCGGCCTCCTGCGGAATGTCATGGAGGCTGACGCTGAGCGGATGCCCGGCGCAGCGGGCCAGCACGGCCTCCACCGCCGCGTCCGGGGTGTCGCCGAAGAGGTGGTCGGTGAAGGTGACGTGGACGGGGCCGGGGGGAAGGGGGCCGACGTCGATAAGCACGGAGCCGGGGGAGTGCGAAGCCAGCGCGCGGGCGTATTCGGTGACCCCGTGGCCGTCGGGGCCGACGATGAGGTGGCAGATCATGCCAGCCCCAGCAGCGCCAGGCGCTCGGCATGGCGCTCCAGGCCGGCGGCCACCACCTGCGGATGCGCACGATAGAACTCCAGCTGCGCGGCCACCAGTAAAGGCCAGTCGAGGGGCTCACCGGCCGCCGTCCACTGGGCGCGCCCGGCAACGCTCACCCCGAGGGCACGGGCCGCCCCGGCATCGACGGGCGCCTGCAACCCACCGAGCATCTCCCGGTCGGCGGGCGCGGTGACACGGCCATCGTCGACGATCTCGTCGAGCACGCGCTGCGCCATGAACGCCAGCGACTCGTTGGAGGGGTGGTTGATGGTGTGCCACACGGGAGCGGTCTCCAGGTGATCGGAGACCCGGACCGTGCCGTGGTGGTCCTCGCGGGAGCTCAGCTGACCGATGGACAGGGCAGCTGCGGCGCGGAAGGCCGCCGCACCGGGGTCGACCTCGACCGCGGCGTCGAGGCCCCGGCTGGCGGCGGCGAGAATCCGCAGGTCATGGTACGGAACCACCGGGGGGTTACGCGCGGGGTCGGCGGGGTCACGGATGATCGCGTGCCACGGCATGAGCCCGTCCCAGCGCAACACCGGATAGCGGATGACCGCCGCGCTCGGGGGCAGCAGGGCGGCGAGTTCGGCGGTGCCCAGGGGCAGATCGCGGTAGCCGTCGCGGATGGGCTGGGAGACGAGCACATCCGCCCGCGCCAGCACCGGTGCCAGGAGCGCGACGTCCTCGGTGGTGAACTCGTGGACGGGGGGAATGCGGAAGGAATCGACGCGACCGGAGCTGTCGAGCAGGATGCGGAGGGACTCGGCCTGGCAGTTGCCCATGACCACCACGAAGGGGCGGTCATCGTGCCGAGGGGTGGGGTTGACCTGGTAGAAGTCGCCGTAGTGGCGGCGGCGGGGGAGGTCCGGAGGGGTGGCCATGCCGCCAATGTATCAAGTGTCTCGCATATTAGAGATCGCACTTTTGAGCCAAAACATAAGAACAGGCCTATGATGACCGGGGTGGGGCGATATTAGTCGCCGTTGATAAGAGAATCCGCAGGGAGGTGAGGCATGCGCCCAGACGGTGGAGTGGACACGGTGGATGTCCTGTCCATCCCGGCCGGACACGTCTACACGGACGCGATCCGACCCGCCGGCACACGCTACCGCCCCGACCCCGACATCGACGGCAACTGGTGGCCGCACCCCGCCCTCGACGCGGCCTGGTGGCACGCGCTGCCCGCGGCGGATCTGCCCGACCTCGTGCACCTGCACTTCGGCTTCGACCACCTCAGCGTCCCCGAGACCCGCGCCCTCACCGAGGCGCTGCGCCGCCGCGGCGTCCCCCTCGTGCTCACCGTGCACGATCTGGACAACCCGCATTTCCTCGATCAGCGCGAGCATCACGCCAAACTGCGTCTGCTTATCGACGCCGCCACCACCCTCATCACCCTCACCGCCGACGCCGCCGCCCGCCTGCGCCCGGGCACGCACGTCATCCCCCATCCGCGCGTGGTCGCCGACCCGCCGCGGGCCACCGGCACCGGAACGGGTGTCGGGGTCTTCCTCAAGTCACTGCGAGCCAACGTCATCACCGATCCGGTCTTCTACCGGATCCTCGCCCGCACCGTGCATCGCGCCACCGGTGAGATGCTGCGCGTGCACCTCCACGAGGAGGCCCGCACCGCGCACCTCACCCATGCGCTCGCCCGGGAGCAGGAGGCCGGGGTCCTCGACCTCAAGGTCCACCGACCCATGTCGGATGAGGCCCTGTACCGGGCGGTGGGGCAGTGCGCGGTGGTCCTGCTCCCGTACCAGCGCGGCACGCATTCGGGCTGGTTGGAGATGTGCCGGGACCTCGGCGTGGTGGTCGCCGCGCCGGACTGCGGCATGTATGCCGGGCAGGCGGATGATCCCCGGGCCGTCGCCTCCTATCGCACGGGTGATCCCCTCGACGCCGCCCGGGCCATCATCGACCTCCACGAGCAGGGACCGCTGCCCTTCACCGGCGACCGGGAAATCCAGCTGGCGCAGATCCGGGACGCCCACGACGCGGTGTACCGCCAGGTGGTCGGGCGATGACACTGGCCACCACCCCGCGCCGCCGCATCGCGCTCGTCGCCCCGGCACGCTATCCCATCCGCGAGCCCTACGCCGGGGGCCTCGAGGCCTTCTGCCACACCCTGGTCCGCGCTGTGCGGGACCTGGGCCACACGGTGGATCTGTACGCCGCGGCCGGCTCCCAGGGGCATGTGCGCGCCGTCGAGTTGCCGGGCGTGACCTGGTCGCGCAACCCCCTCGAGGCCAGCGACACCGGTTACCCGCCGGGCGCCCGGGCCGCCGAGGACGCCGCTTTCCGACGCCTCGCCCGACACCTCCAGCGCGAGAACTACGACATCGTCCACAACAACAGCCTCACCCCGGTCCTTTTCGGGTACGGGCTGCCGCTTCTGACCACGCTGCACACCCCGCTGCTCCCGGAGGTGCGGGCGGCGATCGTGGCGACGGGCCCGCAGGCGGGGCGTGTCACGGCGGTCTCCGCCTCCACCGCCGCGGACTGGGCGCTGCCGCACCCGGTCAGCGTCATCCCCAACGGGGTGGACACCGAGTCCTGGCAGCCGGGCCCGGGCGGGGAGGCCGCCGTGTGGTTCGGTCGCATCGTGCCGGAGAAGGGCCTGCACCTGGCCATGGACGCCTGCCGGATGGCGGGCATCCCCCTGCTGTTCGCCGGTCGCGTGGGCGATCACCACTATTTCTCCACGGAGATCGTCCCGCGGATGACCGGGCAGGCCGCCACCTGGGTCGGGGAGCTCGATCACGCGGGCCTGCAGAACCTGGTCGGCCGGTGCCGGGTTTGCCTGGTCACCCCACGGTGGGAGGAGCCCTTCGGTCTGGTCGCCTTCGAGGCCATGGCCAGCGGGACCCCGGTCGCCGCTTTCCGACGCGGCGGCCTCGGCGACTTCCTCGCCACCGCCCCCGCCGCCCTGGCCACCCCGGATGACGTGGCCTCCCTGGCGGCCGCCGTCCACGTCGCCGCCGGTATTGACCGCGCGGTGGTCCGCGAGTGGGTGGTGCGCCACCACAGTCTCCGCGAGGTCGCCCGTCGCTACGCTGAACTCTATTGCGAGGTGCCCATCCGATGATCGGTTTCTACGCCCACCACCACGGCAGCGGGCACCTCCACCGGTGCCGAGCCATCATGGCCGCCCTCGACCGCCCCGCCCAGCTGCTGTCCACGCATCCGTCGGCGGATGTGGTGCTTGTCGACGACGCGGGGGCGTCGATAAGCACCGACCTCGACGCCCACGGCACCTGGCACTACGCACCACCCGGGCATGCCGGGCTGCGGGGGCGGATGGCGCAGATCGCGGCGTGGATCGCCGAGCATCGCCCCGCGGCGTTCTACGTGGATGTCTCCGTGGAGGTGGCGGCCTTCGTGCGGCTCATGGGCGTGCCGGTGATCACGCTGGCCATGCCGGGGGTGCGGGATGATCCCGCCCACCAGCTCGGCTACCGGCAGGCCGCCGCGATCATCGCCGCCTGGCCGAACTGGGTGCCGTTGCCACCCCACCTGCGCGCCCACGGGCCGCGCGTGCACCAGGTCGGAGGTATCTCTCGCTTCACGCAGGTGGGGGAGGTGGTCGACGGTGATGTCGTCGTCCTCAGCGGCCGCGGGGGCTCCGACTGGACCGCCGAGCAGTGGCAGCAGGTGCAGGCCGCCTGCCCGGAGCGGCACTTCCGCTTCCTCGGTGGCGACACGGCCGTCGAGGATCCGCTGCCGTACCTGGCGGGTGCGTCCGTGGTGGTCAGCGCCGGCGGGCAGAACTCCGTCGCCGACATCGCGGTGGCTGACGTTCCGGCCCTGGTGCTGCCCCAGGAGCGGCCCTTCCACGAACAGCACGCGACGGCGGATCTTCTCCGGGACGCCGGACTGGCTGTGGTCCGTCCGCAGTTCCCGGCGGCGGGGGAGTGGCCGGAGGTGTTGAATATGGCGAAAGCGCTGGACAGCCGGTGGATCCGGTGGCAGACTTCCGGTGCAGCGCAGCGAGCGGCTGACGTGATCCGGAAGGTGGTGGCACTGTGACCGCAGCAACCCAGGTGACGGTGGTGACCCTGGCCAATGCCGGGCGGCTGGTCCATGTCGCCCGCCAGGCCGCCTGCCTGCCCCGCGACGTGCGTCACCTCGTGGTCGCCCTCGGGGACGCCGTGGCACTGGCGGGAGCCCTGCCCGACTCCGAGGTCATCCCCCTCGGGGAGTTCTCCCTGGCCGGTGCCCGCAATCTCGGCGGCGACCTGGCGGCGAAGGACTCCGAGGGCATCATCATCTTCCTCGACGCGGACTGTCTGCCCGGGGCCGGGCTCATCGACTCCTACCGCCTGGCGCTTGACGCCCACCCGGAGGCCGTCGTTTCCGGGCCCGTGACCTACCTTCCGGATGGTGACCGCCGCATCACCCGCCCGGACCCGCACCCCGCGCGACCCAATCCCCGGGTGGGCACCCTGCTGCCCGCCGACGACCACGACTACGAGCTGTTCTGGTCCCTGTCGTTTGCCCTCACCGCCGACACCTGGCGGCGCATCCGCCGCAGTTTCGGCGGCTTCGACAAGGGCTACACCGGCTACGGCGCCGAGGACACCGACTTCGGCCAGCATCTGCGCGCCCACCGGATCCCGCTGTTCTGGGTCGGCGGTGCGGACGCCTACCACCAGTGGCACCCCGTCTCCGACCCGCCGTGGGAGCACTTCCACGACATCCTCCGCAACGCCGAGCGCTTTCACGGGATCTGGGGTTTCTGGCCCATGAGCGGCTGGCTGGAGAAGTTCGCCGACGAAGGTGCGGTGGAGTTCCGCGACGGGCGCTGGGTGGCCGTCAGCTCCCGGCAGGCCCGCGTGCAGACCCGTTCCGGTCGGGCCCCGCTGGCCGGGCGGCCGGTGGTCTAGGGCGAGAATCGACAACACGCCGAACCCCTGGTTGCGGGTTCGGCGTGTGAGACGTGTCGCGGGTGCGGATCAGAAGTCGAAGTCGAATCCTCCGCCGTCGAAGAATCCGCCGCTCATGTCGCCGGCGTCACCCATCTCGCCGCCGTCACCGGCGTCGCCGCCCATGGCGTCCTGGTAGCCCTCGCCGTAGCCGGAGGCCCAGTCATCGCCGCTGTAGCCGACGCCGGCCATGCCGGAGAACATCATGGAGAACATCATCATCGACGTCATCGTCCACATGCCGGTGGCCATCGCATCGGCCCACCAGGGGCGGGAGTACCAGCCGGCCGGGACCGGACGGCCCGCGACGTTGCCGCCGGGGTAGTAGTTCGGGGTCTCGTC
>NZ_JAUNRW010000104.1 GCF_030535495.1 Corynebacterium sp.
TGGCCGACGGAGTGCAGGTAGGGGCGCTTCTCGGCGACGATGCGCCCCTGCTCGGCCAGTGCCTCGCGCACGGCGACGCGGGCCTCCTCACGGGTCATGCCGTCGAACTGCGTGCCGGTGTCGGCGATGCGGCCGGTGGCGTCCATGATCGTCGGCATGTCGAGGTCGTGGCGCAGGCCGAGGGCGTAGTCGTTGGGGTCGTGCGCCGGGGTGATCTTCACGGCACCGGAGCCGAACTCGGGGTCGACGTAGTCGTCGGCGACGACGACCAGCGACAGATCCGATCGGAAGGGGTGCGGCAGCGTCTGGCCGACCAGGTGCGCGTAGCGGGCATCGTCCGGGTGGACGGCGATGGCGACGTCGCCAAGCATCGTCTCCATGCGGGTGGTGGCCACGACGATGTGCGGCTCGGAGTCATCCATGGAGCCGTAGCGGAAGGAGACGAGCTCACCCTCGACGTCGCGGTAGACGACCTCGATGTCGGAGACGGCGGTCTCCAGCACCGGCGACCAGTTGACCAGGCGGTTCGCGCGGTAGATGAGGCCGCGGTCGAAGAGCTCCTTGAAGATGGTCTGCACGGCGCGGGACAGGCCCTCGTCGAGGGTGAAGCGCTCGCGGGACCAGTCGACGGAGTCGCCGATGGCGCGCATCTGGTCGGCGATGGCGCCGCCGTACTGCTCCTTCCATTCCCAGACCTTGGCGATGAACTCCTCGCGACCGTAGTCGTAGCGGTCCTTGCCCTCGGTCTCCTTGAGCATCTTCTCCACCTTGGTCTGGGTGGCGATGCCCGCGTGGTCCATGCCCGGCAGCCACAGCACCTCAAAGCCCTGCATGCGCTTGCGGCGCACGAGGGAATCCATGAGGGTGTGGTCGAGGGCGTGGCCCATGTGGAGCTGGCCGGTGACGTTCGGTGGCGGGAGGACGATGGAGTACCCCGGCTTCTCGCTGTCCGGGTCGGCCGTGAAGTGTCCGGCGTCGACCCAGCCCTGGTACAGCTCGGCCTCCACCGACTGCGGATCCCAGGACTTCGGCAGTGCGTCTGCTCGGTTCTTACCCATGTGTCTTTTCCCCTCGGTCTGGTCAGTCACTCGCACAATCATAGCGCCCACGCCCCGGGGCTTGACCCTCACGTGACGTCATGGTTCATGCTGGGACCATGAGAATCTCCGAGGTCGCCCGCGCCGCCGGTTGCTCCGTGCGCGCCGTGCGCCACTACCACGCCTCCGGCGCCCTGCCGGAGCCCCCGCGCACCGCCGGCGGCTACCGCGACTACGGCCTGCGTGATCTGGCCGCGCTCCTGCGCGTCCGCGCGCTTGTCGACGCCGGCATCTCCCTCGCCGACATCGCCTCCGACTCCGCCTCGCTTATCGACGCCGCCCTCCACCGCATCGACTCCCAGCTCACCGTCCTGCGCGCGCAGCGCACCCGCCTGCTCGCCCTGCAGGCCGGGGAGCTGGGCCTGCCGGAAGACATCCGCACCGGGATCCGGGAACTGCTCGGCGACGGGGACTACGCCCGCATGGAGTGCGACGCCTTCGACCTCATGGGCCTGAGCGGGGTCGCCTCCCCGGCGACCTGGGAGGTGCTGCGCGCCAACCTGCACGATCCGGCCCGGCGCGCGGAGACCCTGCGCTTCCGGGACCTGTGGGAGACACTGGGCGACCTGGCGCCGGCGGAGGCCGACGACATCATCGCCGAGCTGCAGACCCTCCGCGGGATCAGCGAGGGCATCATGCCCACCCTCACCCCGGGCGATGCTCCCCTGTCCGCCCGCGACTTCCCCACCCGCGGCGCCCAGTCGAGGGCCCTGGCCGAACTGTCGGGGGCGTTGTGAGGCGCCTGCTGCCGGTCATGGTGCTCGCCATCGCGCTTCTCGACGCCTGGCTCTGGTGGACCGGCCGCATCAGCGGAGTCGGCGCGGTGGCGATCTTCCTCGCCGTGGAGGCCGTCCTCGCGGGCCTCTACGTGTGGACCTCCCTGCGTCAAGGGATCCGGCCGCTGCCGGTGCGGGTGTTCTTCCACGAGGTCCGTGCCATCGCCGACCTGTGGCGGGTGATCACGCGCCGCATCGTCGTCCCCGCGGGTGCGGTGGCGCTGCACTCCCGGAGGAACTGGTGGCACCTGCCGGCGATGTTCACGGTGGCGATTGTCATCGAGATCATCGTCATCGAACTGCTCGTCCCCTGGCCCTGGCTCCGTCTTCTCCTGCTCGTGGGATCGCTGTATTCCCTGCCGCTGCTGTGGGGGTACGTCGCCGGGCGGGTCGTCCACCCGCACTACCTCGGCGAGGACCTGGTGCTGCGCGAGGGCCGGAAGGAACTGCTCCGCGTACCGGCCTCCGAGATCACGGCGGTCCGGGCGGTGCGGGGGTTCGCGGCGGAACGAGGGGGCGTCGATAAGCAGCTTGTTCTCGGTGGTTCCGAAGGAACCAACGTCACCATCGACCTGGCCGACGGCCGCTCGGTGGCGCTGTGGCTCGATGAGGGGGCGGACGCCCTCCTAGAGTGGGTGGGGTGAACACCGATACCCGCCGTCTCCTGGCCGCCGGGCTCCCGGCCGCGGTGCCGTGGCGCGAGCGCCTCCGCCGCCTCCCCCAGCGGGCCGCCGCGTGGGCCAGCCTGCCGCTCATCATCTCCGTGCCCGACTCGGTCATGGTGCGCAGCCTGGAGCAGGAGGATCTCGAATCCCTCCACAACGCCACCGATGAAGGGCTCATTCTCGACGACCTCCTCCTCCCCCTCCTCATCACCGGCGCGGTCCTGCTGGCGATTCCCCTGCTGCTGCGCTTCGTGCTGGGACTGCTCCCGGAGAAGATCGCGTTCTGGGCGGGTGCGGTGATCCTCGGGCTGGCGCTCATCGTGCCGGTCACCCTCGGTTACCCGTGGTGGGTCGCCGCGCTGTGGGTGCTGGCCGTGGTGGTGATGACCGTGACCGGGTGGGCGCACCTGCTGGCCTGGACCACGCGGCGCGCCCTGCGGGAGATCCCCGAATCCCTCGCCCGCAGCCTGGCCTTTCTCCCGCTGCTGTTGGTCGCTTTCCTGTTCTTCTTCTTCAACGCGGAGCTGTGGCAGCTGGCGCAGGCGTGGAACATCAACCAGGCGCTGGTGGTGGCGTTGGTGCTGTGGGCGATCGGCGGGGTGGTGTGTGTCGCCACCGTGCGGCAGCACGTCCGCGAGGGTCTGGCCGACATGGACCAGGCGCAGCCGCTGTCCGTGCGGCTGAATGTCCGGTGGAACGCGGCCAGCGTGCACCTCGCGCAGGCCAGTATCTTCGGGCTCGTGGTCTTCGCGTGCTTCCTCGTGTTCGGCATCGTGGCGGTGCCGCCCGCGACGGTCGGGGCGTGGACGGGGGCGCCGGCGGTGCTCATCACGCTCGGGCCGGTGTCCTTTTCCGGCGCGTTGGTGAAGGTGAGCTGGGTGCTCGGCGCCTTCGCCAGCCTCTACATGGCCACCACCGCGGCCGGTGACCGCGAGCGCCGCGAGGAGCACCTCGGGCCCGTCATGGCGGAGATCACCGGGGCACTCGGGAGGTCAGGGCGCCAGGCAGGCCAGGGGGATGACCCACACACCGTTCGGTAGCTGAACAATGGGTCCTGTCGGGATGATCACCACCAGGGCCGCTGGCGGGCGTTCCACCTTCGCCGCCGTGCTCAGGAGGTGCTCGGCGGCGGCCTCCACCTGCCGGTGGGAGAGCTTGACCTCCACACCGACCCAGGACCCGTCGGGGTTTTCCACCACGGCGTCCAACTCATCCCGGCCCTTGCTGTCCCGGAGGTGAAAGACGCCGCGCGCACGATTGGCCTGGGCCACGACACGCAGATCGTGGATCGTCTGGGACTCGAAGAGAATCCCCAGGGTCTCCAGGTCAGCGAGCAGACGCTGCGGTGTGGCACCGAGGAGCGCGGCCGCCAGCGAGGGGTCGGCGAGGTGGCGCTTGGGCATCTGCACGAGAGAGGTCCGGGAGCGCAGCGTCGTCGCCCAGGCTGGTTGGTCCTCGATGAGAAACAGCCGGGCGGCGAAGTCGTGGAGCGTATCCACTGTTCCCGGGGCCGGCTCCGCACCGGAGAGCTCCCCCATGCGACGTCGGACGGCAGCTGCTGTCGCGGGCTGCGCGACCAGGCCGGCGTAGGCCCGGAGGAAGGAGATGAATCGACGCGGGTCCCGCCGCATGCCTCCGATCTCCGGGTAGTCATGTTCCGACATCTCCTGCAGATAGGAACTGACTCCTTCCGCGGCATCCAGGGTGTCCAGACCCCGAAATCCCGGCCAGCCTCCGGACACGAGCCATTCGGCGTAATCCGCCACGGAGGCCTCGGTGCCGGGGCCCGGCTCGAGACTGCCGTCGAGAAGGGCCGCCCAGGACGCTCGGCGTCCCTCCACCCGTTCAGCGATCGTCATCGTCCGCATGGTGAGCGAACGAATCCTCCCGGCGCCCGGATGCCGCAGAGCATCGGTGGCCGGGGTTGCTGAACCCGTGAGAATGAACTGCCCGGTGTCCTGGCGGTCATCCACCGCATGCCGGACCGCGTTCCAGACCTCGGGAACGGCCTGCCACTCATCGATGAGCCGGGGAGTTGCCCCGTCCAGCACCAGCCGGGGGTCCGCCTCCACCAGGGTGACGTCCGGGCTGGGCGTATCGAGGCGGATCTCGGAGGCAGCCACCTGCCGAGCAGTCGCCGTCTTTCCGCACGCGCGGGGCCCCTTGATGAAGATGGCGCCCGACGACCGCAGTGCACGGTCGAGCTCTGCGTCCACGATGCGGGGAATGTAGTTCGCCATGACCTGCACTTTAGCTGAAATGTGCGGATTTCTCCACACCTCATGTGCGGATTTCTCCACACCTCATGTGGTGATTACTCCACGGTGGCGGAGACTTCGAAGCCGTCCTCCGGGCACGAGATGCTAATCGACGCAATCCCGTTCGGGTCAATCCGCACCGTCTCAATGACCTCGGGGCCGTTATCCCGGCGCTCGACGGGGACGGCGGCCAGGGCGGTGTCGTCCAGATCGCGCAGCGCCGGGTCGAAGGGGACGAGCACCTCGGCGAGCAGGGTGAGATCACCGGGCTGCGCGGAGTCTGCCTCCAGCGCCGAGTACTCGACATAGCGGAACCAGCCGACGTTGTGGGCGGCGCGGTAGCGGCGGGTGACGGTGATCGTGGAATCGGACTCCTCCTGCGCCTGCGGCCCGACGAGGGAGTCGAAGCTCACGGCCGCGCCGGCGTCGCGCTCCCGGAACACGCCGATGCCGCGGGAGAGCCGGTCGCGCAGGAGGTAGTCGGAGTCCGGGTCCGCGGCGATCGCCAGGCCGACCGCGGTGGAGGCGGTGGGCAGCGGGGAACGGTGGACGCGGCGTCCGAAGCGCTCGCGCAGCATGCGGGGCACCAGCGGCAGGGCGCTGGCCCCGCCGACGAGGTAGACGCCCGCGATGTCGGTGTCGGACAGGGAATCGTCCGCGCCGATGAGCGGGGCCATGGCATCGAGGGTCTGCTCGACGAGGTCGGTGACACTGGCGTAGAACGCGGGCACGGGGACGATGACGTCGTCGTCACCGAGCTCCATGATGATCCGGCGCGACTGCGGCTTGAGTGCTTCCTTGGCGGTGCGGGCCTCGTCGAGAAGCTTGTGGCGGGCGCGGCGGCCGAAGACATCATCGGCGCGATCGGCGGTGACCAGGGCCAGATCGGCCAGGGCGGCGTCGAAGTCGTCGCCGCCGAGGCGGGAGATGCCGAGGGAGGTCTCGACGACGTGCTCGGTGCCGTCGATACGCATGAGCGTCACGTCGAAGGTGCCGCCACCCAGGTCGTAGACGATGACACTCGAGCGGCGCGCGTTGAGCGTGCGCGCGTGGCGGTGGGTGTACTCGAAGGCCGCGGCGGAGGGCTCGTTGACCATGCCGAGGACGTCGGCGCCGGCGCGTCGAAAAGCATCGAGGGTGAGCAGACGCTGCGCGGAACGGGCATTGGCGGGCACGCCGAGGACGATCTCGATCGGCTCCTCGCCGGCGTGGGCGCGCAGCTGGCTGACAACGCCGTCCGCGAACGCCGCGAGCACCTCCCCCAGCGGGCGTTCCTGGCCGCCCATCGACACCGGGGTGTCCGCGGTGACCGTGCCTGAGCTGAGCAGCCGCTTGAAGGACCGGGTGACGGTCGGGCCGTCGACGGCCAGTGCCTCCCAGCCGCCGACCAGTCGGTCACCATCCAGGGCGACCACCGACGGGATGTACTCCCGTGGGTCTCCGTCGGTGTCCGCCACGTTGACCACGGGGTAGTTCCCGCGGTCAACGGCGGCGATCACAGTGCGGGTGGTGCCGAAATCAATCCCGAAGCGCATGCCCCAGAACACTACCGGGATTGGGCGCAGATGCTAGTTGAGCAGGTCGGCCACGGCGTCGCGCTCAGCCTTGAGCTCCGCGACGTTCTTGGCGATCATCTCGCGCTGGAAGTCGTTGAGCTCCAGCCCCTGGACGATCTCCCACTTGCCGTCGCGGGCGACGGTCGGCAGACCGGCCACCAGACCCTCGTCGATGCCGTAGGAGCCGTCGGACGGCAGAGCGGCGGACGCCCACTGCTCGGTGCCCTGGACCCAGTCACGCATGTGGTCGATGGCGGCAGAGGCGGCGGAGGCGGCAGAGGACTTGCCGCGGACGTCGATGATCTCGGCGCCACGCTTGGCCACGCGCGGGATGAACTCGTTGACGTACCAGTCCTGGTCGATCTTGTCGATGACCGGCTCGCCCTTGACGGTGGCGAAGGTGACGTCCGGGAACTGGGTCGCGGAGTGGTTACCCCACACGACGACGTCCTCGAAGTCCGTGGTGAGCACACCGAGCTTCTCGGCCAGTTGGGACAGGGCGCGGGAGTGGTCCAGGCGCATGAGGGCGGTGAATCGCTCGGCCGGGACATCCGGGGCGTTGCGCTGGGCGATGAGCGCGTTGGTGTTCGCGGGGTTGCCCACGACGAGGACGCGGACGTCATCCGCGGCGTGGTCGTTGATGGCCTTGCCCTGCGGGGCGAAGATGCCGCCGTTGTTCTTGAGCAGGT
>NZ_JAUNRW010000001.1 GCF_030535495.1 Corynebacterium sp.
CGCTGCAGGCCTACTTCCGCATCAACACCGAGAACATGGGCCAGTTCGAGCGCACCCTGATCATCGTCGACGAGGACGCCTACGTCCACTACGTCGAGGGCTGCACCGCCCCGATCTACAAGTCGGACTCGCTGCACTCCGCGGTGGTGGAGATCATCGTGAAGAAGGGCGGCCGCTGCCGCTACACCACGATCCAGAACTGGTCGAACAACGTCTACAACCTGGTGACCAAGCGCGCCAAGGCCGAAGAGGGCGCGACCATGGAGTGGGTCGACGGCAACATCGGCTCCAAGGTGACCATGAAGTACCCGGCCGTGTGGATGACCGGCCCCTACGCCAAGGGTGAGGTCCTCTCCGTCGCCTTCGCCGGTGAGGGTCAGTTCCAGGACACCGGCGCCAAGATGACGCACATGGCGCCGCACACCTCCTCGAACATCATCTCCAAGTCCGTGGCCCGGGGTGGCGGCCGCGCCGCCTACCGCGGTCTGGTGCAGGTCAACGCCAACGCGCACCACTCGTACTCCAACGTCGAGTGCGACGCGCTGCTGGTGGACAACATCTCCCGTTCGGACACCTACCCCTACAACGACATCCGCAACGACCACGTCGTCCTCGGCCACGAGGCGACCGTCTCCCAGGTGTCGGAGGATCAGCTCTTCTACCTCATGTCCCGCGGCCTGAAGGAAGAGGAGGCCATGGCGATGATCGTGCGTGGCTTCGTCGAGCCCATCGCCAAGGAGCTGCCGATGGAGTACGCGCTCGAGCTCAACCGCCTCATTGAACTGCAGATGGAAGGATCGGTGGGTTAAACCGTGACCACAGCCACCGCTGTCGACGCCGCCACCCCGCACAACACCAAGGGTGACCTCTTCTCCTCCTTCAACGTCGAGGACTTCCCCGTCCCGGCCGGCCGGGACGAGGAGTGGCGTTTCATCTCCCTGCGCCGCATCCGCGGCCTGCACAACGGCAAGTTCGACGAGGCCACCGCGCAGGACGTGCGTATCGACGTCCCCGCCTCCGCCGCAGGTTCCGTCACCGCCGAGACCGTCGCCAAGGATGACGAGCGCCTCGGCCGTGCCGCCGCTCCCGTCGACCGGGTCGCCGCCCAGGCGTGGACCTCGATGGAGGAGGCCTCCTACATCGCCGTCGCCAAGGACGCGCAGGTGTCCGAGCCGATCACCGTGACCATCACCGGCCGGGGGGAGGGTGTCACCTCGTTCGGTGCCGTCGTCGTCGATGTCGCCGCCGGCGCTGACGCCGTCGTGTTCATCCGCTACACCGGAACCGGCACCCACGCCGACAACCTCGAGTTCGTCATCGGTGACAACGCGCGCCTGACCGTCATCGTCGACGCCGACTGGGACGCCGGTGCCGTGCACCTGTCCGGCCAGCACGCCCTGCTGGGCCGCGACGCCACGCTGCGCTACAACGCCGCGACCTTCGGCGGCGACGTCGTCCGCATGGTCCCGCGCGTGAAGTTCACCGCCCCGGGTGGTGACGCCGAGCTGCTCGGCGTCTACTTCGCGGACGACGGCCAGTACTTCGAGAACCGCCTCCTGGTCGACCACGCCGTGCCGAACTGCCGCTCCAACGTCATGTACAAGGGTGCGCTGCAGGCCGATCCCTCCTCGGATCTGCCCGACGCCCACACCACGTGGGTCGGCGACGTGCTCATCCGCGCCAACGCCCAGGGCACCGACACCTACGAGGTCAACCGGAACCTGGTGCTCACCGAGGGTGCCCGCGCCGACTCCATCCCCAACCTGGAGATCGAGACCGGCGAGATCGCCGGGGCCGGCCACGCCGCCACCGTCGGACGCTTCGACGACGAGCAGGTCTTCTACCTCATGGCCCGCGGTATCCCCGAGGCCGAGGCCCGCCGACTCATCATCCGCGGCTTCTTCTCCGAGGTCATCAACCGCATCCCGGTCGAGTCCATCCGCGAGGAACTGGAGAGCCGCGTCACCGACGAGCTCGAGTCCGTCACCGCTTAACCCACCCCCACAGATCTGAAAGAGACGTACATGTCCACCCTGGAAATCAAGAACCTCCACGCACAGGTCATCCCGACGGACGGCAGCAGCGAACCGAAGCCGATCCTCAAGGGCGTCAACCTGACCGTCAACTCCGGTGAGACCCACGCCATCATGGGCCCCAACGGCTCCGGCAAGTCCACCCTGGCCTACGCCATCGCCGGCCACCCGCGCTACGAGATCACCGACGGCGAGATCCTTCTCGACGGTGAGAACATCCTCGAGATGGAGGTCGACGAGCGTGCCCGCGCCGGCATGTTCCTCGCCATGCAGTACCCGACGGAGATCCCCGGTGTGTCCTCCGCCAACTTCATGCGCTCCGCCGTCACCGCCGTCCGCGGCCAGGCGCCGAAGCTGCGTGAGTGGATCAAGGAGCTCAACTCCGCCCGCGAGGCACTGCAGATCGACAAGTCCTTCTCCGAGCGCTCCGTCAACGAAGGTTTCTCCGGCGGCGAGAAGAAGCGCCACGAGGTCCTGCAGCTCGACCTGCTCAAGCCGAAGTTCGCCATCATGGACGAGACCGACTCCGGTCTCGACGTCGACGCCCTGCGCATCGTCTCCGAGGGCATCAACAGCTACCAGGAGGAGACCAACGGTGGCATCGTGATGATCACCCACTACAAGCGCATCCTCAACTACGTCCAGCCGGACTTCGTCCACGTCTTCGCCGACGGCCGCATCGTCACCACCGGTGGCGCCGAGCTCGCCGACAAGCTCGAGGCCGACGGCTACGACCAGTTCCTGTGATGACGGGCCACCTCGACGTCGATAAGATCCGGGAGCAGTTCCCGATCCTCGCGCGCACCGTCCGCGACGATCAGCCCCTGGTCTATCTGGACTCCGGCGCCACCTCGCAGCGACCGCTGCGCGTGTGGAAGGCGGAGGAGGAGTTCGTGCTCCACACGTTCGCCCCGGTCCACCGCGGCGCCTACCAGCTCGCGGAGGAGGCCACCGACGCCTACGAGAACGCGCGCGAGAAGATCGCGGCGTTCGTCGGCGCGCTGGGGCATGAGATCGCCTTCGTCAAGAACGCGACCGAGGGGCTCAACGCTGTCGCCGCCGTCCTCGGCGACGACCGGGCAGGCAAGTACCGGGTGACCGCCGATGACACCATCGTCATCACCGAGCTCGAGCACCACGCCAACCTCGTGCCCTGGCAGGAGCTGGCGCGGCGCACCGGTGCGACGTTGAAGTGGTACGCGATGACCGACGACGGGCGCATCGACCTCGATTCCCTCGAACTCGACGAATCCGTCAAGGTCGTGGCCTTCACCCACCAGTCGAATGTGACGGGTGTGGTCACCGATGTCGCGGAGATGGTCCGCCGCGCGCAGGCCGTCGGCGCCCTCACCGTGCTCGACGCCTGCCAGTCCGTACCCCACATGCCGGTGGACTTCCACGACCTCGGCGTCGACTTCGCGGCCTTTTCGGGGCACAAGATGTGCGGTCCGTCCGGCGTCGGTGTGGTCTACGGACGCGCCCCGCTTCTCGACGACCTGCCGCCCTTCCTCACCGGAGGATCCATGATCGAGGTGGTGACCATGGAGGGCTCCACCTACGCCCCGGCACCGCAGCGCTTCGAGGCCGGCACCCAGATGACCAGCCAGGTCGTCGGACTGGGTGCGGCCGTGGAGTTCCTCACCGAGCTCGGCATGGACAACGTCCACGCCCACGAGCAGGAACTCACCGCCTACGCCCTGGAACGCATGCAGACCGTCCCCGGGCTGCGCATCGTCGGCCCGACCACGGCCGTCGACCGCGGCGCGGCCATCGCCTTCACTCTCGAGGGTGTGCACCCGCACGACCTCGGCCAGGTCCTCGACAGCCGCGGTGTGTGCATCCGTGTCGGCCACCACTGCGCGTGGCCGGCGCACCGGGCGCTCGGCGCGCAGTCGACGGCCAGGGCCAGCTTCTACATCTACAACACACGCGCGGAGGTCGACGCCCTCGTCGACGCCATCGGCCACGCGCGGGAATTCTTCGGGGTGAACTGAAATGAACCTGGAGTCCATGTACCAGGAAGTGATCCTGGACCACTACAAGAACCCGCAGCACGCCGGCCTGCGCGAGCCCTACGAGGCGGAGGTGCACCACGTCAACCCGTCGTGCGGCGACGAGCTCACCCTGCGGGTGCAGCTCTCCGCCGACGGGGAGCGTATCGACGACGTGTCCTACCACGCCGAGGGCTGTTCCATCTCGCAGGCCTCCACCTCGGTGATGGCCGAGGAGATCATGGGCCTGCCCATCGACGACGCCAACGCCAAGCTCGCCGAGTTCGAGCGCATGATCCTCTCACGCGGCACCGTGGACGGGGACGAGGAGCTCATCGGCGACGGCATCGCCTTCACCGGTGTGTCCCGTTACCCCGCCCGCGTCAAGTGCGCCCTGCTGGGATGGAAGGCCTTCCAGGCCGCCACCGCCGACGCCCTCCACGAAAGGGAGAAGTAAATGACCGAGCAGAACCCCACCGACAACATCCAGCGCCAGCGCCCGGAGACGCTCACCGAGGAGCAGGAGGCGCTCGCCTTCGACGTCACCGAGTACCTCTACGACGTCATCGACCCCGAGCTGGGCATCAACGTCGTTGATCTCGGCCTCGTCTACGACGTGTGGATCGAGGACCGCGAGGGCGAGGACGTCGCCATGATCAACATGACGCTGACCTCCCCGGCCTGCCCGCTCACCGACGTCATCGAGGACCAGGTCCAGGCGGCGCTGGTGGGCAACGGCATCGTCGACCACATCGACCTCGAGTGGGTGTGGCTGCCGGCCTGGGGCCACCACATGATCACCGAGGACGGCCGCGAGCAGCTGCGCTCCCTCGGCTTCGCCGTCTAGCCGGATCCGCTCGCCTCACCCAGGCACGCCGCCATGAACGCCGCGTTGGCCGGGGTGGGGGCGAAGGCGGTCGGCCACGTGGACACCATGCCGTCGAGGATCCCGCCGTCGTAGTCGAAGGAGCGCGCCACCTCCAGCCGGTCGGCGCAGTACTCCACGATGTCCCCGTAGGGCCGCTGCCCGGCCTCCTGCCCGAGGTCCGCGGCCTCCCCGGCCCGCATCATGCCGAGGCCGAACAGGCCGACGGCGACGGGGATGAGGATCCAGCCACCGCGGCGTCGAGAAGCACGAGGCAGCGCGGGAGCGGGCGCGGCCGCCGGCTGGGGCGCGCGCGCCGTCCCGAGCGGGCGGGCGCTGACCTCCTGGAGGGAGGCCGCCGTCAGGCCGTGGTCCACCAGTGCGGTGCGGATCTGCGCGTCCGAGGGATCATCGGCAAAGCGCAGCACCAGCGAGCCGTGCTGGAACTGTCCCACCGTGTACTCGACGATGTAGTCGCGACCGACGTTCATGCCTCCACCTTAGATTGATAGGATGGCCCCTTGTGATTGTCACCAATGACCTCGAAGTTCGCGTCGGCGCCCGCACGCTGCTGACCGCCCCCGGCCAGCACCTGCGGGTGCAGCCCGGCGACCGCATCGGACTGGTGGGGCGTAACGGTGCCGGCAAGACCACCACGATGCGCATCCTGGCGGGGGAGACCCAGCCCTACGGCGGCGAGGTGACCACCTCCGGGGAGATCGGCTACCTGCCCCAGGATTCCCGCGAGGGAAACGTCGAGCAGACCGCTCGTGACCGCGTGCTCTCCGCCCGTGGCCTGGACCGCATCCGTTCCTCCATGGAACGCCAGCAGGAGATCATGGAGGGGGCGGAGACCGCCGGCAAGCGCGACGCCGCGATCCGCAAGTACTCCCGCCTCGAGGAGCAGTACTACTCGCTGGGCGGCTACGAGGCCGATTCCGAGGCCGCCCAGATCTGCGACAACCTCGGGCTGCCCGCCCGCATCCTCGATCAGCCGCTGCACACGCTCTCCGGCGGCCAGCGCCGCCGCGTCGAACTGGCGCAGATCCTCTTCGCCGCCACCAACGGTTCCGGCAAGTCGCAGACCACCCTGCTTCTCGACGAACCCACCAACCACCTCGACGCCGACTCCATCACCTGGCTGCGCGGGTTTCTGGCCAAGCACGAGGGCGGGCTCATCATGATCTCGCACGACGTCGAGCTTCTCGACGACGTGTGCAACAAGATCTGGTTCCTCGACGCCGTCCGCGCCGAGGCCGACGTGTACAACATGGGTTTCGCCAAGTACAAGGACGCCCGCGCCCTCGACGAGGCGCGTCGCCGCCGCGAGCGCGCCAACGCCGAGAAGAAGGCCGCTGCCCTGCAGAAGCAGGCCGCGAAACTCGGCGCCAAGGCCACCAAGGCCGCCGCCTCCAAGCAGATGCTGGCGCGCGCCGACCGCATGCTCGGCTCCCTCGACGAGGTGCGCGTGGCCGACCGCGTCGCCGCCATCTCCTTCCCGGAGCCCGCGCCCTGCGGCAAGACCCCGCTGTTCGCCAAGGGGCTGACCAAGATGTACGGCTCCCTCGAGGTCTTCGCGGGAGTCGACCTGGCCGTGGACAAGGGTTCGCGGGTGGTCGTCCTCGGCTTCAACGGTGCCGGCAAGACGACCCTGCTCAAGCTGCTGGCCGGAGTGGAGCGCACGGACGGCGAAGGTGGCATCGTCAGCGGTCACGGCCTCAAGATCGGCTACTTCGCCCAGGAACACGACACCATTGATCCGGCCAAGTCCGTGTGGCAGAACACCATCGAGGCCTGCCCCGAGGCCGGAGAGCAGGACCTGCGGGGCCTGCTCGGCGCCTTCATGTTCTCCGGCGAACAGCTCGACCAGCCCGCCGGCACGCTCTCCGGTGGTGAGAAGACCCGCCTGGCTCTGGCCGCGCTCGTCTCCTCCCGCGCCAACGTCCTGCTTCTCGACGAGCCCACCAACAACCTCGACCCCCAGTCCCGCGAGCAGGTCCTCGACGCCCTGCGCACCTACCGGGGGGCGGTCGTCCTGGTCACCCACGACCCCGGCGCCGTCAAGGCCCTGGAGCCCGAGCGCGTCATCGTCCTTCCCGACGGCGACGAGGACCTCTGGTCCGACGAGTACATGGAGATCGTGGAACTGGCCTAGTCTGGGGCACATGTTCGGCAACTCAGCACAGCAGGCGCGTATCGACGAGCTCACCCGGCGGGTGGCCTCCCTGGAGAAGACCGTGGCCGCCCTATGTCAGCAGGCCGGCCTGCCGGAGCCACCGGCGATGGGGGTCGTGGCCTCCGCTGCCGTGCGGGCACTGGTGGCCGAGGGCAAGCCGATTATGGCCATCAAGAAGCTCCGGGAGGAGACCGGTCTGGGGCTGCGGGAGGCGAAGCTGATCGTGGATGAGATTCAGCGCGCGTAGCGCACCGCGAAGTTCCGCAGGATGCGATCGTCGACGGTGAGGTCCACCCCGCGGGTGCCGGCGAGGATCTCGTCGAGCTCGTGGGGCTCGTAGTAGCCGGCGTCGGCGTAGATGCGCAGGCGCTGCTCGAACTGCGCGGGAGCGAGCTCGGGGTGGAACTGGGTGGCGTAGATGTTGTCCTGTACCCGGAACATCTGGGTGGGGCAGTTCTCGCCGGTGGCCAGGACGGTGGCGACGTCAGGAAGCACCGCCACCGCCTCCTTGTGGCCGACCATGGTGTGGAAGGACTGTGGCATGCCGTCCAGCAGGGGATCCTCACGCACGATGCTCACCTGGATGACCTGGGGTTTTTCGCTGTAGGTCTCGTCGATACGCGCGCCGATGGCGGTGCCGACGGTGCCGACGCCGTAGCAGGCGCCGAACAGCGGGAAGTCACGGTCGAGGACCTCGTCCATCATCACAGCCAGATCCGCCTCGACGCGCATCTGCAGGGGGGATTTCACCGGGTCGGAGGCGTTGAAGGGGCTGCCGCCGAGGATGATGCCGGAATAGTCGCGGACATCCACGCGCCCGAGTTCCCGGGCCTCCAGACGGAGCTGGACGATGCCGGAGGTTCCCAGGCCCATCTTCTCCCGGAAGCTGACGAGCTCGGCGGCCGCCGCCACGTCCTCGGGGCGGGTGCTCAGCAGCAGGAAGGGCTTGCGGGGGTGGATGGTCGATCCGGGCATACCAAGCAGTCTAGTCAACCGCCCGGGGCACTCCTAAACGCGGCGGCGGATGAACTTGTCCGTCTCCACTGCGGCGAAGACTATGACACCCGCCAGGATCGGCACGCCCCAGCTGAGCAGGCTCACGGAGGTGGTGTCGAAGGCCGCCTGCATGAACGGCAGGTAGGCGAAACTCAGCTGGAGAGCCAGCATGACGCCCACGCACAGCCAGGAGACCGGATTCGTGGTGAACAACTCCCTGCGCAGTGCGCTGACGCGGGAGAAGCGGGCCGAGAAGAGGTAGAAGACCTGCCCGATGACCAGTGTGTTCACGGCGATCGTGCGGGAGACATCCACAGCGGCGCCGTTGGTCTGCAGGTACTGGAACACGGCGATCGTGGCGCCGCCGATGAGGACGGAGACATAAAGGATGCGCAGGATCGCCTCCGAGTCCAGCAGCGCGGCCTCGGGGTTGCGGGGACGCCGGCGCATGATGCCCGGCTCGGCGGGCTCGAAGCTCAAGGCGAGGGACAGCGTCACGGCGGTGATGAGGTTGACCCACAGCACCTGCAGGGGGGTGATCGGCAGGGTCATGCCGACGAGCATGGCGACGAAGATGACCAGGCCCTGCGCGCCGTTGGTCGGGAGCATGAACACGATGGCCTTGCGCAGGTTGTCGTAGATCGTGCGGCCCATCTTCATGGCGGCGGCGATGGTGGCGAAGTTGTCGTCGGCAAGCACGATGTCGGCGGCGTCCTTCGTCGCCTCCGTGCCCTTGATGCCCATGGCCACGCCCACGTCGGCCTGTTTGAGGGAGGGGGCGTCATTGACGCCGTCGCCGGTCATGGACACGACCTCGCCGTTGGCCTGGAGCGCGCGGACCAGCCGCAGTTTGTGCTCGGGGGAGGTGCGGGCGAAGACGTCGTAGTCACGGACGATGGTCTGCAGCTCGGAGTCGCTGGCGGCCTCGAGCTCTGCTCCGGTGATGGCGCGGTGGCCGGACAGACCGACCTCCCTGCCGATTGCGGCGGCCGTGGAGGCGTGGTCACCGGTGATCATGCGCACCCGCACCCCCGCGGCCTGGACGGTGCGGACCGCCTCGAGGACCTCGTCGCGGGGCGGATCAATGATGCCGTAGAGGCCGAGGAAGATGAAACCGCCGGCGTCGATGTCCGCGACCTCCACGGCGTGCATCCCGGCCCCCGGGCGGCAGGCGGCGGCCAGCACGCGCAGGCCGCGCGCACCGAACTCCTCGATCTTGTCCTCCCAGTACTCCCGGTCCAGCGGCTCGGTGTCGCCTGCGGGCGTGGTCTGCCGGTCGCAGCGGTCGAGCAGCCGGTCCGGGGCACCCTTGAGGTGGATGACCGGGCCGTCCTCCATCTCATCGAGGGTGGCCATGTACTTGAACTCGGAGTCGAAGGGGACTTCGTCGATGCGCCGGTGCGCGGTGTCCACCCCCGCCTTAAGCGCAAAGGTGCGCAGGCCCCCGTCGGTCGGCTCGCCGGTGAGGACCCAGCGCTCGTCGCGCTTTACGACGCCCGCGTCATTCGCGTACGCCGCCACCTGCGCCATCCGCGCCAGGTCGGGGTGGTCGGTGGTGGTGACCACGCGGTCGTCGAGAAGCATCGTGCCCTCCGGCGCATAGCCGGTGCCGGTGACCTCGTAGGTGTGGTTGCGGGTGTGCACGGCGCGGACGGTCATCTCGTTGCGGGTGAGCGTGCCGGTCTTGTCGGTGCAGATGGTGGTGACCGAACCCAGTGTCTCGACGGAGGTCAGCCGTCGGGTGATCGCGTTGCGGGAGGCCATCTTCTGTACGCCGAGCGCCAGCGTGATGGCCATGACGGCCGGCAGCCCCTCGGGGATGGCGGCGACGGCGAAGCCGATGGCCGACATGAGCACCTCACCCCACGCCGTGCCGTAGATGATCACCGAGACGCCGATCATGAGCGCGGCCAGCAACACCGCGCCGATGGCCAGGATGGAGGAGAAGCGGCTCATGGAGCGGGTCAGCGGGGTCTGCACTCCCTCCACCTCGTCGAGCATGGTGGTGATGTGACCGATCTGGGTGTCCGCTCCGGTGGCGGTGACCACCCCCAGGCCCGTGCCGGCGGAGACGGTGGTACCGGAAAACGCCATGGAGGTGCGGTCGCCGAGATCGGAGGCCTCCTCCACCGCTTCGGTCTGCTTGTCCGAGGGCACGGACTCACCGGTAAGTGCCGATTCCTCGATCCGCAGGCTGGCGGTCTGGAACAACCGCAGGTCAGCCGGGACCTTGTCGCCGGGACGCAGGCGGACCACGTCACCGGGAACCAGCTCGGAGGAGTCGACGCTCACCCAGGCTCCGTCGCGCAACACCTCGGAGGTGGGGGAGAGCATGTCGCGGATGGCGGCGAGCGCGTCGGCGGCCTTGCCCTCCTGGAAGAAGCCGACCGCCGCATTGATGATGACCACCGCGGCGATGACGATGGTGTCCACCACCTCGCCGAGCACCGCCGTGAGAACCGCCGCCGCGATGAGGACGTAGATCATCGGGTCCTGGAACTGGCGAAACAGTCGCTGCCACCAGGTTTCCTCCGCGGCCTGGGGAAGTGCGTTCTCACCGTAGTGCTCCAACGCGCTCGAGGCGTCAGCGCGGCTCAGCCCTTCCGGTCGACTGCCCACATCCTCGAAGACGTCAGCGACGGGGAGGGCATGGGCGGCGGGGGCTGGGGTAGTCACATACGCCCACTGTACCCGCGTGCGATTGCGCTTATCAGTCGCGCAGACCCCCGGCGGCGAGGCTGGCTAAGCTGGACTCCATGATTAGCCGCAACCCTTCCCTGTCCCAGCTCCGCACCGAATTCAACGACATGTCCACCACCGCGCGCGTGAGCCTCATCGCCGGTGTCGCCGCGGAACTCGCCGCCAAGGTCGGCGCGTGGGTGGACCTCTACCGCCGCCCGGCGTCCAAGGTCCGTGGCCCGAAGTGGGCGTGGGCACTGGCGCAGTTCATCAACGGCATCGGCCCGGCGGCGTACTGGTCTGTCGGACGAAAATGATCACGCGCGGCCACCTGTCCTATCCCGCCCATCTCCAGTTGGCGACCCTGCAGCTGGCCCGCGGACGCAGCCCCCGGGAACTGGGTCTTCACCGCTGGACGGTGACCGACCACACGGTGACCCTCGGCCGTGGCGCCGAGGTGTTCGAGGCAGCCAGCGAGCGCCTGCTCACCTGGCAGGCCCACGCCCACGCCCGCGTCCGGGTGCAACGCCTCGGCCCACTCGTGCGGCTGCGTTTCGGCCCGACCACCTCCTCGTGCCTGATCATCCACGAAGAGAAGTCCCCGACCCGCACGCTGCTGGTCTACGGAACGCTGCCGGCACACGTGGAGTCGGGCGAGGAGGCCTTCCTCATCGAGCAGGCCCCCGACGGCACCGTGACCGGCCGGATCATCGCCTTCTCGCGGCACTCCTGGTGGCTGGCCAAGTGGGGTGGTCCGGTGGCGCGGGCGGTGCAGCGCTGGGCCACCCGCCGATACGCCGCCGGAATGCGACCCTGAAACTTTCCGTAGGGTGGTCTGCATGAGCGACGCACGCAACTCAAGTCCGAAGAAGGTTCTCATCATCGGCGGCCACGGCAAGGTCGCCCAACTCGCCACCTCCCGCCTGGTCAAGGCCGGCATGGATGTGACCTCTCTGATCCGCAACCTCGACCAGGCCCCCGACGTCGAGGCGCTCGGCTCCACCCCCTTCATCCGCGATCTCACGGCACTGAGCGCCGAGGACTGGGCCGAGCAGCTCCGCGATTTCGACGTGGTCATCTGGACCGCTGGTAACGGTGGCAAGGACGGCGCCGCCGCCACCTACGCCATCGACCGTGACGGGGCACTGGCCTGCATCGTCGGCCTCGAGCAGCTGCAGTCGGCCGGCGTCACCCCGCCCCGCCTGCTCATGGTCTCCTACCTCGGTTCCCTCGACCACGGCGTCGACCCGGAGGATCCCTTCCACCCTTACGCGGACGCGAAGGAAACGGTCGACCGCCACCTCATGGACACCGACCTCGACTACCTCATCCTGGCACCGGCGCGGCTGACCCTGGAGCCGGCCGGGGGGCTGGCGGTCGTCGACAATGCCCGGCCCAGCGACGACACCGTGACCACCTCGCGCGAGCTGGTGGCGAAGGTGCTGGTGGAGATGGCGGGACGAGATGACCTGCCCCAGACGAAGATCCTGCCGTTCATCGACGCCCCGGGCGGCGCCGGTGCCGGAGACGGCGAGATCTCCCGCCTGTAGCTCAGGGGGTGTCGTGGCGCTTGCAATGGTCGACGAAGTTCTCCAGGAGCTTGTTCGACCACGTCGTGTCAATCGCGGGCAGCGCCGCGAGAATCGCCTCGTAATCGGCGGGGGAGAAGTAGCCGTAGTCGTAGTAGAAGTCCATGCGCGACCGCATGGCGACCGCGTCCATGTCGGCGTGGAACTGGGAGGCCCACACCCGGTCACCCCGCCGGATCAGCTGCACGGGGCAGCTCGGCCCGGTGGCCAGGACGGTGAGCCCCTCACCGAGTACCTCGACGTTTTCGGTATGCCCCGTCAGTGACGTGAACACCTCCGGCAGTCCCGCGCAGAGCGGGTCCTGCCGACCCGCGGCGGTCAGCTCGACCGTCGTCTCACCGGAGGGCTCCGCGTGGGAATGCCCGATGGTGCCGCCCCGGGAGTGGGCCAGCCAGCTCGTGCCGTAGCAGACGAGGAACACCGGTACCCCGGAGTCGCAGATGCGGGCCAGCTCGGCGTGCACGTGGTGCTGCCACGCGTCCCAGGTCTCGTTGGTGATGTTGAGCGAACAACCGCCGACGAGGATGCCGTCGTAGGCCGCCAGATCTCCGGCGGTGTCCTCCACGCTGCCGATGTTGACGTGCGTGAGATCTCCCGGGTGCATGCGGGTGGCCTGGAGAAAATCCCGTTCCTCGGCAGCGGCGATCTGCTCGGCGAGGTCGCCGGAGCGCAGGGAGACGAGGAGGAACTGAGGCATGGATAGACAGCTTATACGCCGCGTCGCACGGAACCCTCGACCAGGTCGAGGACCTGCTCGAGTCCCTGCGTCGAGCCCCCCGATGCCAGCCGGGTGATCAACCCGTCGAGGACCGTCTCCAGGTAGGTGTGGAGGACCTCCGGGGTGACGTCGGTACGCATGCGGCCGTCGGCGCCGAGACGGGCGAGGCGGCTGCGGACGGCGTCGTCAAGCACCTCCTGGTGGGCGTGCCACCGGGCGCGGAACGCGGCGTCGGTACGCAGCATCTTCGTGATCTCCAGGCGCGTGGCCAGCCAGTCGTGGCGCTCCGGGTGGCGGAGGATGTCGCGCATCACCTCGACGAGGCCCTCCGCGGCGACGAGCTCGGCCTGCCGGGCGACGTCCTCGCGGGCCAGCGCCAAAAAGAGTCGCTCCTTGTCCCCGAAGTGGTGGAAGATGGCCCCCCGTGACTTGCCCGTGGCCTCCTCGAGACGGCGCACGGTGGCGCCCTCGTATCCGAACTCGGCGAAACACCGCCGGGCTCCTTCGAGGATCTCGGCCTGTCGACGCGTGAGTTCGTTGTCGCTGACCACGGGCATGGGGGACTCCTGTAGAAGAGGGGAGAGGGGGCTGCCTCCCCGGTAGCCGGGGATGCAGCCCCCTCTCAGAGGCAGTTCACACTGCGCAGGTGGACCGGGCGCCTAGTTGGCGGCGGCGATCATCTGACGCAGGACGTACTGCAGGATGCCACCGTTGCGGTAGTAGTCGGCCTCACCGGGGGTGTCGATGCGGACAACCGCGTCGAACTCGACGGTGGAGCCGTCCTCCTTGGTCGCGGTGACCTTGACGGTCTTCGGGGTCACACCGTTGTTCAGCTCCTCGATGCCCTCGATGTCGAAGGTCTCGGTGCCGTCCAGGCCCAGGGACTCGTGGGACTCGCCGGCCGGGAACTGCAGCGGGATAACGCCCATACCGATGAGGTTCGAGCGGTGGATACGCTCGAAGGACTCGGTGATGACGGCCTTCACGCCGAGCAGGATGGTGCCCTTCGCGGCCCAGTCACGGGAGGAACCGGTGCCGTACTCCTTGCCACCGAGGACGACCAACGGGGTGCCGGCGTCCTTGTAGTTCATGGCGGCGTCGTAGATGAAGGCCTGCGGGCCGCCCTCCTGGGTGAAGTCACGGGTGTAGCCACCGGTGACGTCGACCAGCTGGTTGGCCAGGCGGATGTTGGCGAAGGTACCGCGGACCATGACCTCGTGGTTACCACGACGGGAGCCCAGGGAGTTGTAGTCCTTGCGCTCGACACCCATGGAGTCCAGGTACTGGGCTGCCGGGGTGCCCGGCTTGATGGAGGAGGCCGGGGAGATGTGGTCGGTGGTCACGGAGTCACCGAGCTTGGCCAGGACGCGGGCGCCCTTGATGTCGGTGACCGGCTGCGGCTCGAGCGGCATGCCGTCGAAGTAAGGAGCCTTGCGGATGTAGGAGGAGTTCTCGTCCCACTCGAAGGTCTTACCGGTCGGGATATCCAGGTTCTGCCACTGCTCGTCGCCCTTGAAGACGTCGGCGTAGTCAGCCTCGTAGAGCTCGCGGGAGATCGCGCCTGCGATGGTCTCCTCGATCTCCTCGGTGGAGGGCCAGACGTCCTTGAGGAAGACGTCGTTGCCGTCCTTGTCCTGACCCAGGGCGTCGGTCTCGAAGTCGAAGTCCATGGTGCCGGCGATGGCGTAGGCGATGACCAGCGGCGGGGAGGCCAGGTAGTTCATCTTGACGTCGGGGGAGATACGACCCTCGAAGTTACGGTTGCCGGACAGGACTGCGGTGGCGGCCAGGTCGTGCTCGTTGATGGCGGAGGAGACCTCGGCCGGGAGCGGACCGGAGTTGCCGATGCAGGAGGTGCAGCCGAAGCCGGAGAGGTAGAAGCCCAGGGCCTCCAGGTCCTTCCAGAGGTCGGCGCGCTTGAAGTAACCGTCGACGACCTGGGAACCCGGGGCGCAGATGGTCTTGACCCACGGCTTGGACTTCAGGCCCAGCTCGTTGGCCTTGCGGGCCAGCAGGCCGGCTGCGACCAGCACGGACGGGTTGGAGGTGTTGGTGCAGGAGGTGATGGAGGCGATGGCCACCATGCCGTGGTCGAGGGTGTACTCGCCACCCTGCGGGGACTCGACGATGACCGGCGTGGAGGCGCGGCCCTCGGCGGAGTCGGCGGCGGACTCGCCGTTGCCCGGGAAGGACTGGTTGTAGTCGTCGCCCTCGGCCTTGGTGGCGCGGACCGGCTCAGCGGACTCGTCGGACGCGTAGGTCGGCAGGTCCTTGCGGAACTGGGCCTTGGACTCGGAGAGCAGGATGCGGTCCTGCGGGCGCTTCGGGCCGGCGATGGACGGCACGACGGTGGACAGGTCCAGCTCGAGGTACTCGGAGTACTCTGCCTCCGGAGCATCCTCCAGGAGCCACATGCCCTGAGCCTTGGCGTAGGCCTCGACGCGGGCGATGTCCTCCTCGGAGCGGCCGGTGAGCTCGAGGTACTTGATGGTCTCCTCGTCGATCGGGAACATGGCACAGGTGGAGCCGAACTCCGGGGACATGTTGCCGATGGTGGCGCGGTTGGCCAGCGGGACGGACTTGACGCCGTTGCCGTAGAACTCGACGAACTTCTGCACCACGCCGTGGTTACGCAGCATCTCGGTGATGGTGAGCACCACGTCGGTGGCGGTGACGCCGGCCGGGATCTCACCGGTCAGCTTGAAGCCGACGACGCGCGGGATGAGCATGGAGACCGGCTGGCCCAGCATGGCAGCCTCGGCCTCGATGCCGCCGACGCCCCAGCCCAGGATGCCCAGGCCGTTCTCCATGGTGGTGTGGGAGTCGGTGCCGATGCAGGTGTCCGGGTAGGCGACGCCGTTGTTGTCGAACACGACGCGGGACAGGTACTCGATGTTGACCTGGTGGACGATACCGGTGCCCGGGGGGACCACGCGGAAGTTGGAGAAGGACTCAGCACCCCAACGCAGGAACTGGTAACGCTCCTCGTTGCGCTGGTACTCGATCTCGACGTTCTTCTCGAGGGCCTCGGAGGTACCGAAAGCCTCGACGATGACGGAGTGGTCGATGACCATCTCGGCCGGGTTGAGCGGGTTGACGTCATCCGGGTTGCCACCGAGGGTCTTCACGGCCTCGCGCATGGTGGCCAGGTCGACGGCACAGGCGACACCGGTGAAGTCCTGCATGAGAACTCGGGCCGGGGTGAACTGGATCTCGATGGAAGGCTCGGCCTTCGGATCCCAGTTGGCGATTGCCTCGATGTGCTCGGTGGTGATGTTGGCGCCGTCCTCGGTGCGCAGAAGGTTCTCGCCGAGAACCTTCAGGGAGTACGGCAGCTTCTCCATGCCCGGCACGGCGTCGAGTGCGAAGTAGTCGTAGGACTTCTCGCCGACCTCGAGGGTGCGCTTGGCGTTGAAGGAGTTCTTGCTTTCGGTCACAGGGAGCTCCATTTCCTCTTCATTGAACTGGAATGTTCGATACCTGCACCCGTCTACCCCGGTCAAGGCAGGCGTGTACCGGCAGAACGCGGTGGTACTCCTCCGAGTCTAGGGATTCGTACCAACGACCGTCGCTGATTCTAACAGTACGAGCGTTTTGTTTGTGGGTTTCGGCAGGCCGCGCGGCGCGTCATCACCCCCGCCACACCCGCAGGGGATAGAAATAGCGGTGTCCGAGACTCATTTCCACGGAGAAAGCGACGGTCCGACCGATGATCCCTGAAGGTGTCGACATCGACGACCTCTCCCTCCAGCTGGCGGAGGACTCCGTCGCCTTCGACGCTGTCGCCCCGGCGGAGCGCATCGATTCCCTGGAGCCGGGGCTTATCGACGCCGTGACCCACGCCGGCGATTCCGGCTTCGGGTCCCTGGGCGTCGTCGTCCTGACACATACGCCCGCTCACACTCCGGATCTGCGTGACGTGGCCCAGGATCTTCTGCTCGGCACCGACCTGGAGACCGTCATCGTCCGCGCACCCGGCTCCGGGGCGATGGTCAGTGAGGTCCATTCGCGCGGGGCGCTCGAGTCCGCCCAGCATCCGTTCCTGGCCAACCCGGACGTGGTCGGGGGAGTGTTCGGCGTCATCGACGACGTCAACGGTTGGTCGACGAACTGGCCCTTCGCACTGGCGGCCATGGTGGCGGCACTCGCTGTGCTGGTGCTGGCCACGGGGTGGAGCGCCTGGAAGAAGTCCAGCCGCAGGGCTTGACCGAAGAATAACTTTTCCGGACCAAACTGTAGCCGCATCGTTATATGCCGACGCGGCCACTTCGTCATGCACGGCCTTAGATGTGAGGTAAATCACAGTAACGTTATCATTTCGTCATTTCCCAGGTCATCCCCATGATGGAAGTCATGTGGTCAGGCTTTACTCCTGTGAAGTTTGATAAACAATGGGTCACGAGAGTCGCGCGTGTTCTATGGTGCCCTTATCGGCTCACGGGTCGATGGAAATCTCCGGCAGGAGCAGGTGTCACGGTCGTACGGATCGTCATCGTCATCGCACGGGCATGTGGGGAAGCACGCCAGGCGCGAAGAGTCACCGCACCTTGACGAGGGGTCTGGATACCCGTGTGCCTCCACCGATGATCAATCGATTCGGCACCCGCCTCGTCAAGGCTGCCAACTTGATGTCGCGGGTTCGTGAGGAGTACACGTGGCCCCGACCACCCTGACCCGCGCACGCCTGCGTACGGTCGTCGCCAGCGCCTTGTGCGCGGCGACGCTGACGGCCTTCACCCCGGCCGTCGTCTCGGCAACTCCGGCGACGGCGCCCACCACCGAGTCCGCTGCCGCGGGCCTCGTCAACGACGTCACCCGGACCCAGGCCGAGATGGACCGTCTCGCCCTGGAGATCGGCGGACTCCACGAAGAGGTCAACAAGGCTCTCGTCGACCTGCATGACGCCCAGGCCACAGCCGAACAGGCCCGTCAGGCCGTCATCGTGGCCCGCGCGCAGCTCACCGAGACCCAGGAGAAGATCGAGGTCGCGCAGGCCCGCCTCGACGAGATCTCCCGGGCCACCTACCGGCGTAGTGTCACCCCGACCGCGGTGGCCACCCTCGCCGGCGAGGAAGCCTCCGCGGATTCGCTGGACCGCCAGACGTATCTGCGTACCAACGCGGAGAAGCAGCGCGCAGCCATCGAGGAGCTGGATCAGCTCCGCACCGAGCAGGCGAACCGCGAATCCGAGCTCCGCCAGCTGCGCAACATCGCCGAGGAGCGCGAGGCCCGGGCCCTGGGCCGGGAGGCCGAGGCGCGCGCCGCGATCGACTCCAACACCGCTCTCATCGGTGAGCTGAGTGAGGAGCGCGATCGCCTCGCCGCCGAGCGTGATGCCGCTCAGGAGCAGTTGGACGCTGCTCGCGAGGAGATCGCGACCGGCAATGCGCAGCGCCAGGACGCCGAGGAGTACCGCTCCGCCGAGGCCACGCGCCGTGCTGCCGAGGATGCCGCCGCTTCAGATGAGGCGGAAGCCGCCGAAGCCCGACGCATCGTCGAAGAAGAGTCCGCTGCCGCCGCTGCCGCGCAGGAGGCCGCCGAGGCCGCGGCCCGTCAGGCGGCCGAAGCGGAAGCCGCCGCTCAGTCCGCAGCCGAGGCCGACGAGCGCGAGCGTCGGGAGGCGGAAGCCGCCGCCGCCCGCGAGGCCGCTCGCCAGGCGGAGGAGGAGGCGACCGCGCGTCGTGAAGCTCAGGAACGCGCTGAGCAGGAGGCCGCCGAGCGCGCCGCCCGCGAGGCGGAGGCGCAGGCCTTCCGCGACGCCGCCACGGCCGCTGCCGTGGCTGCGGCGGCCGCAGTCATCGCCGCGTCGCAGCCCGATCACACCTCCCTGGACAACCCGTACCCGTCGGTGACAGATGAGGAGGCGGACCCGGAGCCGATTGCCGCGGTCCAGAACCCCGAGCCCGAGGTGGTGGAGGTCGTTCCGGAGCCGGAGCCCGAAGTTGTGCCTGAGGTTGTGCCCGAGGTGGAGGAAGAGCTGTCCACCGGCCCGATCCTCGAGACGATCGAGGATGTCACCGAACAGGCCGCCGAGGAGGTCGCCGCGATCGGTGACCGGGAAGCACAGATCGAGGCCGTCATCGCCCGTGCCCAGTCGCAGGTCGGTGTGCCCTACGCCTGGGGCGGCGGCAACGCCAACGGCCCCACCCGGGGTATCCGGGACGGCGGCATCGCCGACTCCCACGGTGACTTCAACAAGATCGGTTTCGACTGCTCCGGCCTGACCCTCTATGCGTTCGCCGGCGCCGGGATCGCCCTGCCGCACTACACCGGTTACCAGTACAACCACGGCGAGAAGATCGATCCCAGCCAGATGGAGCGCGGCGACCTCATCTTCTACGGTCCCGGCGGCAGCCACCACGTGGCGATCTACCTCGGTGACGGCACGATGATCGAGGCCCCGAACTCCGGCTCCAACGTCAGGATTTCCCCGGTCCGCTGGTCGGGCATGGCCCCCCACGCCGTGCGCCTGATCTAGTGCGGATCTCAACCTAAAGGTTGATAGGCTCAGTCGCATGACTGAACTGAATTTCGACGCCCTCCTCGTCCTCTCCTTCGGTGGCCCCGAAGGTGACGAGGAGGTCGTCCCCTTTCTGGAGAACGTCACCCGCGGCCGCGGCATCCCCCGCGAGCGTCTCGCCCAGGTCGGCGAGCACTACTTCCATTTCGGGGGCGTGAGTCCGCTCAACCGGCTCAACCGCGAGATCATCGCCAACCTGGGCCAGGAACTGAGCGAGCGCGGTCATGACCTGCCGATCTACTTCGGCAACCGCAACTGGCATCCCTACGGTGAGGAGGCGGCCGAGGAGATGGCCCGCGACGGTGTGCGCCGGGCGCTGGTCTTCGCCACCTCCGCCTGGGGCGGCTACTCCGCCTGCCTGCAGTACAACGAGGACATCAAACGCATCCTCGGCCACCTTGAGGAGGCGGGCGTCGAGCCGATCGAGTTCACCAAACTCCGCCAGTTCTACGATCACCCGATCTTCATCCGGCTCATGAGCGATGCGCTGCGGGAGTCGCTGGAGAAGGTGCCGACCGATCGGCGCGCCGCCACCCGGGTGCTGTTCACCGCCCACTCCGTACCCACGGCCGCCGATGAGGCCGCCGGCGGGGCGGAGGATTCCCACCTCTATTCCCGCCAGGTCGCGGAGGCCGCGCGCCTCATCGCCGAGAACGTCGGCGTGGACACCTACGACGTCGTGTGGCAGTCGCGTTCGGGCAACCCGCGCACCCCGTGGCTGGAGCCGGACATCGTCGACCACACCACCGCCCTCGCCGCGCAGGGCGTGCGGGCGGTCGTGGTCAGCCCGGTGGGCTTCATCTCCGACCACATGGAGGTCGTCTGGGACCTCGACACCGATCTGGCCACTGCCGCCCGCGACCTGGATGTCCATGTCGAGCGCACGCGGACCGCCGGCCCGGAGCAGGATTTCGCGGCCATGGTCGTCGACATCATCGAGGAGCTGGTCAACAACGATCCGCCGGCCTCCCTCGGTGAGGTCACCGTGCAGGGATGCACCGTCAACGGGCAGGCCTGCCGCCCCGGGTGCTGTCAGGTCAGCCGCCCGAACTCCCGCACCGCGTAGGACACCCCGGCCATCCGCGCGGCCCGGATGTGGCGCCACAGGCCCAGCAGCTGCGGGTCGATGCTGTGGTCACCCATCCGGGTCTTGACCGTCTCGATGATCGCGGCGACCCGGTCCGCCCGGGCGAACAGCTTGGCCGCGCGCGGTGGCACGGCAGCGGGGAGTCCCGGGGTGTCGTAGAAGTCCGCCAGCGTCCCCACCGTCAGACGCGGGGACTCCAGTGCGTCCGTCCGGTAGCCGCTGGACGTGATGATCCGCGCCGCCTCGTTCGTCGCCCTGGTCAGCAGCTCATCCGCCTCACCCGGGCTCGACCACGTCGGTGTCGGCAGCGGTTCCTCCTCCACGAACCACCGCCAGTTCCCCTCCCTGTCGGGCACGAGAACATGGGTCTCGGCCAGGACCAGCGCCCCGCTTATCGACGCCGCCGCGGCCGCCGCCTGCCCGCCCGCGGGCAGGGCGGGGGCCTCGCCGGGGCCGGAGAGGATGAGGCGGATGGCGGGGGAGGGGGCGTCGAGAAGCGCACAGCGACGGATGTCGCCCAAGACCTCGACCAACCCCTCGGACCCCAGGTCATGGAGCGCATCGATGAGATGGTCGGTCGCCTCCAGACCGTGGAGCCAGGCACCGAGCCAGACGGCGGTGTTCTGCAGGGGTGACCAGACCTCGGCGCGGATATCCATGGCGGGGCAGTCTAGCCGATAAGGTGATCCGCCATGAGCTTCAACGACCCCTATTCCGGCGATATCCTGTCCGGTCATGCCCGTTCCCGTCCGCGCGAGTATCCCCGGGTGCCGGCGGAGCCGGGCCTGGTCGTCGAGGTCCGCGGCGAGGACTACGTGGGTGCGGTCGTCGGCTGGGAGCGCACCTACGACGGTGAATTCGTCCGCCTCGAGGACCGGCGCGGAGTCAAGCGGCTTTTCCAGCTCGTGTCCGGCGGTTTTCTTATCGACGGCCGCCCCGTCACCCTCATCCGCCATCTGCCGAAGAAGGCGGAAGAGGTGCGGCGCTCCAACTCCGGATCCCGTCGGGTGGACAACGTCGAGGCGAAGGTCGCTGCCCCCTCGCGCATCTGGGTGGAAGGTGTCCACGACGCGGCCATCGTGGAGAAGGTGTGGGGCCATGACCTGCGCGTCGAAGGCGTGGTCGTCGAATACCTCGAGGGGCTGGACAACCTGGAGTCCCGCCTGGCCGAATTCGGCCCGGGGCGCGGGCGGCGCGTCGGGGTGCTGGCCGACCACCTCGTCGAGGGCTCGAAGGAGACCCGGATGACGCAGGCGGTCGGGGAGCATGTACTGGTCACCGGTCATCCCTACATCGATGTCTGGGCGGCGGTGAAACCCGCCTCGGTGGGCATCCGCGCCTGGCCTGAGGTGCCCTACGGGGAGGACTGGAAGTCGGGCGTGTGCCGGCGCCTGGGGTGGTCGGACCCGCGCGAGGGCTGGAACCGGGTCTACTCGGCGGTCACCAGCTTCCGCGATCTCGACTCCACCCTCATCGGGGCCGTGGAGCGGCTGGTCGATTTCGTCACCACGCCTGAGTTGTCCAAGGCCGACCTCTCCTAGCCGCTGGTACGTTGGACCCCGTGGGAGCAATAGTCTGGTTCATCGCAGCCCTTGTCCTCGCCGGCCTCGAGCTGGCCGTGGGCGAGTTCACCCTGCTCATGCTCGCCGGCGCCGCGTTGGCGGCCGCCGGTGTGTCCCTGGCCGGGGCGCCGCTGTGGGGCTCGGTCCTGGCCTTCGCGATCTCCGCCTTCGGACTGCTCGTGTTCCTCAAACCCTTCCTGCGCCGTCGTCTGGCGGCCCCGAAGGCACTGGACACCTCCCCCCAGGCTCTGGTCGGTTCCACCGCTGAGGTGCTGGCCCCGATCGGGGAACATGGCGGCCAGGTCCGCCTCGACGGATCCATCTGGTCCGCCCGCTCCCTCGACCCCACCCACACGTTCGCCGAGGGTGATCGTGTGTCCGTGATCAGTATCGACGGCGCCACGGCAGTCGTCTGGAAGGAATCGTAGAACCCATGGCCGGACTCATACTCCTGATCGTCCTCCTGATCTTCGTCGCCGTTGTCGTCATCAAGTCGATCGCCCTCATCCCGCAGGGTGAGGCAGCGGTCATCGAACGCCTCGGCAGCTACACCCGCACCGTCGCCGGTGGACTGACCCTGCTCGTGCCGTTCATCGACCGCATCCGTGCGCGCGTGGACACCCGTGAGCGCGTCGTGTCCTTCCCGCCGCAGGCCGTCATCACCCAGGACAACCTCACCGTCGCCATCGACATCGTGGTCACCTTCCAGATCAATGATCCGGCCAAGGCGATCTACGGTGTGGACAACTACATCGTCGGTGTCGAGCAGATCTCCGTGGCCACCCTGCGAGACGTGGTCGGTGGCATGACACTGGAGGAGACCCTCACCTCGCGTGAGACCATCAACCGCCGCCTGCGCGGTGAGCTGGACGCCGCCACCTCCAAGTGGGGTCTGCGCATCAGCCGAGTCGAGCTCAAGGCCATTGATCCGCCGCCGTCCATCCAGCAGTCCATGGAGATGCAGATGAAGGCGGACCGCGAGAAGCGCGCGATGATCCTCACCGCCGAGGGTCGTCGTGAGTCCGACATCAAGACCGCCGAGGGTGAGAAGCAGGCCCGAATCCTGTCCGCCGAGGGCGAGAAGCACGCCGCCATCCTGCAGGCGGAGGCCGAGCGCCAGGGGATGATCCTCAAGGCCGAGGGTGAGCGCGCCGCCCGCTATCTGCAGGCACAGGGTGAGGCACGCGCAATCCAGAAGGTCAACGCCGCCATCAAGTCCTCCAAGGTCACCCCGGAGGTGCTGGCCTACCAGTACCTGGAGAAGCTGCCGCAGCTCGCCGAGGGCCAGGCCTCCACGATGTGGATGATCCCCTCCCAGTTCGGCGACTCCCTCGAGCAGTTCGCCCGTGCCTTCGCCAAGAAGGACGACGAGGGTGTCTTCCGCTACGAGCCGACCCTCGTCGACGACGAGACCCGTCAGATGGCCGGCGAGGAGGACACCGACGAGTGGTTCAACACCGCCACCGATCCGGAGATCGCCGCTGCCGTCGCCGCCGCCACCGCGGTGGCGAACAAGCCCGTCGACCCCGAGCCGCACGAGATCAAGGCCCAGAAGGCCGCGGGTAAACCGCGCGAGATCGAACCCACCGCTCCTGCCCCGACCTATGACTTCGGGGAGCAGCCGGAACCGCACATCGAGGAGCGCTAGCTCGTCTCACCCGCGTCCGCGCGGGTCAGCAGATTGACCGCCAGCTGCCAGCCGGCGGTCTCCGCCTGCCACCCGGCCGCCTGCAGGCGCTGGGACATCGCCTGCTTGGAGATGCCCAGTTCCTCGGCGGCCTCATTCTGATTCAGCCCCGAGCGCACCAGGGCAGTGGCCTCGCGGCCCTCCAGGGTTCGTTTGCTCAACACGTGCCCGATGAGGGCGAAGGCGGCGGCGACATCCCCGGCGAGGGACGCGTGTCGACGGCGGGCGACAGCGACTTTGACTGTGCCGGCACGCGCCGAGCCCTTGAGCGCCGCCGTCGCGGTGGCACGCGCGTCGGCGGCATCGTCGGCGGTCGGGGAGACCCCGATGCCGATCGCCCAGCTGCCGTCGGACAGCAGTGCCATGACCGTGTCACACAGGGACTCCGGGGAATCGACGATGGCGCAGATGTCCTCGACACCGAGGATCTCGAACTCGCCGACACCGTCCAGGGTGGACAGGGCCTCGGCGGAGCGGCGCACCAGGTGCGCTCGACGTACCTCGCGTCCCCGGTACCGGGCATGTATGGCCAGCATGGCCATGAGTCTACGGCACAGGCTTGACTGGAAGGCGATGGTCCACGGCGAGTCCCGCCAGTCCGATGACCGCCAACATCACGGTCAGCGACAGGACCAGGGGATCGACCTCACCGGTCAGGGCGTCACCCAGGACCACCGTGACCACCGTCCCCGGCGCGGAGCCGAGCAGGGTGGCGACCGTGAACATCCCCACGGGCACACTCGTCAACGCCGCCGCATAGTTCATGATGGAAAACGGCACACCGGCGATCATCCGCAGGCTCATCACCGCCAGCCAGCCGCGCTGCTGCAGGCGGGTGTTGATCCCGGACACCGCCGGATGAGTCAGCCGCGGAGCCATCCACTCACCGAGCAGTCCGCGGACAACCGTAAGACTCAGCGCCGCTGCCACCGTCGTGGCGGTGAGAGCCACGGCGATGCCCACCCACGGGCCGAAGAGCACACCGCTGGAGAGCGTGAGAATCGTGCGGGGGACGGGGAACTGCGTCACCACCACGTATCCGAGCCAGAACAGCGCCACAAACCAGGCGCCGGAGGCGTCCGCCCAGGTCCGGAGGGTGGTGATGGCGGGGACGTCGATAAGCAGCGTCACGGCGAGGAAACCTGCCAGTGCCGTCGCGACGGCCAGGCGGCGGGCCCAGGACCAGGCGCCGACGGCTGCGGCGGCGTCGCGGACGAGCGCCACCACGAACTGCCGGAACCGATTCACAAGCGGCCAGTTTACGCCGCGTCGCTACACTGGGAAGCCGTACGTCTACGAACACAAGGAGTAAACATGGCAGACCTTCGTACCGACCACGGACCCAACCCCTACGTCCTGGACATCGAGGACGTGACCAAGGAGAACGAGGCCTTCCGCGACACCCTGTGGACCGGCCGCTACCTCCAGATGACCGTCATGGCCATCCCCGCCGGCGGTGAGATCGGCGCCGAGGTCCACGATGATCACGACCAGTTCCTGCGCCTTGAGGCCGGCAAGGGCCGCATCATGATCGGCGACAGCGAGGACAACCTGGACATCGACCAGGAGGTCGAGGACGACTTCGCCATCTTCGTGCCGGCGGGCAAGTGGCACAACTTCGTCAACGAGGGCTCCGAGACGGTGAAGCTCTACTCGATCTACGCTGCACCGGATCATGTTCCGGGCACCTACCACGAGACGAAGGACGACGCGGACAACGACCCAAACGAGCAGCACTAGGTTGCCGCGATAGGGTCCCTCTGAGGGGAACGCTCGATTTCCTCGAATTCTCAATTCGAGGAAATCGAGCGTTTGCAGTTTCGCACCCTACCCGCGCGGAAACCGCGGTTCCGGCTTATGCTCATCGCATGAGCGCGAAGCGCGAGAGGCTCGTCCTGCAGGGCATCAGCGGCCTCCTGGCGGCGGGACCGGTACACCTCGAGGGAGCTGGCGGGGGGCGATTAGAGCTGCCGGAGGCATTGAAAAAGGACCTGGCCTCCCTCATTCAGGCTCACCTCAACAATGAGCCGGTGGAAATCGTGCGCATGGACACGATGATCTCCACACAGGAAGCGGCGCGCATTCTCGGCGTGGACCGGACGACGGTCGTGCGGCTGATCGACAATGGCCTGCTGACGAGCGTGCGACACTCTGAGAAGGGGCATCGGCGTCTGCGGCGCGCTGACGTGCTGGAGTGGCAGAAGGACGCGACCCGCGAACGGCGAACGACCTGGTGACGAAAAATCCCGGCCCCCCTTAAGTAGGGGACCGGGATCTGAACTCTGTGCCCGGAGGGGGACTTGAACCCCCACGTCCGTTAATAGGACACTAGCACCTCAAGCTAGCGCGTCTGCCATTCCGCCACCCGGGCTGGGTGTCATTCACTTGTCTGTGTCCACCCTCTCGGCTGGGCACCTGCACTACTGTAGCCGCACATCCCGGAGAGACACAAATCCGCATGTCAACGCTAGTTACACGCGTGTAAGTGGTAGCTTTTTCACCACTATGCAACGCAACTATCAACCCCCACGTCGGATGCCCATGTGGTCGTGGTTCGTGCCCAGAGCAGTGCCCTCCCGGGACGTGGAGGTGGCGCCGGAACGGTGGCGTTCCCGCGCGTCGGGAGCCTGGCGGATGCTCGGCCTGCACGGCCGGGCGGTGACGGTGCTGATGGTCTCCATCTCGCTGGGCATGCTGGCCTCGGTGTTCATCTCGGTGGTGGTGGCCAACGGCGGTCTGCGTGCCTTCGAGGCCGGCTCGCTGCAGATCGCGGGGATCGTGATCCTGGTGTTGGCGGGGACCATGGCGGCGTCGTGGGTGGCGGAGTCGACGGCCGATGCCCTCACAGACCTGACGGCGGCCCGCACGGTGCATTCCCTGCGCCTGAGCCTGACCCGCCGCCTGCTGCAGTCGGAGCCGACGGACATGACCCCCGGCGAGGTGCTCAACACCATCGACGGGGATTCTCACCAGGTGGGCGAGCTCAAGGAGATCCTCAACTTCCCGGTGATGATGGCCGCCTACCTGCTCGGGACCGCCGTGGCGGTCGGGTTCTCCCACCCGGTGCTGGGGCTGCTGGTCCTCCTGGCGGGCATCGTGACGACGGCGACGACCTTCGCCACGGCACGGCCGCTGGCGCGGGTGGCGGCGCGGCGTCGAGAAGCGGAGGGTGCGGCGCTGTCCCTGGCCACCGACCTCGCGCAGGGCTCGCGCGTGGTCAAGGGCCTCGGGGCGGTGGAGGAGTCGACGCAGCGTTTCGACGTCGCCACCGGCCGGGCCCTGCGGCTCATGCTGGTGGAGGCGCGGATGACGGGGTGGTTGACCCTGGTGCGTCAGCTCGTGCCCACCCTGTGTGTGGTGGGCATCGTCGTCCTGGCGGCCGTGATGCTGCGGGACGGGACCGTGGCCGCGGCCGATCTGGTGACCGTCTCGCTGCTGGTCCCGCCGGCGATGATGTACCTGGGGTTCTCGTTGAGCTTCGGCGTGGACTATTTCTCCCGCGGGCTGGTGTCCACGGGACGGATCCGCGATCTGGTGGCAGGCCTTGCGCCGCGCGCCACCGCGGCCACGCCCGGTGCGCGCCCGCCCGCCGGGCTGACGGTGTGGTCGGCCACCGGCGCCGCGGGAGTGGAACGTGTCCGGGCCCGTCTGGCGCAGTGGGAGGCGTGGCAGGACCCTGACATCATCGTGGCCCCGCATGCGGCCGCGGTGTTCGAGGGAACACTGGCGGACAACATCGACCCACTCGGCACCGCGGACCCGGAGAAGGTGCAGGCGGCGTTGTCTGCGGCGGCCTGCGGGGACATCATCACCCGCCTCGGCGGGATGGACGGCGACACGTTGCCGGCCTCTCCGATCGGTGAGGCCGGGCTCAACCTCTCCGGTGGGCAGCGCCAGCGCGTCGCCCTGGCCCGGTGGCTGGTCCGGGACCCGGAGGTGCTGGTGCTGGATGAGCCCACCACCGGACTCGACGCCGTCACCCTGGACACCGTGGCACGTAACGTCGCCCGCCTCCGCCGGGGGCGCGCAACGGTGGTGGTGAGCACCTCCGCTGCCTGGCGGGCGGTCGCCGATCATGTGGAGGAGCTGTCATGAGCCGCGAAGATGCCCTGGCGCCCGCCAGTGTCAGGGAGACGGGACGGACGCTGCGGGCGCTGCCCACCAGCCCCGGACCCGCATGGTTGCTGGGGACCACCGCCGTGTTCGTGCTGGCGGTGGCGGCGATGACCGTCTCGGCGACGCTGCTGGGGCGTGCCGTCGACATCGCGGACGGGCCGTGGGAGCCTTTCGTGTGGCTGCTTTCCGGCGTGGCTGCCGCACTGCTCGTCGAGACCGCCGCCCGCTCCGTCGGCGGCTGGCTGCTCACCGCGCGCACGCGCATGATGTCGGTGGATCTGCGCCGGCAGGCTCTGGGCTCGGTGCTGCGGGCCCCGGTGCCCGATGTCCTGGAACTGGGAACGGGCAACGTCATCACCCGCCTCACCCAGGACATCGACACCGTCGTGCGGATGATGTCGGCCACCGGCATCCGCCTCGCGGTGACCATCCTCATGTTCCCGGTGACACTCGTCGCACTGGTGCTGGTCCACCCGCTTTTCGCCCTCTCCCTGGTGCTGACGCTGGCCGTGGTCTACCCGCTCCTGCGCCTTGTCCTGCCGCGGATGCCGCAGGCGGCGAACATCGTGGCCACCGCCGAGGCCCGGCGTAACGCGATTCTGCTCGACACCGTGCGCAGCCTGCCCACCCTCCGGGCCCTGCGGCTGGGCCCCTGGGCGCTGGAACGCACCCGCCGCGCCTCCTGGGACGCGGTGCAGGCCCGCGCCGACCGCGCTCCGCTGTTCGTCCATCTGCTCGGCTACGGCAACATCGCCTACGTCACGCTGCTGGCGAGCACCCTGGGGCTGGCGACGTGGCTGGTCAGCCGCGGAGACATCACGATCGGCGCCGCCACCGCGGCGATGGTGCTGGTGGTCCGCCTCGAGGGCCACGTGTTCAACCTCCTTTTCCTGGCCGGGGACATACAGGAGGCCGGCACCTCCCTCGGACGCGCCGTCGCCCTGGCCCGGCTGGCTCCCACCGACAGCCGCGACATCCCCGACGACCTGGAGGCACCGCCGGAGATCCGCATCGAGCACCTGCGGTTTTCTTATCCGGGTGGGGCGGACATCCTCCCCGACATCACCGTCACCCTGCCCGCCGGCAGCACCACCGCCCTCGTGGGGGCCTCCGGCGCCGGGAAGTCGACGCTCGCGGGGCTGCTGGCCGGGCTGCAGCGCCCGGATTCCGGCCGCATCCTCATTAACGGCGTCGACACGGCCGAGGTCGACGACGCCTGGACCACCCGCCAGGTCACCCTGCTCACCCAGGATGTGCACCTGTTTTCCGGAGCGCTGCGCGACGATCTGCTCATGGCCGCACCGCACGCCGGCGACGAGATGCTCATCGACGCCCTCGCCGCCACCGGGCTGGCTCCCGGCACCGCGACCTGGGCCCGCCACCTGCCCCGGGGCCTGGACACCCCGGTGGGGGCGGGGACGGACTCCCTGCCGCCGGAGGTCGCGCAGCAGGTGGCCCTGGCCCGGGTGATCCTGCGGGATCCGCCGGTGCTCATCATGGATGAGGCCACCTCCGAGGCCGGCAGCGACGACGCCCGCACCCTCGAGCGGGCCGCCACCGCCGCCGCACGGGGGCGCACCAGCCTCATCGTGGCCCATCGCCTCGATCAGGCCATGGTCGCCGACCGCATCCTCGTCATGGATGCCGGCCGCATCGTGGAAGAGGGCACCCACGCCGAGCTTCTCGACGCCGCGGGGCGCTACGCCGAGCTCTACTCCCGCTGGTCCTGAGGATCCCGACGTGTGAGGGACATCTCAGGTACAACGGGTATATGACTTCCTACGCCAATGATTCCCGTTTCCCCGGCCCCGACCCCTACGCCCCGCTCAAGGATCTGCCCTCCTTCCCCCTGAGCTCCAATGATCTGGAGGAAGGAGCGAAGCTCGCGGAGGAGCAGTGCGCTCCGGAGAACGTCTCCCCGCACCTGGCCTGGTCCGACCTGCCGGAAGGCACCAAGTCCCTTGCCGTGACCTGCTTTGATCCGGACGCACCGACCGCCTCCGGGTTCTGGCACTGGGCCGCCTTCAACATTCCCGTGGACACCACGGAGCTGCCGACAGGCGCAGGCAGCCAGGAGGATCTCGGCATCGACGGTGTCATCGCCTTGGCTAACGACTCCGGAGGGCGGGAGTACTACGGTGCGGCCCCGCCGGAGGGCCATGGACCTCACCGCTACCTCTACGCGGTGCACGCGGTGGACGTCGAGAAGCTCGACATCGATCCGGATTCCACGGCGACAGTGCTCGGCTTCAACCTGTATTTCCACTCTCTCGGCCGGGCCATTCTCTGGGGCTGGTACGAGAGCAAGTAGGCTCTTGAGGCTATGAGCCACAAGAACTCCCGCCCCGAGCGAACTTTCCGGGTCCCCCTGGCGCTGCGTGTGGGTGGCGCCTTCATGGCGCTCGCCCTCGCGCTGGCCATCTTCGCCGTCGTCTCCGTCTTCGCCGACGGTTGGATGGCGCCTTTCGCTGTGACTCCGCGCTTCTTGGTCATCCTTGTCGCCGCGATCATCCTGGGTGCCTTCGCGACCATTCGCACCGATCAGGCATCCAGTCGCACGCAGGTCATCGCGCTGGCGGTGGCGGTGGGAATCGTCATCTTCTCGCGCTTCATCCCCAATGATCCGCTGACGCTCATGGCCCAGTACTGGTTGGCGATGTACGCGGCCTTCGCCGCCATGTGCGCACTCATCATCCGTCGTTCGCTCATCCCGAAGGGCTAGGGCGGGCACAGCATGAGACCCTCGATCTCCGCGGAGATCGAGGGTCGTGTCGTGTCTTAGTCCCGGGCGGGATTGGCCAGCCACGGCAGTCCGGAGCCGATGGCCTCGGTGATGCTGCCCAACTCGTGGCGGTGGATCTGATCGGCGATACCCCGGTGGATGTCGCGGATCCAGTCCGGCCCGCCGTAGATGAAGCCGGTGTAGCCCTGCAGGAGGGTGGCGCCGGAGGCGATGCGCTCCCACGCCTGCTCGGGGGTGGAGATGCCACCCACGGAAATGAGCACCAGTTTCTCACCCACCTTCGCGTACAGGCGCTGAAGCACCTCGAGGGAACGCTGCGCCACGGGCGGGCCGGAGACACCGCCGGCGCCCATGGCCTCCACCTCGGCGGCCGGGGTGGACAGTCCCGCGCGGGAGATGGTGGTGTTCGTGGCCACGATGCCCGCCAGGCCCAGATCCAGGGCCAGCTCGGCGACGGCGTCGACGTCCTCGTCCGACAGGTCGGGGGCGATCTTGACCAGCACCGGCGTCTGGGTCGACTGCTGGACGGCGGCGAGGATGGGGCGCAGCGATTCGACCGCCTGCAGATCACGCAGGCCGGGGGTGTTGGGGGAGGAGACGTTGACCACCAGGTAGTCGGCCAGGTCGCCGAGGAGGGAGGCGGAGCGCCGGTAGTCATCTACCGCGTCCTCGGCGGGCACGACCTTCGTCTTGCCGATGTTGATGCCGATGACATCGCTTGACTGCCGCCGACGCAGGTTCTCCGCGGCGGCGGCGGCGCCGTCGTTGTTGAAGCCCATGCGGTTGAGGATGGCCTTGTCGTCCGGCAGCCGGAACAGGCGCGGGGTGGGGTTGCCCGGCTGCGGGGAGGCGGTGACGGTTCCCAGTTCGGAGTATCCGAAACCGAGGGCGGTCCAGGTGTCCGCGGCGGAGGCGTTCTTGTCGAAACCGGCGGCCAGGCCCAGCGGGCGCGGGAACGTCACGCCGAAGACCTCCTGCTCCAGCACCGGATCGGTGACCGGGACCACCTTGCCCAGCAGACGGTTGACGGGGCCTGCCGACTGGAGGACACCGAGGCCCCCGGCGATCAGGCCGTGAATACGCTCCGGGCGCAGGGTGAACATGCCCTTGAGGGCGAGCTGGTAGGCGGAGTGGCGCAGAGACACGGGGGTCCTTCCTGGTGGGGAATTCGGGTTAGGAAAATTCGGGGTCGGTGATGATCTGCACACCGTCGCCGGTGGCGGAGGCGATGACGAGGGTGCCGTCGGCAAGCACCACAACGTTGTGGGCGTCGGCGACGGTGTCCACGGCGCCGACCGGCTCCGGCACACCGGTCGACAGCTCGAAGGCGTGGAGCTGATTGTCGGCGGTGGTCGACACCCAGGCCAACTCCCGCTCGGAGTCCCAGGCCACGGCCCAGGGACTGCCCGCGACGGGCACGGTCTGGTGCAGACGCACGACGTTGTCGGCGGTGTAGACCGCGAGCTGGCCACCCCGGTTGTCGGAGGCCAGGACCAGACCCCTGTCGCCGGCGGCCGCCTGACCGATGCCCAGGCCCACGCGCAGTGTTCCCCCCTGGCGGCCGTCGCGCCAGTGGACGTCCTGGATGGTGGTGTTCTCGTGGTTGGTGCGCACCACGGCGTCATCGGCACCTGCGACGGGGACGGCGAGCAGCTGGGAGGTCAGGCCCGCGACGGAGATCGAGTTCTCCTCGGCACCGTCGACGAAGACGACGACGCGGTCATTCTCGCCGGAACCGACGACGAGCTCGCCGGTGGAGGTGAGCACCGCGGAGGCTGCGGGGACGGCGTCGGAGTCGGACACCGGGTGGGTGTCGATGTCCCCGGTGGTGGCGTCGATAAGCAGCACCTCATCGCCGCAGGCGAGAACGAAGGTGTCGGCGGCGGCGGTGAGATCACCGCAGTGCTCGGGGACGGTGACGTCCCGGGTGGCACCGGAACGGAACTCCTCGACCGTGCCGAGGGCGAGAGTGCCACCGGCACGCAGACCGAGGATGTCGCCGGCGGCCTCCAGGTCGCTGACGTCGAGATCCAGCGCGAGAACCTCACCGGCCGGCGAGGTGGAGGCGTCGGAGGTCTGCGGCTCCGCGTTACCGAGGTCCGGGACCTCCGGATTCGTCGGGCTCGTCCCGCAGGCCACGAGCAGCAGGGAGGTGGCGGCCACAGCCGCCAGGGCAGTCACATGTCCGGCATTCACGCTTCCTGAGCCTATCAGCGCGACACGTCGTCCAGAGCCTTGACTATCGCCCGGGGCAAGGCGGTGTCGGACACTGTGAGCAGCTCGCGCAGTTGCGCACGATGAGAGGCCCCCACCACGGTCGATGCCACCCCGGCCCGGTCGCGCGCCCACGCGAGGGCGACCACGGCGGGGGAGATGTCCAGTCCCTCGGCGGCGGTGGTCAGGGCGTCGACGACCGTGTGGGCCTTGTACCCCAGCCGGGCGTGGACCTCCGCCCGCACCCCGGAGGCCGGGCCGTCGCGGTAACGACCGGTGAGCACCCCCTGCGCCAGGGGAGCCGCCGCGATGATCCCCACGCCCAGGTGCCGCGCGGCCGGCACCAGCTCCTCCTCGATCCCACGGGCCAGCAGCGAATACTCGTGCTGGGTGGCCACCACCCGCGGCGTGGCGGTGACCGCCAGCTGCCACCCGGCGTAATCGCGGACACCGGCGTAGCGGGCCCGCCCGGTGCGCACCGCCCAGTCGAGGGTGTCGATCACCTCCGACGGGGGTGTGCGTTCATCCCAGTACCCCACCGACCACAGATCAAGGTGGTCGGTGTCCAGGACCCGGAGCGTCTCGTCGAGCTGGCGCATGAGAGCCCGCCGGGAACAGTCGACGCGCCGCCCGACAGGGGAGTCCGGGGCCACCCCGGCCGACGAGGAGAGCACGAGGTCGTGGCGCGGGACATCCGCGAGCACCTCGGCCACCACCTCCTGGGAGCGCCCCGCGCCGTAGAACGGGGAGGAGTCCAGAAGCGTTCCCCCGGCATCGATGAACATCCGCAGCATGACCTGCGCCTCTGCGGCGTCGGTCCCGACACCCCAGGTCGCGGTGCCCAGACCGAGATCCGAGACACGGAGTCCGCTTGCGCCCACCAATCGCTGTTTCACCCCGTCCACAGTAGTAGTAGCGTGGTCCGGGTGAATGACGTGACCAACCTGGCACTTGCGGCCACCGAACAGATGTCCTGGATGCAGGTCATCGTGCTCTCCATCGTGCAGGGACTGACCGAGTTCCTCCCGGTCAGCTCCTCGGGGCATCTGCGCATCGTCTCCGAGCTGTTCTTCGGCGCCGATGCCGGTGCCTCCTTCACCGCCGTCGTCCAGCTGGGTACCGAGCTGGCGGTGCTGGTCTTCTTCGCCAAGGAGATCTGGCAGATCCTCACCGGCTGGTTCCGCGGCCTGTTCAACAAGGAGGCCCGCGGTTTCGACTACCGCATGGGCTGGATGGTCATCGTGGGCACGCTGCCGGTGGCGATCATCGGCTTCTTCGGCAAGGACATCATCCGCGAGGGCGCCCGCAACCTGTGGATCACCGCCACCGTGCTCGTGCTGTTCTCCTTCGTGTTCATCTTCGCGGAGAAGTTCGGCAAGAAGCAGCGCAGTTTCGACGAGCTGACCATGAAGGACGCCGTCGTCATGGGCTTCGCCCAGTGTCTGGCGCTCATCCCCGGTGTGTCGCGTTCCGGCGGCACGGTGTCCGCGGGTCTGTTCATGAACCTCGACCGCGAGGTCGCGACCCGTTTCTCCTTCCTGCTGGCGATCCCCGCGGTGCTGGCGTCCGGGTTGTTCTCGCTTCCCGACGCCTTCGCCCCCCAGTCGGGCCAGGCCGCCACGGCCCTGCAGCTGGGTGTGGGTACGGTCATCACCTTTGTTCTGGGTTATCTCTCCATCGCCTGGCTGCTCAAGTTCGTCGCGCACCACTCCTTCGCCTGGTTCGCGGCCTACCGCATCCCGGTCGGCCTGGCGGTGATGGGTCTGCTGGCCTTCGGCGTCCTCGACCCGCTCTAGGGCTAAGGTTGTTGACATGCGTTCATGGCCCCATCCTGAGATCCCGCGTGTCGACGGCCCCGCCGTCCCCCTCTCCCTCCACGACACCGCCGACGGCGTGGTCCGTCCCGTGGAGGCCGCTGACACGGCCGGTATGTACGTCTGCGGCATCACCCCGTACGACTCGACCCACCTGGGCCACGCGGCCACCTACCTGACCTTCGACCTCATCCACCGCCTCCTGCTCGACCAGGGGGTGGATGTCCACTACGTGCAGAACATCACCGACGTCGACGATCCGCTCTTCGAGCGCGCCGAGCGTGACGGTGTCGACTGGCGTGAGCTCGGCGAGGGCCAGATCGATCTCTTCCGCTCCGACATGGAGGCGCTGCGGGTCATTCCGCCGCGCGACTACATCGGCGCCGTCGAATCGGTCGACGAGGTCGTCGAGCTGGTGGGCAGGCTTCTCGACGCCGGCGCCGCCTACATTCTCGACGACGAGTACCCCGACATCTACGCGTCCATCGACGCCACCGGGCACTTCGGATACGAGTCCAACTACGACCGCGCCACGATGGAGGAGTTCTTCGCCGAGCGCGGCGGGGATCCGGACCGGGCAGGTAAGCGGGATCCGCTCGACGCCCTGGTGTGGCGGGCCCACCGGGAGGGCGAGCCCGCCTGGGATTCCCCGTGGGGTCAGGGACGTCCCGGCTGGCACATCGAGTGCTCGGCCATCGCCACCAACCGACTGGGGGGATCGTTCGCCATCCAGGGTGGAGGCAGCGACCTCATCTTCCCGCACCACGAGTTCTCCGCCGCCCATGCCGAAGCGGGTCTGGGTGTCGAGCGCATGGCCGGCCACTACGTCCACTCCGGGATGATCGGGCTGGACGGGGTGAAGATGAGCAAGTCCCTGGGCAACCTCGTCTTCGTCCATCAGCTCACCGCCGCCGGACACGAGCCGGACGCCATCCGGCTCGGCGTGTTCGCCTCCCACTACCGCGCCAACCGGGACTGGTCGGAGCAGGTGCTCGCCGACGCCGAGGCCCGTCTGTCCACGTGGCGGGCCGCCTGCCGGCAGGCCGGTTCCCTGGCCGCCGCGCAGGCCCTCATCCAGGAGGTCCGGATGCATCTGGCCGCCGACCTGGACACGCCGGGGGCACTGGCGGTCGTCGACGCCTGGGCCGCCTCGACGCGCGGGGAGACCGAGGACGGGGCCTGCGAACTGATCCGTGACGGACTCGAGGCCCTGTTGGGCGTGCGGGTCTGAGGTTTTTCAGGGAGAATGGCCGCCATGAGCATCCGCAGGGATTTCCAGCCCACCGTCGACGAGTTCATCGCTGATCTGACCGAGTTCGCCACCGGCAGCTACCTCAAGGAAGAGGAGAAGGAGTTCTGGGATCAGCCCTTCGACCCGGCCGTGTTGCCGGACCTGAAGAAGATCCTGGAGAATCTCCTCGACACCCTCGACCTGCTCAGTGATCCGCCGGCGGAGGAGCTGGTCAAGGTGGTCCAGGCCGCCGTCGACGAGCTCGAGGCGTTCAACGCCCGCCACAACGGCGCGGTTCTGGAACCGGAGGAGACCGCGGTCCTCAACGAGCTGATCCATGACGCCTCCGCCGCCACCGGTGCCGATGACGAGGCACTCAACGAGCTTCCGGAGATCGATTAAACCCTTGCGTACCACTCCGGCCGCCATCTTCTGGGACATGGACGGCACCCTCGTTGACACCGAACCCCTGTGGGAGCAGTTCACCTACGAACTCTCCGAACTCATGGGCCGCCGCCTCACCCCGCAGCTGCGGGAGACGACGATCGGGGGGAGTTTCCGCCACACGATCGAAGTCTGCGCCACCCATGCCGGGATCACCGTCACCGACGACGATCATCCGCGCTACCGCGAGTTCATGAATGACCGGATGGGGGAGCTCATGCGGGCGTCGCTGGCCCCCAACCCCGGCATCACCGAGCTTCTCGACGATCTGGCGACACGCGACCTGCCCATGCTGGTGACCACCAACACCGAGCGCAGCCTGGCGGACATCTCGATCGGGGCCGTCGGCAGGCAGTACTTCGTCGATTCGGTGACCGGCGACGAGGTCCCCAGCCCGAAACCGGCCCCCGACATGTACCTGCGCGCCGCCGAGATCGTCGGCGCTGATCCCGCGGACTGCCTGGTGTTCGAGGATTCTGTCACCGGTATGACGGCGGCCGTGACCGCCGGGTGCCGGGTCATCGGCCTGCCCTGGTACCCCGACACCCGCGTACCGGAAGGTGTGGTCACCCTGGAATCCCTGCACGGGCGCAATGATTTCCGTGGGGCGGACGCCGACACAGTGATGGAGTGGTTCCACCAACTGCAGCGGTGAGGCAGGGGGCATGGAATAATGCTTGCTCGTGAAGAACTTTGACTCCCTGTTTGCCGAACTCACCGATCGTGCCGCATCCCGCCCCGAGGGCTCGGGAACGGTGGAGGCCCTGGACAAGGGTGTGCACCACATCGGCAAGAAGATCATCGAGGAGGCCGGGGAGGTCTGGATCGCCGCCGAATACCAGTCCGACGAGGAGCTGGCCGAGGAGATGAGCCAGCTCCTCTACTGGACGCAGGTCATGATGGTCGCCCGCGGGCTGACCCCCGCCGACATCTACAAGAACCTCTAGGAGACCACCATGATCAAGATCGCCGTGCCCAACAAGGGCTCGCTGTCTGAGGCCGCGGTGGAGATACTCCGCGAGGCCGGGTACAAGGGTCGCGGCGACAGCCGGGCGCTGGCTGTGTTCGACACGGCCAACGACGTCGAGTTCTACTTCCTGCGCCCCAAGGACATCGCCATCTACGTCGCCAACGGCAAGCTCGACATGGGCATCACCGGCCGCGACCTCGCGCGTGATTCCGGGGCCGACGTCAACGAACTCCTACCGCTCGGCTTTGGCTCCTCCACCTTCCGCTACGCCGCCCCGGCCGACGAGAACTGGCGCGTCGAGGATCTGGCCGGCAAACGCATCGCCTCCGCCTACCCCAACCTGGTCAAGGACGACCTGGCGGCGCGCGGCATCGAGGCCGAGGTCATCCGTCTCGACGGTGCGGTGGAAATCTCCATCAAGCTCGGCGTGGCCGACGCGATCGCCGACATCGTCTCCACCGGCAACACCCTGCGCCAGCAGGGGCTCGCACCCTTCGGTGAGCCGCTGGTGACCTCGGAGGCGGTGGTCGTCGGCCGCCGTGAGCTGGAGCTGACCTCGGAGCACAACCTGGTGCTGCGCCGCATCCAGGGCGTGCTCACCGCCCAGAACTACCTCATGATCGACTACAACATCGCCCGCGATCACCTCGACGCTGCCTCGGCCGTCACCCCGGGACTGTCCGGTCCGACGGTCTCCCCGCTGGCGCGCGAGGACATGGTCGCGGTCCGTGCCCTCGTGCCGCGCAAGGGTGTCAACGCCGTCATGGACCAGCTCGACGAGCTCGGTGCGGAGGCCATCCTCGCCTCTGAGCTGCGTATCGCCCGTATCTGACGGACCCATTCGGAGCGCGGCGGCGTCGATAAGCAAAATCGCTACGATGGGTGTCTGAGTGTTTCACCGCTTACCCAGCTGAGAGGACCAGCCTTGACCGACACTGTTGAGCCCACCGACGCTACCGAGGCCCCGACGACCACCACCGTCGCCCGGAAGACCCGTACCGAGGAAGACCTGCTCGGGCACATGGAGATCCCGAATCACGCCTACTACGGCATCCACACCATGCGTGCCATGGAGAACTTCCAGATCTCGCGCACCACCGTCAACCATGTCCCGGAGTTCATCATCGGTATGGCGCAGGTGAAGAAGGCGGCCGCCATGTCCAACCGTCGCCTGCACACCCTGCCCGCCAAGAAGCACGAGGCGATCGTCTGGGCCTGTGACCAGATCATCGAGCACGGCCGCTGCATGGATCAGTTCCCCATCGACATCTTCCAGGGGGGCGCGGGCACGTCGGTGAACATGAACACCAACGAGGTCATCGCCAACCTGGCGCTGGAGTACCTGGGGGAGGAGAAGGGCTCCTACGACGTCATCAACCCCAACGACGACGTCAACATGTCGCAGTCCACCAACGACGCCTACCCGACCGGCTTCCGCCTCGGCCTCTACGCCTCCATGTCGCTGCTCATCCAGCAGATGGAGGAACTGCAGAAGTCCTTCCGTGAGAAGGGCCGCGAGTTCCAGGACATCCTCAAGATGGGCCGCACCCAGCTGCAGGACGCCGTCCCGATGACCCTGGGTGATGAGTTCAACGCCTTCGCCCACAACCTCGCCGAGGAGCAGGCCGTGCTGCGCAACGCCGCGGACCGCCTGCTGGAGATCAACCTGGGCGCCACCGCCATCGGCACCGGGGTCAACACCCCGGCCGGCTACCGGCACCAGGTCACCGCCACCCTCGCGGAGATCACCGGTCTGGACATCAAGTCCGCCCTCGACCTCATCGAGGCCACCTCGGACACCGGCGCCTACGTGCACGCCCATTCCGCCGTCAAGCGTGCGGCGATGAAGCTGTCCAAGATCTGCAACGACCTGCGCCTGCTGTCCTCCGGCCCGCGCGCCGGCCTCAACGAGATCAACCTGCCGCCGCGCCAGGCCGGGTCGTCGATCATGCCGGGCAAGGTCAACCCGGTCATCCCTGAGGTGGTCAACCAGGTCTGTTTCAAGGTCTTCGGCAACGACCTCACCGTCACCATGGCCGCCGAGGCCGGCCAGCTCCAGCTCAACGTCATGGAGCCGGTGATGGCGGAGGCGATGTTCCAGTCGATCCGCATCCTCGGCAACGCGGCGGTCACGCTGCGCGAGAAGTGCGTCGAGGGCATCACGGCCAACCCCGAGGTCTGCCGTGCCTTCGTGGAGAACTCCATCGGCATCGTCACCTACCTCAACCCCTTCATCGGCCACCACAACGGCGACCTCGTCGCCCGGGAGGCCGCCACGACGGGCCGTTCCGTCAAGGACATCGTCTTGGAGCGCGAGCTCATGGACGCCGAGACCCTCGAGCGTGTGCTGAGCAAGGAGAATCTCATGCACCCGGAGTTCCGCGGACGTCTGTACCTGGATTCCTGACGGGGGAGTGAGCGGCGCCCGTTCGTGTGCGTTTCCACACAAACGGGCGTTTTCGCGTGTCCGTATCTTGGATCATCTGGTGGTCGGACCATAGGCTGGTAGATAACATCTACCTCCAAGGAAGGCCCCCATGATCCTTGCCCTCCAGATCCTCATCGTGCTCGGCGCCATCGTGCTGGGTGCGCGCCTGGGATCCGTCGCCATCGGTTTCGCCGGCGGCCTCGGCGTCCTCCTGCTCAGCCTCACCGGCGTCGCCGTCACCGCCGATGACATCCCCTTCGGTGTCATCGGCATCATCATGTGCGTCATCGCCGCCATCTCCGCGATGCAGCGCGCCGGCGGCATGGACTACCTCGTCCACCTCGCGGAACGCTTCCTGCGCCGCAATCCCCGCCAGATCACCCTGTGGGCGCCCGTGGTCACCTGGCTGATGACCGTGTTCGCCGGCACCGGACACACCGCCTTCTCCACGCTGCCCGTCATCGTCGAGGTGGCCAAGGAAGGCAAGGTCCGCCCCTCCCGCCCGCTGTCGGTGGCCGTCGTCGCCTCCCAGATGGCGATCGTCGCCTCCCCGATCTCCGCGGCGGTCGTCTTCATGGCCTCCATCCTCGAGCCCCTCGGCGCGAGCTACCTCACCCTGCTGGGCATCATGATCCCCGCGACTTTCCTGGCGATCTTCCCCACGGCACTGCTCACCAACCGCATGGGCAAAGAGCTTCTCGACGACCCCGTCTACCAGGAACGCCTGGCCAAGGGCCTCGTCCGCCCGCCGCAGGGGCAGGGGAACTGGCAGCCGCAGCCGGGTGCGAAGGCCTCGGTGTGGATCTTCCTCGCCGCCATCGTCGGAGTGATGCTCTACGCCACCGCCATCTCCGACCAGGTCGGCCTCATCGCTGATCCGACCCTTCCGCGCAACGAGGCCATCATGGCGATCATGCTCGGCGCCGCCACCGTCATCGTGCTGCTCACCCGCATTCCGGCCGACGAGATCATCAAGACCCAGGTCTTCCGCTCCGGCATGTCGGCCTCCGTGTGTGTGCTCGGCGTGGCGTGGCTGGGCACCACGATCATCAACCACTACATCGAGGACATCCAGGTCCTGGCCGGTGACGTGCTCTCCGCCAGCCCCTGGCTGCTCGCCGTGGTGCTCTTCTTCGCCGCCGCCCTGCTGTACTCGCAGGCCGCCACCGCCCAGGCCCTCATGCCCGCAGCCCTGGCCATCGGCGTCTCCCCGTTGACCGCCATCGCCGCCTTCCCGGCCGTGTCCGCCCTGTTCGTCCTGCCGACCTACCCGACCCTGCTCGCCGCCGTGGAGATGGACGACACCGGATCCACCCGCATCGGTCGCTTCGTCTTCGACCACCCCTTCATGATCCCGGGTGTGGTCAACATCGCCCTGTCCGTGCTCATCGGCTACGGACTCGGCGCCGTGCTGCTCTGAGGTTTAGCCTGGTGACATGACCTCCCTGACCGACGTCGCCATCGCCCAGGCCCACGCACTCGAACCCATCACGGAGATCGCCCTGCGGGCCGGGATCCCTCCCGAAGCACTCATCACCTTCGGGCCCCACAAGGCGAAGGTCGACATCACCCGCCTGGGGGACCGCCGCCCGCAGGGCCGACTGGTGCTGGTCACGGGCATGTCACCGACGCCGGCCGGGGAGGGCAAGTCGACCGTGCTCATCGGGCTGGCCGATGCCATGACCCGGCGCGGCCTGGTGGCAGCCGCCGCGCTGCGCGAGCCCTCCCAGGGGCCGGTCATGGGCATCAAGGGCGGCGCCGCCGGTGGCGGATACTCGCAGATTGTGCCCATGGAGGACATCAACCTGCACTTCACGGGTGATTTCCACGCCATCGCGGCCGCCACCAACACCCTGGCGGCCCTGGTGGACAATCACGTCCAGCAGGGCAATGCGCTGGGTATCGACGTCCGCCGTATCACCTGGCAGCGCTGCCTCGATGTCAACGACCGTTCCCTGCGCTCGGTCATCACCGGCCTCGGCGGTACCGCCCACGGCACGCCGCGGGAGACCGGTTTCACCATCACCGCCGCCTCCGAGATCATGGCCGTGCTGTGCCTGGCGCGTGACCTGGCGGACCTGCGGGAACGCCTGTCCCGCCTCACTGTCGCCTTCACCTTCGACGGTCAGCCCGTGACCGCCGCGGATCTGGGTGCCACCGGGGCACTCGCCGCGCTGATGAAGGAGGCGATCAACCCCAACCTGGTACAGACCCTCGGGGGTACTCCGGCGTATGTCCACGGCGGTCCCTTCGCCAACATCGCGCACGGCTGCAACTCGCTCATAGCCACCCGGGTGGCCCTGCAGCATTCGGACATCGTCCTCACCGAGGCCGGTTTCGGCTCCGACCTCGGCGCGGAGAAGTTCTTCGACATCAAGGCCCGTCACGGCGACCTGGATGTGGCCGGCGTGGTCATCGTGGCCACCATCCGTTCGCTGAAGTACAACGGCGGCATGGCGCGGGAGAATCTGGGCACCGAGAGCCTGGAGCACCTGCGGGAGGGCGTGCGCAATCTGGCCCGCCACGTGGCCAACATCCAGCAGTTCGGTGCGACCCCCATCGTGGCCCTCAACCTGTTCACCACCGACACTGTGGCCGAGCGCGACTTCCTGCGGGCATGGGCGAAGGACTACCACGTGGCACTCGAGGAGTGCGAGGTGTGGGCCCGCGGCGGTGAGGGCGCCGATGCCTTGGCGGGTGTCGTCCTCGACAACCTGGGGTCGGGCTCCCGCCCGCTCTACGATCCCCGTCACGGGGTCGAGGCCTCTATCGCCACCATCGCCCGGCAGATCTACCGGGCGGAGAAGGTCGAGTACTCGCCGCAGGCTGTCCGGGACCTGGCGGTGCTGCGCGACAACGGGTGGGATCAGCTGCCGGTGTGCATCTCGAAGACGCAGTACTCCTTCAGCGATGAACCCACCGCTCTGGGTGCCCCCACCGGCCATACGCTGCACGTACGGGAGCTCATTCCGCGCACGGGCGCCGGGTTCGTCGTGGTCCTCACCGGTGCGGTGATGACGATGCCGGGACTGCCCGCCCGCCCGGCCGCCGAGGGCATCGACCTCGGCGCGGACGGCAAGATCAGCGGCCTGTTCTGATGATCTTGTCCGTCAGTCCGTCAGTCCGCCGTTGAGCCCGGCCACCCCGGGTACTCCGGCGGCGTGCCCCCGAACTCCGGGCACAGGGACTGGAAGGAACACCAGCCGCACAGTTTCGACGTCTTCGGCCGGAAGCGCCCGGTAGCCCCGTCGGCGGCGATCTTGCCCCACAGGTCAGCCAGGTCGCGTTCGAAGTACTCCAGCTCCTCCTTCGACGGCGCCAGGAACATCGAGTCGAGCACCTTGAGGTACATCAGCCGCAGCTGGTGGGGGATGACCCCGTACAGCCGCCAGTACACCAGCGCGTAGAAGCGCATCTGGAACTGCGCGTCGTGGCTGTAGCGGGGGAGCGGCTTCTTTCCGGTCTTGTAGTCGACCACGCGCACCTCACCGGTCGGTGCGACGTCAACGCGGTCGATGAATCCGCGCACCGGCACCCCGTTGGGGAGGGTGGTGTCGACGTACATCTCCACGGCGTGGGCGTCGAAACCCTGCGGGTTCTCCATCTCGAAGTAGCCGCGCAGCAGGGTGCGGCATTCAACGAGGAAGTCGTGGAGCGAGTCCTCCGGTACCAACTCGACCAGCTCCGCGTCGGCCGCCAGCATCGTCCCCCAGTGCGGCTTGAGCTGCTTGACCGCTGCCGGGTAGGTGCGCTCCTCACGCGGCTGCGCGTGCATGTACTCCAGCACCGCGTGCACCAGGTTTCCCTTCACCTGCGGCAGCGTCTTCGGCTCCGGCAGGCGGTCGATGGCGCGCAGCCGGTAGAGCAGCGGGCACTGCCGGTAGTCGGAGGCGCGGGAGGGGGACAGGGCGAGCGGGCGTGGGGTGGTCATGATGGCCTTCACCTTATCCGTGGCAAGGTGGACTCATGAACTCCACTCGCGACTTCCTCGATTTCCTCGCCGCCGCCCCGAGCAGCTACCACGCCGCGCGCGTCGTCGCGGACCGGCTTATCGACGCCCACTTCACCCCCCAGCTCGAATCCTCCCCGTGGGACGCTTCCCCGGGTGGGCACGTCATGGTGCGTGGTGGGGCGGTCATGGCGTGGTGGGTCCCCGAGGACGCCTCCCCGGAGTCCGGTTTCCGGATCATCGGCTCGCACACCGATTCCCCCGGGTTCACCCTCAAGCCCTCCCCGGAGCTGGAGACCGCAGGGTGGGCCCAGGCCGGGGTCGAGGTCTACGGCGGACCGATCCTCGCCTCCTGGCTCGACCGCGAACTCACCTTCGCCGGCCGGGTCATCCTCGCCGACGGCTCCCAGCGCCTGGTGAGCACCGGCCCGGTGGCGCGCATCCCGCACCTGGCCATCCATCTCGACCGCTCGAAGGAACTGACCCTCGACCGGCAGCAGCACATGCAGCCGATCACGGGGCTGGTCGGGGAGGGGCACACCCCGGTGCTGCAGCTGGTGGCGGAACAGGTGGGCGTCGATAAGCGTGACATCGACGGCTTCGACCTCATCACCTGCGACACGCAGCGCGGGGAGATCTTCGGCGCGGACGCCGAGCTCATCGCCGCCGGGCGCATGGACAATCTCTCCTCGGTGCACGCCTCGCTGGTGGCGCTGCTCCACGCCGTCGAATCCGGGGACACCGGCAACGATGTCCTCGTCCTCGCCGCCTTCGACCACGAGGAGGTCGGCTCCGCCTCCGCGACCGGTGCCGCCGGACCCATCCTGGCGGACGTGCTCGAACGTACCGCTGCGGCACTGGGCGCCGACCTGGACGCCACCCGCCAGATGTACTCGCGCTCCTTCTGCGTGTCAGCCGATGCCGCGCATGCGGTGCACCCGAACTACGTGGGCAAGCACGACCCGGCGCACCACCCGATCATCGGCGGTGGGCCGGTGGTGAAGATCAACGCCAACCAGCGCTACGCCTCCACCGCCGACACCGTCGCCCGCTGGCAGCGCGCCTGTCGCGCCGCCGGGGTGCCCTCGCAGAGCTTCGTCGGCAACAACGCCATGCCCTGTGGTTCGACCATCGGGCCGATCACGGCCACGCGCCTGGGCATTCCCACCGTGGATGTCGGTGTCCCGTTGTTGTCGATGCACTCCGCCCGCGAGCTGGCCGGTGTCGCCGACCAGCTGTGGTTCGCCGAGGCTCTTGAGGCATACTTGATTGGTTCTTAGACGATAGGAGACCCCCGTGGCCTATTCCGGCCCCTTCCAGTCCGGTGACCGCGTCCAGCTCACGGACGCCAAGCGCAGGCACTTCACCCTCATCCTCACCCCGGGGGCGAAGTTCCACACCCACAAGGGCGAGATCCTCCACGACGACATCATCGGCATGGACGAGGGTTCAGTCATCCGTTCCTCCCTCGGCGCGGACTACCTCCTGTTCCGCCACCTCATGGTCGACCACGTGCTGTCGATGCCCCGCGGCGCCGCCGTCATCTACCCCAAGGACTCCGCCCAGATCCTCATCGAGGGTGACATCTTCCCCGGGGCCCGCGTGCTCGAGGCCGGTGCCGGCTCCGGTGCGTTGTCCATGGCGCTGCTGCGCGCCATCGGCCCGGAGGGGGAACTGATCTCCTACGAGATCCGCGAGGACCACCTGGAGTTCGCCGAAGCAAACGTCGACGAGTTCTTCAGCGGCCGCCCGGCCACCTGGAGCCCGCGCCTGGGAGACCTCACCGAGGTCACGGTCGAGGACCTCGGCGGGCCCGTCGACCGCGTCATCCTCGACATGCTCGAGCCGTGGGAGTGCCTCGACGTGGTCAAGGACGTCCTCATCCCGGGTGGCGTGTTCATGACGTACGTGGCCACCGTGCCGCAGTTGATGAAGGTCATGGAGGGTATCCGGGAGAAGCAGTGCTTCACCGAGCCGAAGGCCTGGGAGTCCCTGGTCCGCGAATGGAAGGTGGAGGGCCTGGCCACCCGCCCCGAACACCGCATGAACGCGCACACCGCCTTCCTCGTCTGGGCCCGCCGCCTGGCCGACGGTGTCACGCCCCCGCGCCCGCAGCGCCGCGCCCGGAAGTAATCGTCCCAGGGCAATCCCTGGCGATCACCCGGGGATGGACCACCCCTAGGGTGGCGCACGTTACAGTTGGGTCATGACCAACGCCGAGACCGCCGACCCCCGGGAACTCCAGCGGGAGCTTCGGACCCTGAGCAGCCGCAACTCGAAGCTGTCCCAACTGCTCAAGGCGTCACGTGACAAGCTCAAGGATCTCTCCGCCCAGATCGACGCCCTGGCCGAGCCCGCCTCGACCTACGGCGTCTACCTCGCCGGGGGACTGGGGCGCGACGCCGAGGTGTTCACCTCCGGCCGGCTCATGAGGCTCAAGGTCTCCCCGCACGTGGCACCCGATGAGCTGGTCCCCGGTGCCCTGGTGCGCCTGGGGGACGGGTCCATCGTGGTGGAGGTCTGCGGTTTCCCCGACACCGGCGAGCTGGGGGTGCTCACCGAGCGGGTCGGTCAGGGGCGCGCCCTGGTGGCCAACCCCACCGGGGAGGAACGCCTGGTGCGTCTAGCCGAGCCCATCGCCACCACCGCCCGCGCGGGTGACACCCTGCTGGTGGACTCCAAGGCCGGCCTCGCCTACGAACGGATCCCGAAGACCGAGGTCTCGCAGCTGTCGCTGGAGGAGGTCCCGGATGTCACCTACGACGACATCGGTGGCCTCGACGAGCAGATCGACCAGATCCGCGACGCCGTGGAACTGCCGTTCTCCCATCCGGAGCTCTATCGCCGCTACCAGCTCAACCCGCCCAAGGGTGTGCTGCTCTACGGCCCGCCCGGCTGCGGCAAGACGCTCATCGCCAAGGCGGTGGCCAACTCGCTCAGCCAGCGGCTCGGCGACGGTTCCGCCAGCTACTTCCTCAACGTCAAGGGCCCGGAGCTGCTCAACAAGTACGTCGGTGAGACTGAACGTCGCATCCGGCTCATCTTCGAGCGCGCCCGGGAGCTGGCGGGGGAGGGCCGCCCGGTGATCATCTTCTTCGACGAGATGGAGTCGATCTTCCGCACCCGCGGCTCCGGTGTGTCCTCCGACATGGAGACCACCGTCGTCCCGCAGCTGCTCACCGAGCTCGACGGCGTGGAGAACCTGGCCAACGTCATCATCATCGGCGCGACCAACCGCGAGGAACTCATCGACCCGGCCCTGCTGCGCCCGGGGCGACTCGACGTCAAGATCCGGGTGCAGCGCCCCACCCGGGACGGGGCGCGTGACATCTTCCGCCGCTACCTCACCGCCGAGGTCCCGCACGCCACGGGGGTGGAGGAGCTCATTGAGGTGGGCGTCGAGAAGCTCTTTGATCCGCGGCCCTTCGTCGAGCTGACGCTCATCGACGACACCATCGAGGTCCTCGACTACTCCGACTTCGTCTCCGGGGCGATGATCGCCAACATCGTCGATAGGGCGAAGAAGCTGGCCATCAAGGATCACCTGGCAGGTGTCAGCACGGCAGGTGTGTCCACCGCCCACATCGCGGAGGCGGTGGCCGCCGAGCAGAACGAGTCGGAGGACCTGCCGAACACGGCGAACCCGGACGAATGGTCGCGGATCGCGGGCCGGCACGGTAAGCGTGTCGTCCAGGCACGAGTGATTGGATAGAGGACATGAGCAGGTACATGGGTACGGAGACCGAGTACGGCATCTCCACGCCGAGCAACCCGGGGCTGAGCCCCATCGTCACCTCCACGCACGCCGTGGTGGCCTATGCGGCGATGAACACCGGCGCGCGCTCGCGCTGGGACTACGAGGAGGAGTCCCCGCTCAAGGACACCCGCGGCTTCGATCTGCGCCGCTACCACACGGTGCCCGTCGTGGAGGCGGATGCGGTGGGCATCGCCAACGTGGTCACCACCAACGGCGCGCGTTTCTACGTCGACCACGCCCATCCGGAGTACTCCTCCCCGGAGGTCTCCAACGCCTATGACGCCATGGTCTACGACGCCGCCGGCGATGTCGTCATGCGCAAGGCCGTGGCCAATGTGCAGGAGCTCTACGAGCAGGGCCTGAGCATTCTCAAGCACCACGACCCGTGCCCGCCGCTGAAGATCTACAAGAACAACGTCGACGGCAAGGGCGCCTCCTACGGTGCGCACGAGAACTACCAGTACTCGCGCAAGACTGATTTCCAGGTGCTCACGCAGGCACTCATCCCGTTCTTCGTCACCCGCAACGTCATCATCGGCGCCGGCCGCCTGGGCATCGGCGAGGCGGGGGAGCGCGCCGGCTTCCAGATCTCCCAGCGCGCGGACTACTTCCACCAGGAGATCTCGCTGGAGACGACGCTCAACCGCGGAATCGTCAACACCCGCGACGAGCCGCACGCCAACGCCGTCCACTTCCGCCGCCTGCACACCATCGTCGGTGACGCCAACATGTCGCAGACCGCGAACTTCCTTAAACTGGGCATGACGAAGCTGGTCATCGACGCCATCGAGAACGAGGTCGACTTCACCGACCTGCGCCTGGCCGACCCGGTCGCGGAGATCAAGAACGTCTCCCACGACCTCTCGCTCACCCACCGACTCACGCTTCGCGACGGCCGCGAGCTCACCGCCCTGGAGATCCTCGCCGCCTACCGCGAGCGGGTGGCAGCGGTCGATGCGGTCGACGAGCGCGTCATCGCCCTGTGGGGCGAGGTCATGGAGATGCTTGCCGACGACCCCCTGTCCACCTCCCACCTGCTCGACTGGACCGCCAAGTGGGCGCTCATCAAGGGCTACCTCGACCGCGGGGTGGACATCAGTGACCCGAAGCTCGCGCTCATCGACCTGCAGTACGCGGACATCGACCCGGCGAAGTCCCTCTACCATGCCCTGGTGCGCAAGGGTCGGATGGAGACTCTCGCCACGGAGGAGGAGATCGCGCGCGCAGCCGAGGTGCCGCCGGCCGATTCCCGCGCCTGGTTCCGCGGTGCCGTCTCCGCCCGCTTCCCGGATGACGTCATCGCCGCGAGCTGGCAGACGATGATCCTCAAGCACTCCGCGGGTACCGCCCGATTCCAGACCAACGAGGTGGACAAGCTCACCCGCGAGCACGTGGGCGACGTCATCGAATCCGCCGCGGACACCGACGAACTCGTCGCCGCGCTGACGGAGATGAACTACGCGCCGGACACTTACGTCACCCACCACAACAAGTCCCACATCAACAAGCCACACCAGCACTAGAAGGAGCACCCACCATGCCAGGACCCCAGTCCCAGATCTCCGCCGGCGGCGGCAAGGACAACGACGACGACGAGGCCCACGAGGCCGGCCAGGCCCAGCTGAACACCACCGGCACCGATGACCTCCTCGACGAGATCGACGGCCTGCTGGAGACCAACGCCGCCGAGTTCGTCCGCTCCTACGTGCAGAAGGGCGGCCAGTAAGTGATCTTCGCCCGCCGCATCATGGGGGTGGAGACCGAGTACGGCATCACCGCGGTCGCCGGTGAGGGCGGGCGCTCGCTCACCCCGGACGAGATCGCGCGGTATCTGTTCCGCCCGATCGTCGAGAAGTACTCCAGCTCCAACATCTTCACCCGCAACGGCTCGCGCCTCTACCTCGACGTGGGCTCCCACCCGGAGATCGCCACCGGTGAGTGTGACAGCCTGACGCAGCTGCTCAACCATGAGCGGGCGGGGGACCGGGTCGTCGATTCGCTCGCGCAGCGCGCCGAGGAGGCCCTGGCGACAGATCGTCTCGACGCCCGCGTCTACCTGTTCAAGAACAACGTCGACTCGGTGGGCAACTCCTACGGCTGCCACGAGAACTACCTCGTGGGCCGCCACCTGCCGCTGCGCAGCCTGGGCAAGCAGCTGCTGCCCTTCATGATCACCCGCCAGCTCATCTGCGGCGCCGGCATGGTGGGCCGTGCCACGGGCGGCTTCCAGCCCGGCTTCGTGCTCTCCCAGCGCGCGGACCAGGTGTGGGAGGGTATTTCCTCGGCGACGACCCGCGCCCGGCCGATCATCAACACCCGCGACGAACCGCACGGCGACTCGGAGCGCTTCCGCCGCATGCACGTCATCGTCGGCGACTCGAACATGTCCGAGCCCACCTTCGCGCTCAAGATCGGCGCAACGCAGCTGGTGCTCGAGATGGTGGAGGCCGGTGTCACCCTCCCAGACTTCGAGATGGACAACCCCATCGGGCACATCCGCGACATCGCCCGCGACATGACCGGCGCCACCCCGCTGCAGCTCAAGGCAGGCGGCACCGTCACCGCACTCGAGGTCCAGGAGGCCACCCTCGCCGCCGCCACCGACTGGCTCGAGCAGCGTCCCGACGAGGGCACCCCCACCACCGAGCTGCGCCGGGTGCTCGACCTGTGGACCCGCCAGTTGGAGGCCATCCGTACCCAGGACTTCTCGAAGGTGGACCGCGAGATCGACTGGGTGATCAAGATGAATCTGCTCAACCGCTACCGCGAGCGCCTGGGGGAGGACTGGAGCCATCCCAAGCTGGCGCAGGTCGACCTCAGCTTCCACGACATCCGCCCGGGTCGCGGCCTGTTCCCGCTGCTCGAATCGCGCGGACTGGTGGAGCGGTGGACCACGGATGAGGCGATCACCGAGGCCATCGACACCGCCCCGCAGACCACCCGCGCCCGGCTGCGCGGCCAACTGATCACCCGGGCGGAGGAACTCGCAGCGCCCATCACCACCGACTGGGTCCACCTCAAGGTCAATGAGCCCGAGCCGCAGCTGGTGGAACTTCTCGACCCGTTTACGCCCGTCGACGCGCGCGTCGACGATCTTCTGGCCTATCTTGAGGAGAACGCAGGTGAGTACGGGAGGACGTAGATGGCCACACAGGAGAAGACGGTAGAGCGCCTGCTCAACCTGGTCTTCGCGTTGCAGGACGCGGACCGGCAGGGGGTGGGCATGCTCACCCCGGAGTGGATCCGCACCCATGTCAACGGTTACCGGGACGGGACCCGGGACGCTTTTCTCCGTCGCCTCAACCGCGACATCGCCACCTTGGGCCGCGCCGGGGTACCGCTGGAACAGCGCAGTTCCGATACCGGTGGCGCCACCTTCCGCCTGCTCACCGACCGCTACGAGCTCCCGGCGGTCTCCTTCACCCCGGAGGAGGCCGCCGTTTTGGGCCTGGCCGGACAGATGGGGCAGTCCAGCGAGCTCGGTGTCTTCGCCCGCTCCGGGTGGACGAAGCTGGCCGCCGCCGGAGTCAGCCGGGATCTCTCGCAGGCTCCGGTGTTCACCGCCGTCAACGACACGCACCGTCTGGCGCCGGAGATCCTGGGCAACATCCTCACCATCATCCGCAAGGGCTACCGGATGTCCTTCGACTACGTCTCCACCCCCACCTCTGAACCGGTCCGCCGCACGATGGACCCGTGGGCGATCGTCAACCACCAGGACAAGCTCTTCCTCATCGGCCACGACATCGACCGCGACGCTCCCCGCTGCTTCCGTGTCCTGCGCATCGCCAAGGTCTACGCCAAGCACCAGAAGATCACCCACCCCCGGCCGGAGGATGATCTTCAGGACATCGTCGTCGAATCACTGCGGGCCCTGCACAGCCGTGTCGACGCCGTGCTCACCATCCCCGAGGACACCGCCCACGAGCTCGCCGCCGTCGGCACGCGCCGCGACGACGGGTTGACCGAGCTTATCGACGTCGACCGTGCCTGGCTGGCGCGTACCGCCGCCGGTTTCGCCCCGGATGTCATCGTCCATGAACCTGCCGACGTCCGCGATGACGTCATCGCCCTGCTGAAGGGAGCCCGCTCATGAGCCGCACCACCGACTCCGCCGACAAGCTCGAATCCATCGTCCGGGCTCTCAATCTCATCCCGTATTTCCGGGCGCATCCCGAGCGCAGCCTCATGGAGGCCGCCACGGACCTGGGCCGCGACCCGTCGGAGCTGCAGCGGGAGATGCATCGGCTGGCGTGCTGCGGGGTCGGTTCCTACCCGGAGGAACTGGTGGACCTCCAGGCGGACTGGACCCGGGTGTCCATCACCGAGTCGCAGGGCATGGACCGCCCGCTCCGCCTGACCCCCACAGAGGCCGGCGCCCTGCTGCTCACCCTCGAATCCCTCGAGACGATGTCCGGGCTGACGGACCGGGACGCCGTCGTCTCGGCTGCCGGGAAGCTGCGGGGAATCATGGGGGACAAGGCCGTGGCCATCTTCGATTCCCTGGCGGTGGACGATCCTGCAGAATCCACGCCGCAGGAGATTCTGCGCCAGGCGATCACCGAGGGGCGCCGCGTAGCGTTCACGTACTGGTCGCAGTCGTCGGACACGTCGACCCGGCGGGAGGTGGATCCGGCCAAGATCTTCGTCACCGAAGGGGAAACCTATCTGACGGCGTGGGACGAGGAGGCCGGTCGCCACAAGAACTTCCGGGCCGACCGCATGAAGGATGTCGCAATCCTCGCGCAGAAGGCCACCCCGAACCTGGACACACTGCCCTTCGATCCCGCGGATCCCTTCGGCTACCGCCTCATCGCGGACCAGGCTGACCTGCTCATCCATCCCCAGCACACGTGGCTGGCCGACTACTACCCGATCACGCTGGGGGAGGCGGCCGCAGACGGCCGGGTGCACGCCCGCATGCCCGTCGGGTCACAGAACTGGTTCATCCGCTTTGCCCTCGGGCAATCCGACCGCCTGACGGTGACGGGCCCGCCGGAGCTCGTCGACGAGGTGTCCCGCAGCGCGACGGGTGCATTGACAGCGTATGATGAGGGTTCTACGTTTGAGACCAACTGAGCTGCATTCTGAGAGGTAATACACACATGACTCCCGGCCCCTGGGAAATTCTGATCATCGTGCTCGTCGTCGTGCTCCTGTTCGGCGCGAAGAAGCTTCCTGACGCGGCCCGCTCCATCGGTCGCTCGATGCGCATCTTCAAGTCCGAGGTCAAGGAAATGAGCAACGACGACCAGCCGCAGCCGCAGCAGGGCCAGATCGCCCCGCCGCAGAACCAGCAGCAGGAGTTCTGGGAGCAGCCGCAGAACCAGCCGAACCCGAACTACGAGCCCCGCCAGCAGCCGATGCCGGGTTACCAGCAGCCGCAGCAGGGACAGCCGTACCCCGGTCAGCCCGGTCCCCAGGACCCGAACCAGCCCCGCCCGCACAACCCGAACCAGTAGAACAGGGACGTAGATCGCCATGTCCCTCCCGGAAGGCACCGCCACGCGTCGGCTGCGGTGGCGCAGCAAGCGCAAGAAGAAGTCGCCCACCGGAGACATGTCCCTGGTGGACCATCTCAAGGAGTTGCGCCGCCGTGTGATCATCTCCCTCGTGGCGATGTTCGTCGGCACCATCCTCGGCTTCATCTGGTACCAGCACGGCCCCTTCGGCTCCATGCCGCTCGGTGAGATTCTCCGTGGCCCCTACTGTGAACTGCCCCCGGAGATCCGCGCGGACTTCACCCGCGACAACGAATGTCGTCTGCTGGCCACGCGGCCGTTCGAGATGTTCATGCTGCGCCTCAAGGTGGGCGCCCTGGCCGGTCTGGTGCTCTCCTCCCCGGTGTGGCTCTATCAGATCTGGGCGTTCATCGTCCCGGGTCTGCACAAGAAGGAACGCCGCACCACCTTCACCTTCGTCTCCCTGGCGGTGCTGCTGTTCGTCATGGGTGCACTCATCGCCTACTTCATCGTCGGGTTCGCCCTCGAGTTCCTCATGACGATGGGCTCCGAGTTCGCGGTGTCGGCGCTGACCGGCCAGGACTACTACAACTTCCTGCTCGGCCTGCTCATCATCTTCGGCGTGAGCTTCGAGGTGCCGCTCATCATCGTCATGCTCAACATCGTCGGCGTCCTCCCGTACCAGACGCTCAAGGAAAAGCGCCGGATCATCGTGTTGATCCTGTTCGTGTTCGCGGCGTTCATGACTCCCGGCCAGGATCCCTTCTCCATGGTCGTCCTGGCGTTCTGCCTGGTGATGCTCGTGGAGATGGCCATCCAGTTCACCCGCTGGAACGACAAGCGCCGCCGCGAGGAGCGCCCGGAGTGGATGGACCTGGACGATGAGTCCGCATCCCCGCTCAACACCGCCCCCGGTGGGACGGATGCGCCGGCCCCGATCTCCCGGCCCGCGCCGGTGCAGACCTCACCCAGTACGCACGCGGGCGGGTTCGACGACGTCCTCTAGAGCGAGCTGGCTCGCTGGCTGCCGGCATTTCAGTAGCCTGGGTCTCATGAACGACACCCATGTCACTCACCTCGCGGAATTCGCCTCCCGCTTCTCCTTCCCGCTCGACGAATTCCAGCTGGAGGGCTGTCGTGCGGTCGAGGCGGGTCACGGGGTTCTCGTGTGCGCTCCCACCGGCGCCGGCAAGACGATCGTCGGCGAGTTCGCGGTCTCGCTGGCCCTGTCGCAGGGGACCAAGTGTTTCTACACCACGCCCATCAAGGCCCTGAGCAACCAGAAGTTCAATGATCTGCGCGCGGACTACGGCGAGGAGGCCGTCGGCCTGCTCACCGGTGACGTGTCGATCAACTCGCACGCGGAGATCGTCGTCATGACCACCGAGGTCCTGCGCAACATGATCTACGCGGGTTCCTCCACACTGGATCGGCTCAGCCACGTGGTCATGGACGAGATCCACTACCTGGCGGACCGCGAACGCGGCGCCGTCTGGGAGGAGGTCATCCTCAATCTCGACGAATCCGTCAACATCGTCGGGTTGTCGGCCACGGTGTCCAACTCCGAGGAGTTCGGTGACTGGCTGTCCACCGTCCGCGGCGACACCAAGGTCATCGTCACCGACCAGCGCCCCGTACCCCTCGAGCAGTGGATGATGGTCGGGCGCAAGGTCTACCCGCTCTTCGAACCGGGCAGCGGGGGAGAGGTCAACCGCGAGCTCGAGGACGTGATCAACCGGATTCAGTCAGACCAGGCCGAGGAGGGTCGCGCCGACTACGAGTCCGGCCGTGGTTTCCGGGCCCGTGCCGAGGGGCGACGCTCCGGAATGAAGCGTCCCCAGGACCGGCAGAAGCCGGTGGGCCGCCCGGACGTCATCCGGGTGCTGCAGGGCCGCGACATGCTTCCGGCCATCACGTTCATCTTCTCCCGTGCGGGATGCGACGGCGCCCTGTTCCAGTGCCTGCGCTCCAACCTGGTGCTCACCGACTACGAGGAGTCCCAGCGCATCGAGGAGATCATCGACGCCGGCGTCGAGGGCATCCCCGAGGAGGACCTGGAGGTTCTGCAGTTCTCCCAGTGGAAGGCAGCCCTCAAGCGCGGTTTCGCCGCCCACCATGCGGGGATGCTGCCGGCGTTCAAGCACATCGTCGAGAAGCTCTTCGTCCAGGGCCTGGTCCGCATGGTCTTCGCCACCGAGACCCTGGCGTTGGGTATCAACATGCCGGCGCGTTCCGTGGTGCTGGAGAAGCTGGTCAAGTTCGACGGCGAGGGCCACGTGGAGCTCACCCCGGGGCAGTACACGCAGCTCACCGGCCGCGCCGGCCGACGGGGCATCGATGTCATCGGCCACGCCGTGGTCCAGTGGAGCCCGGCGATGGATCCGCGGGCGGTCGCCGGACTGGCGTCCACACGCACGTACCCGCTGATCTCCACGTTCGCCCCGGGGTACAACATGGCCGTCAACCTGCTGGGCATGATCGGTTTCGAGCCCTCCCTGCGCCTGCTGGAGAAATCCTTCGCGCAGTACCAGGCCGACGGATCGGTCGTCGACGATGTCCGTGAGATCGAACGCGCCGAGCACCGGGTCCGCGAACTGCGGGCCCAGCTGAGCGACGCCATCGCCACCTTCGCGCCCCCTGTCCGCGACGGGGAGGATCCCGCCGGGCAGCTCATGGAGTACATACAGCTGCGGCGCGATCTCAGCGAGGAGGAGAAGGCCTCCCGCGTGCATTCTCTCGAGCAGCGCCAGCAGGAGACCGTCACCGTGCTGGGCAAGCTCCAGCTCGGCGACGTTCTGGTCATGCCCGGCCGCAAGCACCCGGTCCTGGCCGTGGTGGTCACCCCGGCGAACCAGACCCGCGATCCGCGCCCGTGGGTGACCACCGAGCAGGGCTGGTCCGGGCGCATTGACGCCTCCTCCTTCAACAACCCACCCCAGACCATCGGGCGGATGCGCCTGCCGCGCAAGGTGCTGGACAACCCGCGCCGCAACACCCGCTACATCGTCGACCAGTTCCAGCGCAACAGCTTCGGGCGGCCGAAGAAGATGCGGCAGAGCGCGCGGGTGCGGGACTCAAAGAAGGTCATTGCCCTGCGCGAGGCCATGCGCAACCACCCCGTCCACTCCTGGCCGGCCACCGACCGAGAGCAGCTGGCGCGGGTGGGGGAGAAGCTGGCTAGGCGCGAACGGGAGCTCACCCGCCTCAACGCGCGCGTCGAGAAGGCCACCGACACCCTCGGCCGACACTTCGAGCGCATCATCGGCCTGCTCTCCGAGATGAGCTACGTCGAGTTCGAGGGCACGGGCCCGGACCGCACCCCGGTGATCACCCCCGAAGGCGAGCTGCTCTCCCAGATCCACAACGAGTCCGACCTGCTCGTCGCGCAGTGCCTGCGCCGCGGCATCTGGAACGACCTGGACCCGGCGGAACTGGCCGGCGTGGTCTCCCTGTGCACCTTCGAAAACCGCAAGGACTTCGGTGGGGAGCCCAACGCCGCCACGGACCAGATGGCGGAGGCCATGGACGCCACCGTGCGTATCTGGCAGGAACTGGCGGCCGACGAACGTCGGCACCGGCTGCCGGTGACGCGGGAGCCGGAGGCCGGCTTCTCCCTGGCCATCCACCAGTGGGCGGCGGGTGCCCCGCTCGGCTACTGCCTGGCCGCGGCCGCCGAATCCGGAGCCGAGATGACCCCGGGTGATTTCGTGCGCTGGTGCCGCCAGGTGATGGACCTGCTCGGGCAGGTGGCCAAGACCGCCTACACCGATGATGTGCAGGCCAACGCCCGGCGCGCCATCGACGCCATCCGCCGCGGCGTGGTGGCCATCGGCAGCTAGTAGGCCTGCTCCAGGGCCCGCACCGCCGCCAGGATCGCCCGGCGGTGCGGTGCCACCTGGGCGACGGTCGCCAGCCCGGTGTTCACCCCGAAGGGGTCGGTGATCATGGACTGCACCGCCACGATCTCCTCGCCGATGATCACCGGCCCGCCGGAATCCCCCTTGACGGCCATGGGCCGGTTGTAGAGGATCGCGGCCGAGGACACCAACGTCGACAGATTGCGGCCCAGGGCGAAAGGCACCCGGGCCACCACCCGGCCGAACCTCTCCCTCTTGCGGTGCCAGCTCTTCCCGAAACCTTCGGTGCGGGTGGCGGCGAGGAAGGGGGAGGGGTGCGTCGCCACGCGCAGCAGGTGCTTTTGCGGTGACGGGCGATCCATCCGGAGCACGGCCAGATCAGTACGCGGGAGGCGCACGGCCCCCAGGATGCGGGCGTGGAAGAAGGCACCGCCCACGCGAATCGGCCCGCTGCGTTCGCGCAGGAAGTGCGCGCAACTGAGGATGTACTCGGTGGAGGATTCACCCGCTGTGGCGTCCGGGGAGATGAGCACACCCGAGCAGTAGGCGGGGCCGGCGCTGAGGCGGACAGTGATGGCGTGCGACACGCTTTCCCAGGGTACCTACGATGGGTGCCATGACTGATCTTTTTCCCACGGACGTCTACGCCACCCGCCTCTCCCACGCCGCGCGTTTGTGCCGCGAACAAGGATGGGCGGGACTGATCATCGGCACCGGGCCGGAGCTGGCGTATCTCACCGGTTCGTGGCTGAGCTCCCACGAGCGGCTGACCGCGCTGGCCATTCCGGCGGGTGGTCACCCGGTGCTGGTGGCCCCGCAGACGGACATCGCCGACCTGGAGTTGTCGGCGGTGCCGCACCTGGACATCCAGGTCAGTGGCTGGGTGGACGGGGAGGACCCGCATGTCCGCGCCGTGGAGGTCCTCGACCACGGGCCGGTAGGCCTGGGATCGTCGTTGACCACGTTGCATGTGCTCCGTTTACAGGAGCTTATCGACGCCCCCACCCACCCCGCCGCCACCGGTCTCAAGGAGCTGTTCATGCGGAAGGACGCCGCGGAGATCGAGCAGTTGGCGCTGGCGGCTGCCGCCATCGACCGGGTGCACGAACGTGTCCCGTCTCTGCTGCGGGCGGGCCGCTCGGAAGCGCAGGTGGCGGCGGACCTGCGAACGCTCATCCTCAAGGAGCACGACGTGGTGGACTTCGTCATCGTCGGCTCAGGGCCCAACGGCGCCAATCCACACCACTCGCATTCCTCCCGGGTGCTGGAGACAGGGGATGTGGTGGTCGTCGACGTCGGTGGTACCCGCGGTCCGGGCTATCATTCCGACTCCACCCGGACCTATGTCGTGGGAGGTGCCGACCACGCCCCGGAGGACGCCCGTGCCGCCTATGAAGTCCTGCATGCGGCGCATGCCGCAGCCCTGGCACAGGCCCGTCCCGGGGTGAGCGCGGCGTCGGTGGACCGGGCCGCGCGCGAGGTGATCGAGCAGGCCGGCTACGGGGAGTTTTTCATTCACCGCACCGGCCACGGGATCGGCCTGTCCACGCACGAGGAGCCGTTCATCATGGCGGGCAATGACCTGGTCCTGGAGCCGGGCATGTGCTTTTCCGTCGAACCGGGGATCTATTGTCCGGGCCGGTGGGGAATGCGCCTCGAGGATATTGTTGTTGTGTCCACTACAGGCGTAGAATCGCTGTCACATCAACAACGAGAACTGAGGTAAACCCATGAGCGCCACCCGCGCACTCTTCGTCGGTCACGGCACCCCGATGAACGCCATCGAGGACAATGACTTCACCCGCACCTGGACGGCACTGGGGGAGGAGACCACCCCACGCGCCATCCTGGCCGTCTCCGCCCACTGGTACACCCACGGCACCGGGGTCACCGCCATGTCCGACCCGCGCACCATCCACGACTTCTACGGCTTCCCCCAGGAGCTTTTCGACGTCCAGTACAACGCCCCCGGGGATCCGGAGATCGCGGAGCTGGTCCGCGATGTCGCCAAGCCGACCCTGGTGCAGAGCGACCACGACTGGGGCCTCGATCACGGCACCTGGTCCGTGCTCAAGCACATGTACCCGAACGCGGACATCCCGGTGGTGCAGCTGTCCATCGACGCCACCAAGTCCCTGCAGGAGCACTACGACCTGGGCACCCGCCTGGCACGCCTGGCCACGGAACATGACGTCCTCATCGTCGGCTCCGGCAACGTCGTGCACAACCTCTCCCTCATCGACTGGCACGGCGGCGACACCGGATTCACCTGGGCCGATGACTTCGACGAGGCCGCCCGCGACATCATGCTCGACGATCCCGATCGGCTGGCCACCCTGCGCGAACACGCCGGATACACCCGCTCCGTGCCCACCCCGGATCACTTCCTTCCGCTGGCGTACATCGCCGGGGTATCCGCGGCCACCGGCGGCAGCGTCGACGTCTTCAACGAGCAGCGCACCATGGGTTCGCTGTCGATGACGGGCTACCGGGTAGCGTCGTAGGACATGAACGCCATCCTGGTCCTCGGCGGCACCTCCGAGATCGGCCGCGAACTCGCCGCCCGCCTGTGCTCCGGCCGCGAGGTCATCCTCGCCTCCCGGAGGCAGCCCGAGACACAGATGCTTCTCGACGCCGGCGCCACCGCCGTCCACCACCTGCCCTTCGAGGCCACCGATCTGGCCACCCACCGGGGCCTCATCCAGGAAGCGGTGGACCGTGGAGTGAGCACCGCGATCGTCGCCTTCGGCATCCTCGGGGAGCAGTCCCGGGCCGAGCACGATGAGGCGCACGCGGTGGAGATCGCCACCGTCGACTACACCGCCCAGGTCTCGGTCCTGACGGTCCTGGCCGATCTCCTGCCGCGCGGGGAGCTCATCGCCTTCTCCTCGATCGCCGGGTGGCGCGCGCGGCGGGCCAACTACGTCTACGGCTCGACCAAGGCCGGACTCGACGCCTTCTGCCAGGGCCTGGCCGATCGCCTGCACGGCAGCGACCTGCGCCTGATCATCGCCCGCCCCGGCTTCGTCATCGGTTCGATGACCGCGGGCATGGATCCGGCGCCGCTGTCGGTCACCCCGGCGGACGTCGCCGACGCCGTCGCAGCGGAGATCCGCGACGGACGTGGCAGCACCACCCTGTGGATCCCGCGCCGCCTCCGGCTCCTGGCCTGGGTCATGCGGCTCGTGCCGCGCCCGATCTGGCGCACGATGCCCCGTTAACTGACCTCGTACTCGCCCTCGCCGAGGGCCAGGTACTCGATGTGTCCCTCGGCCGGCGCGCCGCAGCGCTGTTCGCAGCCGACGAAATGGACACGGCCCTCCACGCCGGTGGCCACGGCCTGCAGGGCGTCGAGGTGGACGTCGGAACGCGAGAGCCCGCAGTTCCCGCATGCGGAGACACGCAGCAGGTCCGAACCGGAATCGAAAATGAGCCCCAGCGGCGCCAAGACGCGCACGACCTGTTCCGCCACGCCCTCCTCCAACCCCTCGATCTGGATGATGCCGCCCCGGCACAGCCGCACCGGCGCCTCAACAACGTCGAGCATCCGGGCGACCCGCGTATCCATCATGCCCAGTCGCAGGCCGGCCCCGAGGGTGACCAGACCGTCCGACTGCCCGAGCCACCCGATCTCACCGGACTCGGTGACGGTGGCAGCGGGGTGGAAGCCGGGGACGTCGATAAGCACCGGCCCGTAGAGCCGCACATGGCCGGCATCGGTGATGTGGATGTGGCCGTCGCCGTGGGCGTCCGCGGCCGCGGCCAGGGGTTCCCAGGCGCCGGGCGGGACGACACCGTCAGTGGGTGCCAGGTCGAGGAAGGCGGGTTCTGCGCTCACGGAACCTCATTGTAGTTAAGGTGGAACGCATGATCGGCAGGCGAACACCCCTGATTCACCGGGCCGGTGTGCGCTCGACCGTCGCCCGGGCGTGGCTGCCGCTGGCGCACGATGTCGGGAGGGGAGTCCTGCGCCGAATCGGTGGCCGGGGAGCCTCGCCGGAACGCCCCACCTTCGCCGAATGGGACGGGGAACCCAGCTTCTCCGACGCCACGTGGGTGATCGGACAGCGGCCGGGGACACTGCTGGCCTCCGCCCCGATGCGCCTCATGGGAGGTGGCAGCGCCAATCCCACCGTCGCCACCCGCATGGAGTACGTCACCACCGACGCCCGCGGGCACACGATCACCGCCACCGGTGCCTACCTCCACTCCCGCAGCCCGTGGCGGGGCGGCCCCCGGCCCGTCGTCGCCTTCGCCCCCTCCACCCAGGGCGTGGCCCCGCACTGCGACCCCTCCTACTCCATGTCGGTCGGCATGAGCGTCACCCTGCGCGGGCCGGTCGACATCGTCGCCAGCTACGAACTGCCCGCCATCACCGCGATGCTCGCCGCCGGGATGCACGTCGTGCTCACCGATTATCCCCGCGACCCGGACTTCGGCTGGCAGCTCTACTGCGACCACCCCTCCGGCGGGAACGCGCTTCTCGACGCCGTCCGCGCCGCCCGCCATCTGGGGCTTCCGGAAGACTCCCCGGTGGGTATGTGGGGGTTTTCCCAGGGCGGGGCCGCGGTCGGCATGGCCCTGGAACGCGGCGACTACGCCCCGGAGATCACCCCGGTGGCCGCCGTCATCGGCGCCCCACCCTCGCGACTCGACGAGGTCCTCGCCCACGTCGACGGTTCCCTGGTCACCGGTGTGCTCTCCTATGCCGTCGCCGGCCTCATGGTGGCGTCCGCGGACATCCGCGCCGAGATTCTCGGGGCCCTGACCCCGGAGGGCCTGGACCATTTCACCTCCGACATCTCCACGTGCGCCGTGAGCTCGGTGTTCACCTCCGGCTGGCGCGGCACCGACCGCTGGACCCACGCCGGTGTGCCCCTCGGGGAGCTTCTCGACGATCTGCCCTGCGTCTCCGCCGAGTTCGACGCCCGCGCGCTCGGCGGCACCGCCCCCGAGGTACCCGTCCTGCTGTGGGGCTCGCGACACGACGACGTGGTCCCCGTCGGGCAGGTACGCCGCCTCCGCGATCAGTGGCGGGGGCGAGGCGCCGACGTCACCTGGTTCGAGGACCGCACCTGGCCGATCCCGGGGCGGACCGGCGCCAACCACTTCGGCCCCTACTACCGGCACCTCACCCACCATGTCGGGTGGTTGATCGACGAACTGCGCAGGTAGGGTGGGTTCGTGCCGTTTCTTCTCGCTCTGCTCCCTGTCCTCATCATCGAGGCCCTCGTCTTCTGGGCTGTCGGATCCTGGCTCGGCGTCGGCTGGGCCCTGCTCATCATGTTCGGTCTCATGGCGGCGGGGCTTATCGCCATGCCGTTCGAGATGCGGCGCGTGGGCCGCCTCGCCGCCGGCCAGAAGATCTCCGCGGGGCGCCTGGCCGGGGACTACGGCCTGTTGACCGCCGGTGCCATACTCGCGGGCACCCCGGGTATCGCCACCTCGATCCTGGGTCTGCTGCTCATCCTCCCGCCGACCCGCGCCCTGGCGCGTCGCGTCGCGGCAAAGAAGATGATGAAGTCCATCGAGGATCTCGGCGTGCGCAGCTACGAGGCGACTGCTTCTCGACGCCCCGGCACCACCTACGGCAGCTTCGGCGACCCCGAGCAGGTCATCGACGAGCAGGAGGTCAGGGACTGGACCCGCGACGTCCGCCCGGAGGACTTCAAGTGACACTCCTGCTGCGGCTGCTCATTGCCGCGGCCTCCGGCTTTCTCGCCTACGCCTCCAACGAGCCCCTCGGCTGGTGGATCGCGGGCATCGCCGGTATGGCCGGGCTCTACATCTCCCTCATGCCCTGGCGGGGGAGAGGACCTGGACTTCCCACCGGAGCTCTGCTCGGTTTCACCCACGCGTTGGTGCTGTATCTGTTCATGCTTCCCTGGATCGGGGAGTTCGTGGGCAACCTTCCCTACATCGCGTTGTCCGTGGTCTGCGCGCTCTATGCCCTGGTCACCGGTGTCGGCGGTGTGGCCGTCGCCCGCTGGCGATTCGGATTCCTCGCCTTCCCCTTCGTCTACGTCCTGGTGGATTGGGCGCGGAGTTCCTTCCCCTTCGGGGGCTTCGCCTGGGTCCGGCTGGCCTGGGGGCAGATCAACGGCCCGCTGGCCAACCTGGCCGTGTGGGGAGGCCCGGCGCTGGTCAGTTTCGCCGCCGCGCTGGTGGGAACGGGCCTGGCGGCCCTGCTGATCCGCCACCGTGGGGCGCGGGTGGCCGGAGTCATCGCCGTCATTGTGCCGCTGCTGGCGGGCCTGGTGACAGGACTGACCGTGGTCAACCGGGAGGAGGCCACCGTGGGGGAGACCCGCGTGGCCGCCGTGCAGGGCAACGTCCCGCGCATGGGGCTGGATTTCAATGCCCAGCGCCGCGCCGTCCTGTCCAACCACGTCCGGGTCACCGAGGAACTGGCGGGGGAGGAGCTCGACATGGTCATCTGGCCGGAGAACTCCTCCGACGTCAACCCCTTCGCGGATTCGGAGGCGGGCGCCCTCGTCGACCGGGCGGTGGCCGCCGTGGACACTCCGGTGCTCGTGGGTACCATCACCCGCGATGAGGTCGGCGACCGCAACACGATGGTCGTCATGGACCCGGAGTCCGGCCGCGGCGACCAGCATGACAAGCACTTCCTCCAGCCCTTCGGCGAGTACATGCCGATGCGCGATTTCTTCCGCAACTTCTCCGAGTACGTCGACCAGGCCGGTGACTTCAAGCCCGGCCCGCCCGAGTTCACGGTGCGGATGTCGGACGTTATCGTCGGCGTGGCCACCTGCTACGAAGTGGCCTTCGACCCTGCGTTGCGCACGGCCGTCATCGATGGCGCGCAGATCCTGACCACTCCGACCAACAACGCCACCTTCGGCTTCACCGACATGACCTACCAGCAGCTGGCCATGAGCCGCCTGCGGGCGATCGAGGTCGACCGGGCGGTGGTCGTCGCCGCGACCTCGGGCGTGTCCGCGATCGTGCACCCGGACGGATCCGTCAGCCAGGAGACCGGCATCTTCGAGCCCGGAAAACTCGTGGAGACTCTGCCGTTGCGCGACACCATCACGGTCGCCGCGCGCTACGGTGGGATCGTCCAGACCGGGCTTATAATCCTAGGTGGCCTGCTGCTGCTCACCGCTCTGGTGACCGGCCGGCACAGAACTACCGCATAGAAGGAGACCTTCGTGACCAATACCAGTGCCGCGACCCTGGTGATCATCCCCACCTACAACGAGCTGGAGAACCTCCCGCTCATCGTGGGTCGGGTCCGCGCCGCCACCCCGGAGGTCGACATTCTCGTCGTCGACGACAACAGCCCCGACGGCACGGGGGACAAGGCGGACGAGCTCGCCGCCGATGACTCCCACATCCATGTCCTCCACCGCGAGGGCAAGGGCGGGTTGTGTGGCGCCTATGTCGCAGGTTTCCAGTGGGGCCTAGAGCGCGAGTACGCGATCCTGTGCGAGATGGACGCCGACGGTTCCCACGCCCCGGAGCAGCTCCACCTGCTCCTCGAGGAGATCGCCGACGGCGCCGACGTCGTCATCGGCTCGCGTTATGTCCCCGGCGGCAAGGTGGTCAACTGGCCCAAGAAGCGCTGGATCCTGTCCAAGGGCGGCAACCTCTACATCTCGCTGCTGCTCGGCGCGGGGCTCACGGACATGACCGCCGGGTACCGTGCGTACCGACGCGACGTCCTCGAGGCCCTCGACCTCGATGAGCTGTCCAACGCCGGCTACATCTTCCAGGTCGACCTGGCCTGGCGTGCCGTGTCCGGTGGTTTCGATGTCCGCGAGGTGCCCATCACGTTCACCGAGCGTGAGATCGGCGAATCCAAGCTCGACGGCAGCTTCGTCAAGGACTCCCTCGTCGAGGTGACCAAGTGGGGGATCACCCACCGGATGGAGCAGGCCAAGGATGCGCTCAGTGTCGGCAAGCGCATGGTCTCCCACGAGTACCGCCACTGGAAGCGCGCCCGCCAGCGCGACTGACCACAACTGGCCACGAAAAAACCCGGTGAGCTTCCAGCTCACCGGGTCTGTTTTTCTTGGCTGTTTATCTTAGCCGTTCTGCTCGGCCTCTGCGGCCTGCTGCTCCTTGAGCAGGCGGGCGGCGGAGCGGCGACGCTTGCGCAGGAGCTCGATGCGCTCCTCCAGAAGAACATCCAGCTCCTCGAGGGAGCGACGCTCCAGCAGCATGTCCCAGTGCGTGCGCGGCGGCTTGACCGGCTTGGACTCAACACCCTCACCCTCGATGAGGGTGCCCAGCTGGCCGTTCTTACACATCCACTCCTCAGGGATCTCCGCATCGTCGGCGAAGGGGACCTCGTAGATCTCGCCGTTGTCGGTGCGGTACTTCACCATCTGGCGCGGGGCAAGATCATGGTCGCGGTCAGTTTCATAGCTGACGGCACCCATGCGGCTGCCGCGGAGTACGCGATCTGCCATTGCGGCATCATCCTTTTCGTTGGTTGAAGTTCTTCAGACGTATCAGTATAACGTGCGGGCCACCGGGTTTGTTCCCGACAACGGGCGCCGTTTCGGATATGGTGGTCACGTGACGATATCCACCACCAAACCCGCTGGGTCCACAGCGTCATGTGCGTGGTGCGGCAAGGAGCTGGTGCTCACCGGCCGGGGCCGTCCGCGCAAGTACTGCAGCAGATCGTGTAAACAACGCGCCTACGAGCAACGCCAGAACGTGACGGGTACCAGTATCCCGGCGGAAGCGGTTATCATTCATCCGGAACGCGCCGCAGCGTTGAGGGACTCACTCTTCGAGCTGCGGTGCGCGGCTGAAGACGTCGCCACTGCATCTGCGGAGGGCGCCGAACCGGACGAGATCCGCGTCCTGTGCTCCGAACTGGTGGCACTCGCACGGACGATTGAGAAGTTGAGGTAACAGGGTCGATGACCACCAAGAGCAAGCCGGCCAGCAAGATCATCATCGCGATCTTCGTCATCCTTATCGTCCTGCTGGCCCTCGTGGCCGTGGTTCCCATGCTCTTTGCGGTGGCCATGGGTCCGGGAGTGAAGACCGAAGGGCTGAAGGCCGAGGGCGCCGAGCCGGCCAGCACCGACATCGACGGCGAGTGGCAGGTCGCACACCAGAGGGGAAACGACAACACGACTTCCGTGGGTTTCACCTTCTTCGAGCTTCTGCCGTCCGATCGTCGCGAGACCTCGGGTTCCACGCAGGCGGTCGAGGGCTGGGCGACCATTGAACAGGGCACCGTCCGTGCCGGTGAGATCATCGTCGACATGGACACCGTCTCCACCGACAACGAGCGGCGCGACATCAACGTCCGCCGCAAGATCTTCCACACCGACGAGTTTCCGACGGCCACGTTCACCATCACCGAGCCGGCTGACGTCTCCGATGTCCCGGCCGACGGCACCCCCGGAAAGGTGACTCTCAACGGTGACATGGAGATCCGTGGTGAGACCCGTCCGCTCAGCCACGAGTTCGACATCCTCCGCGACGGCGACCGCGTCGTCCTGTCGGGCGACGTTCTCATCGACCGTAACGAGTACGGCGTGGAGTCACCCGAGTTCGTCGCCGCCAAGATCGACGACACCGGCGAGCTCAACATCCGCATTCTGCTGGAGAAGTAGAACTTGATGAATCCTTCTCGCATGATCCCGATGATCTGGGTCCGTCTCATCGTCATCTTGGCCTTCGGCATCTACGTGACGTGGGACGGCTACTGGTTCGTCGGGATCATCGCCGGAATCCTGGTGCTGGTGTCCATCTGGCAACTGTGGATGGCGTACAAGTACCGGGACCGGGAATAGGTCTTATTACGTCACTGTGACGTAATTGGGCAGTCTTCGGGGAGCGGGGACAGGCCCTTATGGCTATGGCAAGTGTCAGCTTCTGGCCGGTCCTCATCGCCTCGGCCATCATGGCAGAAGGCCTGCAGCTCTGCCTCCAGCTAGAGACGCCGATCTAGATGACTGACGCTTGAGAGGCCTTTCGCGTGTATCGCGAGCGGATGACTTTGCTTCAGGCACACCCAGGGGTGAACGTGCACTCGGTGTCTGCCGCGCCGCAGAGGGAGTCCGACGATAACCGCGGGGATTCTTAGGACGAGCAGACTGGGGCCTGAAATAACGCCGATAATGTACATTATGTCAGTTTAGATATCGCCCATCAGTCGGTGCCAGAATGGGATCATGCTCCCGGCCCTCTTCGACGCGCACCTCCACATCATCGACCCGCGTCACCCCCTCATCCCCAACCAGGGTTTCGTACCGGATCCGTTTTCGGTCACCGATTACCGCCACCGCACGAAAGGCCTGAAGATCACCGGAGGCGCAGTCGTCGCCGGTTCCTTCCAGGCCTTCGACACGGGCTTCCTCATCGCCGCGCTCAGGAAGCTCGGCCCCCGTTTCGTCGGGGTGGCCCAGATTTCGGGCGACACCTCGGACTCGGAGATCCTGCGTCTCGACGCCCAGGGCATCCGCGCCGTCCGTTTCAACCTGGCGCGCGGCGGATCGGCGGGCCTCGATGTCCTTGACAGCCTGGCGCGCCACGTCCACGAGGTCGCCGAGTGGCATACCGAACTGTACGTCGATTCCCGCCATCTCCCCGAACTCCACGACACCCTCGCCGCACTCCCCGCCGTGAGCATCGACCATCTTGGAATGAGCCGTGAAGGCCTGCCCCACCTGCTCCGTCTCGTCGAGGCCGGCGTCAAGGTGAAGGCCACCGGCTTCGGACGCCTCGACTTCGATGCGCTCGAGGCCGTCACGGCCATCATGGACCTCGACCCCACGGCGCTTATGGCCGGCACGGATCTGCCCTCCACCCGCGCACCGCGTGCCTTCGAGGAGGCTGATCTCCAACTTCTGCGGGACAATCTTTCCCCCGAGCACCTCGACGCGGTCTTCCACTCCAACGCCGAGGCGTTCTATCTCGACCCGTAGATTATGTCACCGCTCTTTCGCCCAGTCTGATCATTTCCGTCCTGATCGATCAGGGCGGAAACGATCACATCGGGCGTAACTCCTGTGACTACGTCTCCTCCGGCATCTGCCCCGGCTCCTCGGGACGCTCGCTGGCGTAGTGCTCGCACAGGACCGGGTGGTAGTCGGCCCAGTCGAGGGAATCCACGTCTCCCCCCTCCAGCGCCAGGGCCAGCATGTCCAGGTAGTACTCCCACCCGGGGCCGATATCGGCGGCGGCGTACTCGATACCGTCCAGGCGCTGGCGGAACTCCAGGTCGGTCTCCTCGCCGTCCGCGCTGAGCATCAGGGACAGTGCCCACGCGCCGGCGGGGCTGTCGAGGGTCACGGCCAGGGCCGACGGTGCCTCGCAGTGCTGGATCCGCGCCTCCCCCGGATGGTCCGGGGCCTCGCGGGTGGTCAACATGACCGACCCACTGGCCGGATCACCGGTGAAGGTGCCGTACCAGGTGCCCAGCAGGTCGGGATCCGTGAGGTGGTTCCACACGGTATCGATGGTGTGCGTCAGGCGGCGGGTGATGATGATCTCGGGGCATACGGCGCCGGTGGACAGGTATCCGGTGGGTTCGCGGGAAGTCATGTCCCCATCGTGCCACCGCGGCTAGGATTGCGCTCATGACTCTTCACGCCAACGTCTCTCCCTACCGCCGCTTCCCTGGTACTGCCGCCGAGGCCATGAACACCTACGCCGAGATCCTCGGCGTCGAGGTGGAGATCATGCCCACCCCGGACGGGGCCGTCATGCACGCTGAACTGCGGAAAGACGGCCGGGCCTTCCTCCTGGCCTCCGACACCTTCCCCGGTGAGGAGCACGTCGCCGGCACCGACACTCCCCTGGCGATCACCGGCGATGACGAATCCGAGATCCGCGGCTACTGGGATCGTCTCGCCGACGGCGGGGAGATCCTCCAGCCGCTCGTCGCCGCGCCGTGGGGCGCGATCTTCGGTCAGCTGCAGGATCGTTTCGGCACCCGCTGGATGTTCAACATCGCCGCTTAACGACGCCCCCGTCGGTTCCGGTGCGTCATCGTGAACTGGACGGTGTCGAGCATGCCGAGGCGGAACAGGGCCTCACGCAGGGCGAACTGATAGACCCAGAGGCGCCGGAAGGCGATGTCAAAACCAGCGGCGGCGGCCTCGCGCAGATGCCCTTCAAACAGGGATCGCTGCAGGGACAGGGAGAGTTCGTGGTGGCTGCCGAGGTGGGTCTGCCCGACGACCCGCAGCCCGGACTCCCGGTCGGCCAGTTTGTGCACGTCCTGGGCCGTGGGGTGATCCAGGCCCGGCCACACATAGGCCCGCAGCACGTCCAGCGCCTGCCGGGCCACCGGAGTCATGGCGTCGGTGGCTGTGACGGTCTGAACAGCCGCGTAACCGCCGATGGTCAGCAGGCGGTCGAGCGTGCGGATGTAGCGCACCCGGTCCTTCGGCTCGAGGATCTCGAGCTTCTCCACCGACACGATGGCGTCGTAACTGCCCCGCCAGTCCCGGGGACCGGGCACCGGCGAGTCGATGACGGACACGTGCACGGAGGAATCCACACCGGCGAGCAGCAACTGCTCCCCCACGGCGCGCGCCTGCGCCTCATCGGCCGTGAGCGAATCGACGGTCGCGCGCCGATGTGCGGCTTCGATCGCCACCGCGCCACCGGAGGTGGCGAACTCCAGCAGGTGGGTGCCGGCGGTGACGCGGGCGGCGTCGAGAAGCATCGTCACCGTGCGGGTCTGCGCGTCGCCGAGGTCCTCCCGGTCGACCCCCACGGGCTCGGAAAAGGTCTGCAGGTCAATGACATGGGTGTCCGGACCCCGCCCGGGCGTGTGGCTGGGTACGGCGGTGCGCACGGTCGTCGGCACGCCGGAGGCGAAGACCCCGCCGAAGGCGCTGAGGCCGTCGCCGGAGCCCAGTGCCACGAGTTCGGCCGGCAGCTCACCGCCGCTGTAGCCCTCGGGCGCATGAGTACGCGCGCGGGGCCGGTATCCGGTCGCGATGAGCGCGGCAAGGACCTCCACGAGACGCTCCGAACGCCATTCGCCGGCCATGAAACTCTCCGCCAGACCCAGCCAGCCGGATACAGCCAGACGGGGGAACAACGCCTCGTGTTCGACGATGAGATCCGGGTCCCCGTCCGGGTCGAGACTGAGCCCGGCGTTGGCGCAGGCGCGGGCGAAACCGGCCTCCGCTACGCGTGCACGCAGGTCAACGAGGCGCCCGGCGGGAACGCGGGCGACTCCGGGCCAGGTGGTCGCGTCGATCGCCACGAGATGGGGATGTCTCACAGCGCCTGATCCTATCCCCCTGGCCCGCCGCAACCAGGAAGGCGCGTCCGGCCCGATGCCCGGTTCCGGGGTTGACTTCGCACATCTGCTCACTTGGCTCACGGTTCGCCTGAGGAACGATATACGATGGGTGCCGTTGATTCCCACGAAAAAGATGAGGAACTCTTAATTCATGACGAACACTCCTTTCCGTCCTGAGGGCGGCCGCCACCACGTGGTCATCATCGGCTCCGGCTTCGGTGGCCTGTTTGCGGCTCAGGACCTGAAGAACGCAGACGTCGACATCACCATCATCGACCGCACGAACCACCACCTCTTCCAGCCGCTTCTCTACCAGGTGGCCACCGGCATCCTGTCCTCCGGTGAGATCGCCCCGTCCACCCGTCAGGTACTCAAGGGCCAGCGCAACGCCAACGTGGTCAAGGGCGAGGTGACCAACGTCGATCTGGACAAGCAGATCGTCACCACCTCTCTCGGTGCCTACACCCGCGAGTTCCAGTACGACTCGCTCATCGTCGCCGCCGGCGCCTCGCAGTCCTACTTCGGCAACGATCACTTCGCAGAGTTCGCTCCGGGCATGAAGACCATCGATGACGCCCTGGAGATCCGCGCCCGCGTCGTCGGTGCCTTCGAGCGCGCCGAGCTGGCCAAGGACCCGGCACAGCGTGAGCGCCTGCTGACCTTCGTCATCGTCGGCGCCGGCCCGACCGGCGTCGAGCTGGCGGGTCAGCTCGCCGAGCTCGCCCACCGCACCCTGGTCGGCGAGTACTCCAACTTCTCCACCTCGGCCGCCCGGATCCTGCTTCTCGACGGCGCACCCCAGGTCCTCCCGCCCTTCGGCAAGCGTCTGGGCCGCACCGCCCAGCGCCAGCTGGAGAAGCTCGGCGTCACCGTCAAGCTCAACGCCATGGTCACCAACGTCGACGAGAAGACCGTCACCTACAAGTCCACCACGGACGGCGCCGAGACCACCATCGAGGCCTTCACCAAGATCTGGTCCGCCGGTGTGGCCGCCTCCCCGCTGGGCGCCCTCGTCGCCGAGCAGGCCGGAGTCGAGCTGGACCGCGCCGGTCGCGTCATGGTCAACGACGATCTCACCGTCGGTGAGCACCGCAACGTCTTCGTCGTCGGCGACATGGCCAACTACAAGAATCTCCCCGGCGTGGCCCAGGTGGCCATCCAGGGTGGTCAGTACGCCGCCGAGCAGATCGCCGACGAGATCTCCGGTCGCACCGCCGCGGACCAGCGCCCGGCCTTCGAGTACTTCGACAAGGGCTCCATGGCCATCGTCTCCCGCTTCAACGCCGTGGTGAAGATGGGCAAGGTCGAGGTCACCGGCTTCATCGGCTGGCTGCTGTGGCTGGCGGTCCACGTCCTCTTCCTCGTGGGCTTCCGCAACCGTTTCGTCTCCATGATCAACTGGGGCGTCAACGCGCTCTCGCGCACCCGTTACAACCTGGCGACCACCCGCCAGCAGCTGCACTCGCGTACCGCGCTGATGAAGCTGCAGGCCATCACCTCCGAGATCGAGGGCGACACCCCGATCGAGCTGCGTGACACCACCAAGTTCACCGGTAAGAAGCAGCTGCGTTAAGGCCTCTTTTCCACCACGTCAAGCCCGGGCATACGCCCGGGCTTTTCGCTTGGGCTGTGGCGGGCCGCAGGCGCTATACTGGTATGCGGTTGACATTATTTCGTATCACCTATTCTTCCCACCCATCGAAGACTCGAGAGGTTGATTTCGTGACCACCGTTATCCCACCTGTAACCCAGGCCTGGGAAGGTTTTGCTGAGGGGGCGTGGACCGACACCATCGATGTCCGCGATTTCATCCAGCACAACTTCACGCCCTACACCGGCGACGCCACCTTCCTGGCGGGCCCCAGCGACAAGACCCTGCGTACCTGGCAGCACCTGGAGGACAACTACCTGTCCGTCGAGCGTGAGCGTCGGGTGTTCGACATCGACACCGACACCCCGGCCGACATCGACGCCTTCGCTCCCGGTTACATCTCCGACGACGATGACATCGTCGTCGGCCTGCAGACCGAGACCCCGCTCAAGCGCGCCATGATGCCCTACGGCGGCTGGCGCATGGTGGAGACCGCGATCCGCGAGGCCGGCAAGGAGCCGAACCAGCAGGTCAAGGACATCTTCACCCGCTACCGCAAGACGCACAACGATGCCGTCTTCGACATCTACACCCCGCGCATCCGCGCGGCCCGCTCCTCCCACATCATCACCGGTCTGCCCGACGCCTACGGCCGTGGCCGCATCATCGGCGACTACCGCCGGGTGGCCCTCTACGGCGTCGACAAGCTCATCGCCGACAAGGAGGCCGCCAAGCATGCCGTGCATGACGCCGGGTTCTCCGAGCACTGGGCGCGCTACCGCGAGGAGCACGCCGAGCAGATCAAGGCGCTGAAGAAGCTCAAGACCATGGCCGCCTCCTACGGCTTTGACATCTCCGGGCCGGCCACCACCGCGCAGGAGGCGGTGCAGTGGACCTACTTCGGCTACCTCGGAGCGGTGAAGTCCCAGGACGGTGCCGCCATGTCCATCGGTCGCCTCTCCAGCTTCTTCGACATCTACTTCGAGCGTGATCTCGCCGCCGGTATCATCACCGAGGATGACGCCCAGGAGATCATCGACGCCCTGGTGATCAAGCTGCGCATCGTGCGCTTCCTGCGCACCATCGACTACGACCAGATCTTCTCCGGCGACCCCTACTGGGCCACCTGGTCGGATGCCGGCTTCATGGAGGACGGCCGCCCGCAGGTGACCAAGACCTCCTTCCGCCTGCTGCAGACCCTGCGCAACCTGGGCCCGGCCCCGGAGCCGAACATCACCATCTTCTGGGATGACGCACTGCCGGAGGGCTACAAGGAGTTCTGCGCCGCCATCTCCATCGAGACCTCCTCCCTGCAGTACGAGTCGGACAAGCAGATCCGTGACCGCTGGGGCGATGACTCCGCCATCGCCTGCTGCGTGTCCCCGATGCAGGTGGGCAAGCAGATGCAGTTCTTCGGCGCCCGCGTCAACGCCGCGAAGTCCCTGCTCTACGCCATCAACGGCGGCCGCGACGAGGTCAGCGGCAAGCAGATCGTCGAGGGCTACGCGCCCATCGACGGTGACGGACCCCTCGATTTCGACGAGGTGTGGAACAAGTACGAGGACATGCTCGACTGGGTCATCGGCACCTACGTCGAGGCCCTCAACATCATCCACTGGTCCCACGACAAGTACGCCTACGAGGCCATCGAGATGGCGCTGCACGACTCGGACATCATCCGCACCATGGGCTGCGGCATCGCCGGCCTGTCGATCGTCGCCGACTCCCTGTCCGCCATCAAGCACGCCGAGGTCTACCCGATCCGCGATGAGTCGGGCCTGGTCGTCGACTACCGCACCGAGGGCGAGTTCCCCTTCTACGGCAACGATGATGACCGCGCCGACGACATCGCCGCCACGATCGTCCACACCGTCATGGCGAAGATCAAGGAGATCCCGCTCTACCGCGACGCGATCCCCACCCAGTCCGTGCTCACCATCACCTCGAACGTCGTCTACGGCAAGGCCACGGGCAACTTCCCCTCCGGCCACCGCGCGGGCACGCCCTTCGCACCGGGTGCCAACCCGGAAAACGGCGCCGACAACCACGGCATGGTCGCCTCCATGCTTTCGGTGGGCAAGCTGGACTACAACGATGCCCTCGACGGCATCTCCCTGACCAACACCATCACCCCTTCCGGGCTCGGCCGCACCAAGGACGAGCAGGTCACCAACCTCGTCGGTATCCTCGACGCCGGATTCATCATGGACGAGAACTAGGAGAACCCTGATATGTCCACCAAGACCTTCGACGAGCGCATGGCCGACATGAAGGCCGCCCGCGAGACCAACAACATGGAGTCCGGCCTCTACCACGCCAACATCAACGTCCTCGACCAGTCCACGCTCGAGGATGCGATGAACAACCCGGAGAACTACCCCAACCTCACGGTGCGTGTCTCCGGCTACGCGGTGAACTTCGTCAAGCTGACCGAGGAACAGCAGCGCGACGTCATCTCCCGCACCTTCCATCACGGTGCCTAAGGACGGCGTCACCGGCGTCGTCCACCTCACCCCCGAGGAGGGCGAGCGACTCCGCGGGGTCGCCGCCGGCCTCGGGGGTACGGCTGAGGATCTCACCCGCCCCGAGCTTCTCGACGCCCGCGTCACCGGCGACGTCGCCCTCGTCCACTCCTGGGAGATGGTCACCGCCGTGGACGGTCCCGGCACCCGCATGACCCTGTTCCTCACGGGCTGTCCCCTGCGCTGCCAGTACTGCCACAACCCGGACACGATGGAGATGCGCACCGGCACCCTCGAGCGCGTCGAGGACGTGGTCAAGCGCATCACGCGCTACAAGCGCGTCTTCAAGGCCACTGGCGGCGGCCTGACGATCTCCGGTGGGGAGCCGCTCTTCCAGCTCGCGTTCACCCGCCGGGTGCTGGCCGAGGTGCATGGCGCCGGCATCCACACCGCGATCGACACCTCCGGTTTCCTCGGTGCCCGCCTCAGTGACGAGGATCTGGAGAACATCGACCTGGTGCTTCTCGACGTCAAGTCCGGCAACGAGGCCACCTACCGCGAGGTCACCGGTCAACCGCTGCAGCCCACGCTCGACTTCGGGGCGCGCCTGGCGTCGCTGAACAAGCCGGTGTGGGTGCGTTTCGTCCTGGTTCCGGGGCTCACGGATGACCCGGAGAACGTCGCCCAGGTCGCCGACATCGTCGCCGGCTGGCCCAACGTACAGCGCGTGGAGGTGCTCCCCTTCCACAACATGGGCGCGGACAAGTGGCAGGACCTGGGTATCCGCTACAACCTGGAGAACACCAAGCCACCGACCGCGGCCTCCCTGCAGGCCACCCGGCGGGCCTTCCGCGACCGCGGCATCGACACCTACTGAGTTCTGCTACTCTCTCTCACAACGACATGGGGTGCGCGGAGTACGCGCTGAGATCACACCCACCGAACCTGCTCTAGTTCGCACTAGCGAAGGGATTGTCTTGAGTTTTCTGCACCTGCGTGATCAGATGCGCGACACTGCACCCCTTGTCCAGTGCCTGACGAATTCCGTGGCCATGCCCCTGAGCGCCAATGTGCTGCTCGCGGCAGGCGCGTCCCCCGCGATGATCGACACCCCGGAGGAGTCCGCGGACTTCGCGGCCGTCGCCTCGGGTGTCCTGATCAATGTGGGAACGCCCAGCGCCGAGCGCTACGCCGGCATGGAAGCGGCCGTCCGCGGTGCCACCATTGCTGGCACCCCGTGGGTCCTCGACCCGGTCGGGGCCGGCGCGCTGCCGCACCGCACACGCTTCGTCGAGAAGCTTCTCGACGCCTCCCCCACCGCCCTGCGCGGCAACGCCTCCGAGATCTCCGCGCTGGGCGGCGGCGGAAAGGGCGGCCGCGGCGTGGACTCCGCCGACACCGTCGAGCAGGCCCTGCCTGCCGCGCAGGTACTCGCCCAGCGAACCGGCGGTGTGGTGGCGGTGTCCGGGCCTGAGGACCTCATCGTCTCCTCGCAGCGCGTCACCCGGCTGAACTCCGGCGATCCGCTACTCACGCTGGTCAGCGGCTCCGGGTGCTCCCTCGGGGCGTTGTGCGCGGCCTACCTGGGGCTGGACGGCGATGCCCATGACGCGGTCCTGGCCGCGCATGCCCATGCCGGAGCCGCCGCCCAGATCGCGGCGCGCACCGCCGCCGGACCGGGCAGCTTCGCCACCGCCTGGCTCGATGCCCTGCATCATGTCACCTCCGCAGAGATCGCGGAGCTCGTCTCCTGGAAGGACCACTCATGACCCCCCGCATTCTCTCCATCGCCGGCACGGACCCCACCGGCGGCGCCGGCGTGCAGGCGGACCTCAAGTCGATCGCCGCAGCGGGGGGCTTCGGCATGGCGGTGGTCACCGCGCTGGTCGCCCAGAACACGCAGGGCGTGCGTTCCGTGCACACCCCGCCGATGTCCTTCCTCCGTGAGCAGCTCGACGCCGTCTTCGACGACGTCACGGTCGACGCGGTGAAGATCGGCATGCTCGGGGACGTCGACACCGTCGCCGAGGTCACCCGCGCGCTCGAGGCCCATGAGGTCGACCACGTCATCCTCGACCCGGTCATGGTGGCCAGCTCCGGTGACCGTCTGCTCAATGAGGACGCGGAGGCTGCCGTCCGCGAGCTGGTGCGCCGCGTCGACGTCATCACCCCCAACCTCCGGGAGCTCGCGGTCCTCTGCGACACGACGATGGCCACCACCCTGGAGGAAGGCATCGCACAGGCCCGCGACCTGGCCGCGGACACCGGGACCACCGTCATCGTCAAGGGTGGGCACCTGCGCGGTCCGGAGGCCGACAACGCCGTGGTCACCCCCGAGGGCTTGGTCCACCACGTGCCCACCCGACGCATCGACACCACCAACACCCACGGCACCGGCTGCTCCCTCTCCGCCGCCCTGGCCACCCGCATTGCCCGCGGTGACTCCGTCGACGAGGCCCTCGACTGGTCCACCCGCTGGCTGCACGAGGCGATCCTCCACGCCGCGGACCTGGAGGTCGGACAGGGCAACGGCCCCGTCGACCACTTCCACCGGGCCCGCCGCCTGGAGGCCGCCGCCGACACCACCCCGTGGGCCCCGCGCACGGATGTCCCCGCCCCGACCCCGCACCTGGCACCGGCCGGCCCGCACACCCAGGCGATGTGGGAGGCCACCGGCGAGGTGTGGAACGAGATCATGGAGCTGAGCTTCCTGCGCGAGCTCGCCGACGGAACCCTGCGTCACGCCGACTTCGCCTTCTATCTCGACCAGGACGCCCAGTACCTCAACCGCTACTCGCGTGCCCTGGCGCTGCTCTCGGCCACCGCTCCGGACCAGGAGGGCCAGACCTTCTGGGCGGAGGCCGCCCGCGAGGTGCTCGACGGTGAGGCGGAACTGCACCGCGAGTGGATGAGCGGCAATGACCTCACCGTCACCACCCCCTCCCCTGTCACCCTCGGCTACACCAACTTCCTCGTCGCCTCCTGTGCGGTCGAGCCCTACGTGGTCGGGGCCGCGGCGGTGCTGCCGTGCTTCTGGCTCTACGCGGAGATCGGTATGGAGCTGGCCAGGTCCAACACCCCCGAGCATCCGTACCACGCCTGGCTGTCCACCTACGGCGGCGAGGACTTCAACGCCGGCGCCCGCCTGGCCATCGAACACACCGAGCGCGCGCTGGCCGCCGCCTCACCGCAGCAGCGTGAGCAGGCGATGACCGCCTACCTCCACGCCTGCGTATACGAGCGGGAATTTTTCGCTCAGGCCGACCGCGCCTGGTAGAAGATCGCCACGAGGAAGTCCGAGTCCTCCTCGAAGGGCCGCAGGTCCCAGGTGGAGAAGACGTTCTCGGGCTCCAATCCGGCCGCGGTGGCCGTGGCCATGAAGTCGTCGAAACCCCAACCCCGTCCGGCGCCGAAGCCGGCGACGAAGCGTCCCCCCGGTACCAGGGCGGCGGCGATGGCCTCCAGGGCCTGCTGCCGCCCGCCCGGGTCGAGGAAGCCCATGACGTTGCCTGCGGAGACCACCAGGTCGAAGCCGCCGGGCAGCGGGTCCGCACACAGGTCGGCGACCTCGAACGCGGCCTCCGGATACATCTCGCGGGCGTGCCCGACGAGCACCGGGTCGATGTCCACGCCGACCACGTCATGACCCCGCTGCGCGAGGTAGCCGGCGATGCGCCCCTGCCCGCAGCCGGCGTCGAGGATGCGGGCGGCGCGGGGGACGAGGGCGTCGATAAGCCGGGCCTCGCCGTCGATGTCATCGCCGCGGTCGATCATCTCCTGCCAGCGGCGGGCATAGTTCTCCGAATGCTGCGGATTCTCCGAGGTCATATCTTTCCAGGTGGGCATGAGGCCAGTATAGGATCGTCTGCGTGCCCAACCCCTTCGAACGTCCCCGCCGGTCGCCGGAGCGCCCCCGGCTGAAGGTCCCGGTGGAACGCGCCATCGACCACTGCCGCGTATTCCTCGACGGCGCCCGGCTCCCCGGCGAGTACATCCCCTCCTCCGCCCTGAACGAGGTGCGCGAGCACGGCAGCGGATTCGTCTGGCTCGGGCTGCGCGAACCCGATGACCAGCAGATGCAGCGCGTCGCCGAGAAATTCGGCATCCACCCCCTCATCGTCGAGGACGCCGTCACCGCGCATCAGCGCCCCAAGGTCGAGCGTTACGACGACCAGCTGTTCATGGTCGTGCGCTCCGTCAAGTTCCGCGCCGAGGCCTCGGAGGGCAACTCCCGCGAGATCATCTCCACCGGCGAGGTGCAGATGCTCGTGGGTCCCGATTTCATCATTACCGTCCGCCACGGCGCCGAGCTGCCGGAGCTCTCCAGCGTGCTGGAGGACAACCCCGAACTGGTCACCCTGGGGCCCGCCGCCCTGGCCTGGCGGGTGGCCGACCACCTCGTCGACGAATACGGCCGCATCGCCGCCCTGCTGGAGCAGGAGGTCGATGACCTGGAGGAAGAGGTCTTCACCCCCGGCTCGCGTTTCAACATCGAGCAGATCTACATGTACAAACGCGAGATCCTCGAGATGCGGCACTCCACCGATCCGCTGGCCCCCGCGTTGCGGACGCTCATCACCGACAACCGCGACATCCTCGGCAAGCAGCTGCGCAGCTACTTCCGCGACGTCCTCGACCATGAAATGACCGTCCGCGACCAGATCGCCGGTTATGACGAACGTCTGTCGGCGCTGATCGACGCCTCCGTCGCCAAGATCACCATGCAGCAGAACACCGACATGCGTACGATCTCCGCGGTGGTCGGCATGGCGGCCGCGCCGACGCTCATCGCCGGTATCTACGGCATGAACTTCACCAACATGCCCGAGCTGGAATGGGAGTACGGCTACTTCGTGGTGCTCGGTGTCATCGCGCTCATCGTGGCGTCGATGTTCTGGTGGTTCCGCCGCAACAACTGGTTGTAGCCTGGGCGGCATGAGAAGGACACTGATCACGGTCGCCACCGCCGCCCTGGCCCTCGGCCTGGCACCGGCCGCCCACGCCCAGTCCAGCATCGACCACCGCCAGGAGGGAACGGTGTGGGCACCGCGCCTGACCGAGGTGACCCGCCACGAGGTGCTGCCCGGCAACCAGGTCCGCGTGCACTACGTCACGGGTGATCCGGCCTGCTACGGCGCCCATGCCGTGGCCGTGGAGACCCCCTGGGCAGTCCACGTGCGGGTGGTCACCGGTCCCCGCGTCGGCGGAGCGGATGTGTGCACCATGATCGCCCTGGAGGAGTCCCAGGTGCTGCAGCTGAGTGCCCCGCTGGGAGGACGCAGCCTCCATGTCTGACATCCTGCTGTTCGGAGCCACCGGTTTCGTCGGCCGCCTCACCGCTGCCTATCTGGCCGACCACGACAACGTCATCCTGGCCGGCCGCGACGCCGCCGCACTGGAAGCGCTGCGCGACGAGATCAACCCGGCGTGGGAGATCGCCACCGGTGACGCGCACTCCGGCTCCGACATGGCGGCCCTCGCCGCCCGGGCCGGGGTGGTCATCAGTTGCGTGGGACCCTATTCCCGTCTCGGCTGGGAGATGGTCAACGCCTGCGCGGAAGCAGGCACCGACTACGTCGACCTGTGCGGCGAAGTGCCCTTCATCCGCCGCGTCATCGACACCCACCACGGGACCACCACCGCCCGTATCGTCCACTCCTGCGGCTTCGATTCCGTGCCCTCGGACATGGGCGCCTTCGCCCTGCGTCAGCACGCGGGGGAACCGCTGGAGGAGGTGACCATGGTCGTCGAGAAGCTCAAGGGCGGGCTGTCCACCGGCACCCTCGACTCCATGCGCGAGGTCTCCGCGCAGGCGCGCGCCGACCGCACCGTGGCCCGCAACCTGCACAACCCCTACAGCCTCTCCCCTGTCCCCTCCGAGGAGCCGCGCCTGGACAATGCGCGGGACTTCCGGATCACCCGGCTGAAGGATTCCCGCTGGGCCGGGCCCTTCTTCATGTCCATGTTCAACACCCGCATCGTGCGCCGCTCCAATTCGCTGCGCGGGGAGCGCTTCGTCTACCACGAGCGCTGGGCCACCGGCCGCGGGATCCTCGGCCGCCTCAAGGCCTACGCTCTGGCCGGCATCACCGCCACGCTGTTCGCCGCGTCCCAGAAACCAGCCCTCCAGCGCCTGGTACCGCAGCCGGGCGACGGCTATTTCCGCTTCACCCACCAGGGTGTCACCGCCACCGGCCGGGAGGTCTCCTGCACCGTCGCCGCCGACGGGGACCCGGGATACGAGGTCACCGCGATGATGCTGGCCGAGGCAGCCCTCACCCTCCTGGAACGGCCCGGAGCCGGAGGAGTTCTCACCCCGTCCACCGCCCTCGGGGCGCCCTACCTCGAGCGGCTGCAGGCCAACGGGATGCGCTTCACCTGTTCATGACCATGGTTCGCAGCGTCGAGCGGGCCACCAGCCGACCCTCGTTGCGCATGAGGATCTCCCACAGCTGAGTGCGCCCTCCGGCCTGTACCGGGGTGGCCTTCGCCTCGATGACACCTTCCCGCACACCGGCGATGAAGTCGGTGTCATTGTTGACCCCCACCACGGGGGCTCCCGCGGTCACCAATCCCGCGAGGCTGCCGACCGATTCCGCCAGTGCGCACAGGGCCCCGCCGTTGACCAGTCCGGCAGGCTGCAGCAGATGGGGCCCGACGGGAAGTTCGGCGCGAACCCGACCGTCGGCGACCTCGAGATAGCGGATGCCCAGATGCGCGGACAATCCGACATCGCGGCTGTTGAGCACCTCCAGGGAGTCCTTGTCCAGGGCTCGACCGGTCCCGGCGAGGCGAAAGAGGTCGGTGTATGCGAGGTCATCCATGTCTGAATCCTATCGACATCCTATCGAGGCGGCCCCGCGGCCCAGTGTCTACACTCTTAAGCCATGAGCACCCCTGAGAATCTCGCCCAGATCGGCGTTGTCGGCCTTGCTGTCATGGGCTCCAACCTCGCCCGTAACTTCGCCCACAAGGGTCACACCGTGGCCGTCTACAACCGCTCGCCTGAGAAGACCCGCGCGCTGATGACCGCGCACGGTGACGAGGGTGCCTTCCTCCCCTCCGAGACCATCGAGGATTTCGTCGCCTCCCTCGAGCGCCCCCGCAAGGCGATCATCATGGTCCAGGCAGGTCCCGCCACCGATGCAGTGATCAACCAGCTGGCGGACGCCATGGAGGACGGCGACATCATCATCGACGGCGGCAACGCCCTCTACACCGACACCGTCCGCCGCGAGACCGAGATGGCCGCCCGCAACCGCCACTTCGTCGGCGCCGGCATCTCCGGCGGCGAGGAGGGCGCCCTCAACGGCCCGTCGATCATGCCGGGCGGTCCGGCGGAGTCCTGGGAGACCCTCGGTCCGCTGCTCGAATCCGTCGCCGCGGTCGTCGACGGCACCCCGTGTGTCACCCACATCGGCCCCGACGGCGCCGGCCACTTCGTCAAGATGGTCCACAACGGCATCGA
>NZ_JAUNRW010000105.1 GCF_030535495.1 Corynebacterium sp.
CGGCCGTTGATGGTGATGGAACCGGCGTGCAGCACCAGGCGGATGTCGCCGGTGACGTGCTCCTGGGTGGAGTCGATGAACGCATCGAGGGAGCGCTTGAGCGGGCCGAACCACAGGCCGTCGTAGACCTCCTCGGACCAGCGGGCGTCGACAAGCCGCTTGTAGCGGGCCAGCTCACGCTCGACGGTGACGTCCTCGAGGGCCTCGTGGGCCTTGATGAGGATCATGGCGCCGGGGGCCTCGTAGATCTCGCGGGACTTGATGCCCACGAGGCGGTCCTCGACCATGTCCAGGCGGCCGACACCCTGGGCGCCGCCGCGGCGGTTGAGCTCCTCGATGGCCTCGAGCACGGACACCGGCTTGCCGTCGATGGCGACGGGCTTGCCGCCCTCGAAGGAGATGATGAGCTCATCCGGGGCGTTGCCCAGGGTCGGCTCCTCGGTGTAGGCGTAGACGTCCTTGGTCGGGGCGTTCCACAGGTCCTCGAGGTAGCCGGTCTCGACGGCGCGGCCCCAGACGTTCTGGTCGATGGAGAACGGGGAGGAGGCGGACTGCTCGATGGGCAGGTCGATCTCCTCGGCGAAGGCGATGGCCTTGTCGCGGGTCCAGGCGTAGTCGCGGGCCGGGGCGATGATCTCCAGGTCCGGGTTGGCGTTGCGGAAACCGACCTCGAAACGGACCTGGTCGTTGCCCTTACCGGTGCAGCCGTGGGAGACGTGGGTGCCGCCGTGCTCCTTGGCGGCCTCGACGAGGTGCTTGACGATGAGCGGGCGGGAAATCGCGGAGACCAGCGGGTACTGCTTCATGTACATGCCGTTGGCCTTGATGGTGGGCAGGCAGTACTCGTCGGCGAACTCGTCGCGGGCGTCGATGACGACGGACTCGACGGCACCGGAGTCGAGGGCGCGCTGGCGCACGGACTCCATGTCCTCGCCGCCCTGGCCGAGGTCGAGGGACACGGCGACAACCTCGCCGCCGGTCATCTTGGCCAGGTACGGGATCGCGACAGTGGTGTCGAGGCCGCCGGAGTAGGCGAGGACGACGCGTGCAGACATGTGGGTTCTCCTTGGGTTTTTGGTGTTACTGATTATTGAGGATACCGGGGGGCTTATGCGCCGGTGAGCAGGTCCCCCAGCTCGCGGCCCGTCAGCGGTTCGCGGGCGAGGACGAAGATGGTGTCATCACCGGCGATGGTGCCGACGGTCTCGTCCAGGCCGACGCGATCGATGAAGCTGGCCAGGTACTGCGCGGCCCCGGGCGGGGTCCGCAGCACCGCGATGTTGCCCGAGTGATCCACCGCGACGACGAGCTCATCGAGCATGCGGCGCAGCTTCTCCTTCGGACCGGTGAACTGTGTCGCGAGTTGCTTCTCGACGTGCCCCACCACGTAGAAGGGCCGACCCTGGTCGGGGCGGATCTTCTTGGCCCCCAGCTCGTCGAGGTCGCGGGAGAGGGTGGCCTGGGTGATGTCGACGCCTTCGTCGAGAAGCAGTTCGGACAGCTGCACCTGGCTGGAGACCCGGGTCTTGCCGAGGATCTCCAGGATCTTGCCCTGGCGGGCGGTGCGGGTGACGGGGGCGGACATCCATCTACTCCGGCTGGTGCTCCAGCAGCCAGACCATGAGGGCCTTCTGCGCGTGCAGGCGGTTCTCGGCCTCGTCGAAGACCCGGGATGCGGGGCCGTCGATGACCTCGGCGGTGACCTCGTTGCCGCGGTAGGCCGGCAGGCAGTGCAGGAAGATGGCGTCGGCGTCGGCCTGCGCCATGATCTCGCCGGTGACCTGGTACGGCAGGAAGGGGGTGCGGCGGTCCTTGCCGTCGGCCTCCATGCCCATGGACACCCAGGTGTCGGTGATGACGACATCGGCACCGGCCACCTCCCCGACGTCGGAGGTCACGGTGACGGTGGCCCCGGTCTCGGCGGCGCGGGCCTGTGCGCGCTCGACGAACTCGGCCTTCGGATGGAAACCCTCCGGGGCGATGATCGTCATGTCCATGCCCGCGGTGGCGAAGCCGATCATGTAGGAGTTCGCCATGTTGTTGTCGCCGTCGCCGAGGTAGACCGCCTTCTTACCCTTGAGGCCCGCGGGCCCCTGCTCGGGGCAGAGGTTTTCAATGCAGGTCTGCAGGTCGGCCAGGATCTGGCAGGGGTGCAGGTCATCGGAGAGCGAGTTGATGATCGGGACCGTCGCGGTCTCGGCCAGGTCGTGGAAGTTCTGGTGTGCGTAGGTGCGCCACACGATCATCTCCACGTAGCGGGAGAGCACAGCACCAGTGTCCTGGATCGTCTCGCCCTTGCCCATCTGGGAGGAGCCGGAGTCCACGACGATGGGGTGTCCGCCGAGGTGGGCGATGCCGGCGTCGAAGGAGAAGCGGGTGCGGGTCGACGTCTTGTCGAAGAGCACGGCCACCGACAGCGGGCCCTCGAGAGGGCGCTTCGACAGCGGGGCCTGCTTCAGTTCGGCCGCGAGTGCCAGGACCTCGGCCTGTTCGGCCGGGGTGAGGTCGTCGTCGGCGAGGAAGTGCCGCACGTTCGGGGTGGTCATGGTCAGGCCTCCTTGCTGAGGGTGGTGATCAGTGTCGAGAGCTTCTCGACGGCCGCGTCCATCTCATCGTGGGTGATGATCAGCGGCGGGGTGAGACGGATGATGTTCGCGGCCGGGGCGTTGAGGATGAGTCCGTGCTCGAAGCCCTTGGCCACGGCGTCCTTGGCCACCGGCTGCTCGAGGACGACGCCGAGCATGAGGCCGCGGCCGCGGACGTGGTCCACTCCCCCGATCTCGGTGAGCTTCCCGGCGAAGTTGGCGCCCTTCTCGCGGACCTCGGCGCAGAAGTCCTCGTCGACGATCTCGAGCACCGCGTTGGCGGCGGCACAGGCGATCGGGTTGCCGCCGAAGGTGGTGCCGTGGGCACCGGGCTTAAAGAGCTCGGCGGCCTGACCGCGGGCGATGGTGGCGCCGATGGGGATGCCGCCGCCCAGGCCCTTGGCCATGGTGATGATGTCCGGCAGGATTCCGTCGTGCTGGAAGGCGAAGAAGGTGCCGGTGCGGCCGACGCCGGTCTGCACCTCATCGCAGACCATGAGGATGCCGTGCTCATCGCACAGATCCCGCACCGCCTGCAGGAAACCGGCCGGGGCGGGGACCACGCCCGTCTCTCCCTGGACCGGCTCGAGGAAGATGGCGGCGACGTCGCCGGGGTTGGTCTCGACGAGCTTCGTCAGGTACTCGACGTCGCCGTAGGGGTAGAACTCCACCCCGGACGGCAGCGGCTCGAAGGCCTTCCGCTTGTCGGGCTGGCCGGTCAGGGCCAGGGAGCCCATGGTGCGGCCGTGGAAGCCGTTGACGGCGGCCAGCACCCGGGAGCGGCCGGTGAGGCGGGCGAGCTTGAAGGCGGCCTCGTTGGCCTCGCCGCCGGAGTTGCAGAAGAACACGCGCGCGGAGTCGTCGCCGACCCGCTCCTTGAGGGTGGCGGCGGCCTGCAGCACCGGGCCCGAGGCGAAGAGGTTGGAGACATGCCCCAGCTGGGAGAGCTGGTGGGTGACGGCCTCGATGATCGCCGGGTGGGCGTGGCCCAGGGCGTTGACGGCGATGCCGGCGAGCAGGTCGATGTGGACGCGGCCCTGTGAATCCTCCACGGTCGCACCCTTACCGGAGACGAGCTCCACCGGCGGGGTGCCGTAGTTGTTCATCAGCACCTGGTTCCACTGGGTGAGGGAATCGCTCACTGTTCCGCGTCCTTTCTGAAGACGGCGCCGGCCGGATAGTTGCCGCGTTCGTAGTTGTCGGGCAGCACCATGGTGCCGATACCGCCCATGGTGAGCAGCTCGAGGATGACGGAGTGGGCGATGCGGCCGTCGATGACGTGCGCCGCGGCCACCCCGCCCTGCACGGCATTGAGGCAGGACTCCATCTTGGGGATCATGCCGGAATCAAGTCCGGGCAGGATCGACTGCAGTTCCGAGGCGACGATCTTCGACAGCAACGAATCCCGGTTCGGCCAGTCGGTGTACAGGCCCTCCACGTTGGTGAGCATGAGCAGGCGCTCCGCCCCGATGGCCGTGGCCAGCGCGCCGGCCGCGGTGTCGGCGTTGATGTTGTAGACCTCACCGTCCGCGCCGGGGGCGATCGTGGACACGACCGGGATACGCCCGGCCTCGATGATGTCCATGACGGCCTCCGGGTTGACGTCGGTGATGTCGCCGACCAGGCCGATGTCGGTGGGAACGCCGCCGACGTTGACCAGCCGCTTCTGCGCGGTGAACAGGCCGGCATCCTCACCGGAGGTGCCCACGGCATAGGGGCCGTGGGAGTTGATGAGGCCGACGAGGTCGCGGCCGACCTGGCCGAAGAGCACCATGCGGACCACCTCCATGACCTCCGGCGTGGTCACGCGGAAGCCACCCTTGAACTCGCCGTCGAGACCGAGGCGCTTGAGCATCGAGGAGATCTGCGGACCGCCACCGTGGACGACGACGGGCTTGGCACCGACGGTGCGCAGGAGGACCATGTCGGCGGCGAAGGCTGCCTTGAGGTCCTCGTCGATCATGGCGTTGCCGCCGTACTTGACCACGACGATCTTGTCGCGGAAGTGCTGCAACCAGGGCAGTGCCTCCGCGAGCACGTGGGCACGGGCCTCGTTGCTGAGCTCCGAGAGAGATTCCATGTCTGCTTCCTAGCTGGAGTAGGCCGAGTTGATGTGGACGTAATCGTGGGAAAGGTCCGTGGTGCGGACCGTCGCCCGGCCGGTGCCACCCGTACCCAGGTCGACGCGGACGTCGATGTCGGCGCCGGAAAGATCCACCTCGCGGGCCGTCGGCGTGCCGGTGGTGTTCTCGCACACGGCGTGGCCGTTGAAAAAGACGGAGATATGGTCGGGGTCCATGTCGGCGTCCGCCATGCCGACGGCGGCGAGGACGCGTCCCCAGTTCGGGTCCGAACCGAACATCGCGCACTTGAAGAGGTTGTCGCGGGCCAGGGTGCGGGCGGCGTTGACGGCCTGCTCGTCGGAGCCGGTGCCCTCGACCGTCACGGTGACGCGCTTGGTCACGCCCTCGGCGTCGGCCTGCATCATCCGCGCGATCTCCTCACTGGCCCCGAGCACCGCGGCATTGAGTTCCTCCTGGCTCGGGGTGACACCGGAGGCACCGGAGGCGAGCAGGAAGACGGTGTCATTGGTGGAGGTGGAGCCGTCGATGTCGAGGGTGTCGAAGGTGACCTTCGAGGCGGCGCGCAGAGCCTCGTCGAGCATCTCCGGGGTTGCGGAGGCGTCGGTGGTCAGACACACGAGCATGGTGGCCAGGGACGGGCTCATCATGCCGACGCCCTTACCCATACCACCTAGGGTCCAGCCGTCACCCTTGACCAGGATTTCCTTCTTCACCAGGTCAGTGGTCATGATGGCCTCGGCCGCGTCGCCGCCGTGATCACCCAGGCCCGGAACAAGCTTGTCGACGCCCGCGTGGATCTTGTCCATCGGCAGCGGCTCACCGATGAGTCCGGTGGAGCAGACACCGACATCGGAGGGCTCGATGGCGAGGAGCCCGGCCACCTGATCGACGACAGCCTGCGCATCCGTATCGCCCTGGGAGCCGTTGCAGGCATTGGCGTTGCCGGAGTTGAACAGCACCGCGCGGATCTGCCCGTCCTTGATCGCCTCGCGGGAGATCTTCACCGGGGAGGCGACGACGCGGTTGCGGGTGAACACCGCGGCAGCGTGGAACTCGGGGCCGTTGTTGACCACGAGAGCCATGTCGGGATTACCGGAGGGCTTGATACCTGCGGTGAGGGCGGCGGCAGTGAAGCCGACGGGGGTGGTGATGCTCATGGGATGGCTTTCCGGGGTTGAGGTTCTAGGGGGCGACGGCGGCCATGGGCAGGCCGGCGGTCTCGTCGAGCCCGAGGGCGAGGTTCATGCACTGCACGGCGGCGCCGCCGGTGCCCTTGGTGAGGTTGTCGATGGCGCCGGTCATGAGCAGGACACCCGCGCGCTCATTGACCTCCACCTGCAGGTGGCACATGTTGGTGCCCACGACGTTCTGGGTCTCCGGCTGCTGGCCGACAGGCAGCAGATGCACGAAAGGCTCATCCGCGTAGAAGGCGCGGTAGGTCTCGTATGCCGCCTCGGCGGTCACGCCCTCCTTGAGGGGAGCCGTGATGGTGGTGAGGATGCCGCGCGGCAGCGGTGCCAGGACCGGGGTGAAGGACACCGAGACCTCATCGTCCGTCACGGCGGAGAGGTTCTGGATCACCTCCGGGGTGTGCCGGTGCTTGCCCGCGGTGTTGTAGGCGCGCAGGCTGCCCATGACCTCGGAACCGAGGAGTCCGACGGCAGCCTTCTTACCGGCGCCGGACACTCCGGTGATGGAGACGATCGACAGTTCCGGGACGATGAGGCCACCGGCGACAGCCGGAAGGGCGGCGAGGGTAGCGCCGGTGGGGAAACACCCCGGCACCGCGACACGCTTCGCGCCGGTGAGCTCCTCGCGCTGCCCCGGCAGCTCGGGGATGCCGTAGGGCCAGGTGCCGGCGTGCTCGGAGCCGTAGTAGTGCTCCCACTCCCCTGCCTCCTGCAGGCGGAAGTCGGCCGCGCAGTCAATGACGACGGCGTCCGGGTTCGAGTCCGCGAGAGCCTGGCCGATGGGCCCGGAGTGACCGTGCGGCAGTGCCAGGAACACGACATCGTGGCCCGCCAGCACCTCAGGGGTGGTGTCCTCGATGACGCGCTCGGCCAACTGCGGCACATGCGGCATGAGCTCTGCCACGGACTGCCCCGCCGAGGAGCCGGCCGTCAGCGCACCGATCTCCAGGTCACCCGAGAGGTAGGAGGGATGCCCGAGAAGGAGACGGAGGATCTCCCCGCCCGCGTAGCCCGTGGCACCAGCGACTGCAACCTTAAGTGTCATGCGGACCACTGTAACACTTTATGCAGTCTGATGAAAAGTATGCAGCG
>NZ_JAUNRW010000106.1 GCF_030535495.1 Corynebacterium sp.
ACTAGTCCTGGACGTGCAGGACGATGGAACCGGTTGTTCGGCGACCCTGCAGGTCGCGGTGGGCCTGCTCGGCGTCGGCCAGCGAGTACTCGCCGGAGATCCGGAACTTCAGCGCGCCGTCGACCACAGCCTGGGTGACGGCCTGGGCCCGCATCCGGAATTCACCTTCGCCGGAGGTCCAGGCACCGATGGAGGGGCGGGTGAGGTAGATGGAGCCGTGGGTGTTGAGCAGCTGCGGATCCACCGGCTCGACGGCACCGGAGGCGGCACCGAACAGACACACCACGCCGCGGGGACGGACGGCCTCGAGGGACTCTGAGAAGGTGTCCTTGCCCACGCCGTCATAGACGACGTCGACGCCGACTCCACCGTTGCGGCGGCGCACGACCTCGGCCAGGTTGTCGGAGTAGCGGAAGACTTCGGTGGCCCCGGCCTCCATGGCCAGTTCCGCCTTCTCGTCCGTGGAGACCACGGAGTAGACCCGCACGCCCTTCGCAGCGGCCATCTGCGTGGCCAGCAGCCCGACGCCACCCGCGCCGGCGGTGATGAGGCAGGAGTCACCCTCCTGCAGGTTGTACACACCGTAGGTGAGGTAGTGGGCGGTGATGCCCTGGAGCAGCATCGACGCGGCGACGGCGGGTTCGACCCCCTCGGGCACGGCGACCAGACGCTCACGGGGAACACAGACCTGCTCGGCGTAGGAGCCGAAGGCGTCACACCAGGCGACGACCGTCCCCTCGGCGATCTCCCCCTGCGGATCGTGCACCACCCGGCCTGTGCCCTCCAGCCCGGGGACGAAGGGGACACTCGCGTGGTAGGCGCCCTCGCGGTAGTAGGTGTCGATGTAGTTGACGCCGGCCACGAGGACGTCGACAAGCACTTCGTCGTCGTTCGGGACCGGCGCCTCGATGTCGCGCAGGACGAGGACCTCGGGTCCTCCGGTTTCAGTGATCTGGATTGCCTTCATGGCATCCAGGCTAGCGATCACTCGGCGGTGACGGTGGCGTTTTTCTCTTCGCGGGTGATCCGGCGCAGGCCGTGGGCGTAGAGGAAAGCCGAGAAAGCGACGACGACCGAGCTCATCGCCACGTGGGCGGGGATGGTCCAGCGGGGGACACCGAGGTTGAACTGGATGACGCCGATGGCCCACTGGACGGCGATCATGAGAATGAGCACCCACCCGGTGTTCTTCGCGTCCTTGGCGGCCATCCCGCGGTAGAGCAGCCAGACGACGGCCAGGGTGGCGGCCAGGTAGACGTACATGGTGCCGGCGTGGACGAGAGCCATGACCTCGATGTCGACGTCGAGGCGACCCTCCATGCCGACCCCGTCATCGCCCGAGTGGACACCGGCGCCGGTGGTCATGGTGCCGGTGACGAGCACGACAGACAGGCACACGGCGGCGACGATGGTGAGGGTGCGGATGATGGGGGCGAACATCCGCACCTGCGGCAGATGGTCGGGTTCCGCGAGTCGCATGTAGAGCAGGGCCGCGATCCAGACGAGCACCATCGAGGGCAGGAAGTGGATCGCCACGGCCCACCACTTGAGGTCGAGGTGGACGGAGATGCCGCCCAGGACGGCCTGGATGATGATGCCGACACCCGAGAGCACGGAGTAGACGATGATTTCTTTGCGACGCCCCGCCCGCAGCACCGCGATGAACACCGCGATGGCGATGGCCGCCAGGACGAAGGTGAGCAGGCGGTTGCCGAATTCGATCGCCTGGTGGATGGCCGGCGCCGCACCCTGGACGGGAACCAGGGAACCCTCGTGGCAGTTCGGCCAGGTGTCGCAGCCGAGGCCGGATCCGGTGACACGGACGATGGAACCGGTGACGGTGATTCCACCCTGCGCCAGCAGGAGGATGAAGGCCAGGATGCGCTGGAGGCGCACCGTCGGACCCTTCGTGGTGGTCGGGTGGTCGGTGGCGGTCGCAGAAGTCACGGCGCCCATCCTATCTTTTCGACGTGCGGGATTGAACTATTGACGGGTGTGAGGAAACTCTAGGCCTCGAAGCGGAACCATCGGACGGCCATCACCGACGCGGCCACGGCCCACGCCCCCATGACGGCGATCTCCAGCCAGGGGATGACCCCGGCGAAAGCATCGGTGAGCCCGGCCGCGAGGGCCACGGTGGGGATGGCGGTGTACCAGCCGGCGGTGTCCAGGCCGGGGGAGAACACCACCCAGCCGAGGGCACCGACGAGGACGAACCAGATGAGGTTGGCCAGGGCGAGGACCATCTCGGAGGACAGCGTGCCGCCCATGAGCATGCCGAGGGCGGTAAAGGTGGTGATGCCGAGCAGGAGGATCACCAGGCCGAGGGCCACCCCGCCCGGGGAGGCACGCCACCCGAGGAACAGCGCCACCGAGCCGAGCAGCAGGACCTGCAGGGCCGACATGGCGGCCACGGCGATGACCTTGCCGAAGATGATCGTCGAGGCGGGGACCCCGGACGCGCCGGTGCGTTTGAGCGCCCCGTAGCGCCGGTCGAAGGCCACCGCGATCGCCTGCCCGGTGAACCCGGAACTGGAGGTGGCGATCGCCAGCACCATGGGCAGCAGCTGCGCCAGAGAGGTCTGTTCCCGAAACATCGGCATGGTCGCCGTGAGGACGAGGGCCACCAGGGGAATGATGACGCTGAGCAGCTGCTGTTCCCCGTGGCGCAGGAACAGGATCGTCTCGGTGCGTCCCTGGGCGGCGATCATCCGGCCGCGGGGGGCGCGGCGGGGGGCCGGGGTGAAGGTGCCGGGGGAGAATCGGGTGGTGGTCATGTCAGCTCCTCAGGCTCCGTCCGGTGATGTCGAGGAAGACTTCCTCGAGGTTGCGGTGGTCGACATCGAGGCGGCGGATGAGCACGCCCTGATCGGCGACCGCCCGGGTGACCGCGGCGATGCGCTCGGGGGTGGCGTCGGCGGACAGGCGGTAATGCAGGGGGCGGAGCGCCTCGACGCCCGGAAGGTCCCGCAGGGCGTCGTCGATACGCGGAATGTCGAGGGGGGTGTCGGTCTCGAAGCTCAGGCGGGAGCCGTCCTCGGAGGTCAGCTCGGACGGGGTGCCGGAGGCGACGACGCGTCCCTTGTCGACGATGACGACGTGGTTGGCCAGGGCCTCCGCTTCGTCCATGAGGTGCGTGGTGAGGATGACGGTGACGCCGTCGCGGCGTAGGGCGTCGATAAGCTCCCAGACGGCGAGGCGGGACTGGGCGTCGAGGCCGGCGGTGGGTTCGTCGAGGAAGACCAGTTCCGGGCGACCGATGATCGCCAGCGCCAGGGAGAGGCGTTGCTGCTGGCCGCCGGACAGGCGGCGCCAGGTGGTGCGTCGCACGCCGTCCAGGCCGAGGATGTCGATGAGCCACTCGGGATCGTGGGGGTCATCGTTGTAGGCGGCGGCGAGGCGGAGCATCTCGGCGACCCGGATCCCGGAGTAGGAGCCCCCGCCCTGCAGCATGATCCCGATGCGGGCGCGGACGTCCTCGGGGTGGGTCACCGGATCGATGCCCAGGACGCGGATGGAGCCGGAGGTGGGGCGTTGGAACCCCTCGCACATCTCGATGGTGGTGGTCTTACCGGCGCCGTTGGGTCCCAGCAGGGCGAGGACCTCTCCGCGGCGGGCGGTGAGGGACAGGCCGTCGACGGCGGTGGTGGCGCCGAATCTCTTGACCACATTCCCCAGCTCCAGGGCAGGGGTCGACCCATCGAAAGTTGCAGACACGGTTAATCAGTGTAGGCCACGGATCGTCCCACGCCGCATCAGCCACCAGCCGAGTCCCACCACGACGGCGAATGTCACAGCCGCCCCGAGGTAGATGGAGGCGATCGTCAGCGGGGGCAGGGCCAGCCCGCGGGGTAGCACGGTGAAGGAGAAGAATGCGGAGTAGGCGACGACCGCGACGCGGAAGACCACCTGGTTGGCCCACGCCGCCAGCGGCAAGATCGCCCAGAGCATGTACCACGGGTGGACGACGGGGAAGAGAATGACCAGCACGAATGTGGCCACGCCGAGCCCGCCGACGGGGTGGATGGTGCCGCGGAACGTGGCGAAGAGGAATCGGATGAGGAACCCTCCGGCGACCAGTACTCCGGCACCGCGGGTGATGAGCAGCATGGTGTCGGTGTGGTCACCGAGCCCCAGGAGCATGGCGAAGAAACCGGCGATCACGCCGATGTCGGTGGTGATCGACAGCCAGCTGCGTATCGACGCCGCCCCTCCCTGGCCCGTCACCCAGCCCAGGCCGATGCCGGTGGCCACGGTCACCACGGCAATGGTGGCCACCAACAGCGCCACCTGAATGACGGCGGCCAAAATCACGGACACCACCGGTCCCCGTCCGACGCGCAGGAAGTGCCGCGCAAGATTCATGCCGACGAATCCGAGCGCGAGGAAGCCGGTCACCTTCACCATGCCGGCGCCGGCGATGAGGATCGCCGAGACGATGATCAGTCCGGCACCGCCGGCAGGGTCGACGGGTTGTCCGTTGCGTCCCCCGAGCTTATCGACGCCCCGCAGACCCACCTCCAGCCCGACCAGCATGAGACCGAGCAGGATGGATTCATTGTGGATGCCGCCGACCAGGTGGAGAATGGTCAGCGGATTGAGCATGCCCAGCCACAGGGCGGTGACGGGGTTGACGCGGCAGCGGCGGGCCAGGCGCGAGATCGCCCACCCGGCGGCCACGAGCCCCAGCAGGGACACGAGGCGGTGGGCGATGACCCCGAGGGTGATGGAGTCGGCGGTGAGGTGGCTGATCGCCGAGGCTATCCCGAGTGCCACCGGACCATAGGGGGAGGGGGAGTGGGACCAGATGAAGGGCACGGAACGGGCCAGCGGGTCCTCGGGCCCCAGCAGGTCGACCGGACCGGCCGCGTAGGGATCCATCCCGCGGGCCACGATCGATCCCTGGGCCAGGTAGGAGTAGATGTCCTGCGTGAACAGGGGGGCGGTGAACAGCAGGGGGAGCACCCAGGCGGCGAAGGTGCGGGTGATGAGGGAGGGGGTGACGGTGGGGGCGACGCTACGCGGGCGTCGATAAGCAGCACCTGCGAACGGTGCCATGAGCACCCACGCGAGCACGAGGAGGCCTACCCCGACCAGCACCATCGCCGAGGACGTGGTGAGCATGCGCGCCATGAAGGCGCCGCCCGGAAAAGAGGAGTACGGGTTGCCCAGGACCGGCAGGGCTCCGGCGCCCAGGGCGCCCAGACCGATGAGCAGCGCGCCGATGGTGCCGATCCAGCGCAGCAGCTGAAAGCGGTTGAGTTCGCGAATGCCCAGGCGGGAGCTGCCCCGCGGGGCGTCCTCACCGGGGTCAATGTGGAGCAGCGCCGACCGGGAACCCGCCGATCCCAGACGCGGGAGGCTGGCGCCGAGGGCGCGCAGGGGGGCCGGTCGTCTGGAGGTCACCCGCCCATCCTAGCCAGCCGCAGGTTGGACAGCGGGAATGAATTAAGGAACACTAGTGTTGTCGAATGTAAGGGCGCCGGTCCACCACCCGGTGCCGAAGACGACTCTCACGACAGCAGAGAAGGAGGTGACGGCCATGGCAGACCACACCGACGGCCCGGAGACCCGGACCGTGGAGGGAGACACCCGCCGTCAGATCATGCTCATGCTGCTCAAACTCGCACCGGTCACGGCCTCCCACCTTGCCGAACGCCTCGAGATGTCCACCGCCGGGGTTCGCCGGCACCTGGACATCCTCGTCGCGGACGGCCTGGCGGAGACACTCGATCGGCGCACCAGGTCGGCCGGCTCCGCGGCGTCGCGTGGCCGACCGGCGAAGGCGTTTCGGCTCACTGACGCCGGGCGTTCCCATTTCGGGCACTCCTACGATCAGCTGGCCACCGACGCCCTGGACATCCTCCGGGACACCGGGGGAGCGGAGGCCGTCCGTCGGCTGGCGGACAAACGCATCGAGCGGATCGTCGAGGGTGTCACCCCGGCGGAGGAGGCCTCCATCGAGACAACAGCGGGGGAGTTGGCGGACGCCTTCGACCGTGCCGGGTACGCTGCAACGGTCACCCGTGCCGGGAACGGTATCCAGATCTGCCATCACCACTGCCCGGTGGCCCACGTGGCCGCCGAGCACCCCGAGCTGTGCGAGGCCGAACACGACAAGATCTCCCGTCTCGTCGGCGTCCATGTCCAGCCGTTGGCCACCATCACCGGTGGCCAGGGCATCTGCACCACCAATATCCCCCTGACACCCATCGAGAAACTTCCAGAAGAAAGGAGCGGATCATGACCCAGGCAACACCGCAGTCGCCGGAGAGCATGAGCGATGACCAGATCATCGAGTCCATCGGTCCGTACAACTACGGCTGGCACGACTCCGACGTGGCCGGCGCCTCCGCCCGCCGCGGCCTGAGCGAGGACGTCGTCCGCGACATCTCCGCCAAGAAGGACGAGCCGGAGTGGATGCTGGAGAAGCGCCTGAAGTCGCTGAGCATCTTCGAGCGCAAGCCCATGCCGACCTGGGGTGCTGATCTGTCGGGCATCGACTTCGACCAGATCAAGTACTTCGTCCGCTCCACCGAGGGTCAGGCCCAGTCCTGGGAGGACCTGCCGGAGGAGATCCGCACCACCTACGATCGCCTCGGCATCCCCGAGGCCGAGCGTCAGCGCCTGGTCGCCGGTGTGGCCGCCCAGTACGAGTCCGAGGTCGTCTACCACCAGATCCGCGAGGACCTGGAGGCACAGGGTGTCATCTTCCTCGACACCGACACCGCCCTCAAGGAGCAGCCGGAGCTGTTCCGTGAGTACTTCGGCACGGTCATCCCGGACGGCGACAACAAGTTCTCCGCGCTCAACTCCGCCGTGTGGTCCGGTGGCTCCTTCATCTACGTGCCCAAGGGTGTCCACGTCGACATCCCGCTGCAGGCCTACTTCCGCATCAACACCGAGAACATGGGCCAGTTCGAG
>NZ_JAUNRW010000018.1 GCF_030535495.1 Corynebacterium sp.
GAGCATGCGGGCACAATGGATCCCATGCAGACCCTGAGCGAGAGCGGCACCCTCCTGCGCGCACACAGCGCCGATTTCCGGGACGCCGTCCAGCGACACCTCTACCAGGAGGTGCTGGAATCGCGGCAGGTCTTCCCCATCTCGCTGCGCCACACCCACCTGGAGCTGGCCGATGCCTGCGCCTGGGTCCTCGAGCGCACCCCCGCCACCGGTGCCGTGCCCTCGGAGATCCTGGAGACGTTGCGTGAGCTCGGCCGCGATCACCGGCGTCACGGTTTTCCGGCGGACATCTACCCGGCCTTCGCCTCCGCGCTGTCCCACGGCCTGCACTCGCTCGGGGTGCCGCAGGCGGATGCTGCGTCACGGGCCCTGGACACGGTGTGTTCGGTCATGGCAGCCGCCGCCCGGTCCGCCGATGAGGAGGGAGTGGCCCCGGCCTACTCGGCGGAGGTGCTGGGCGTGCAGCGCCGTACCCGCCACATCTCCGTCGTGCGGCTCGAGGCGGGCATCCCCATCGACTACCGTCCCGGCCAGCACCTGCCCGTGACCACGTCCTATCTTCCCGGGGTGTGGCGGATGTTCTCCCCCGCGCTACCCGCCAACGACTTCGGGCAGCTGGAGTTCCACATCCGCATGCTCGAGGGCTCGGACATCTCCCACCTGCTGGCGACCCCGAAGCCCGGCGACTACTGGCTCTTCGGGCAGCCGCGCGGCACCCTGCAGGTCACGGGCGAGCGCGATGTCCTCATGATCGCCCACGGCACCGGCCTCGCGCCGCTGCGGGCGTTGCTCTTCGACATGCTCACGTGGGACACCCGCCCCCGCGTGCATCTGTTCGTCGCCGCCGAGTACCCCGGTGAACTCTACGATCTCATGGGGCTGTGGAACCTCGCGCTCGTCAGCCACTGGCTGTCGGTGGTGCCGGTCGTGGAGCACGCGAAGGATGCCTGGTGGGTGGGCGCCACCGAATCCTCCCGCGCCCCCTACGGGTTGCATGTGCAGCAGACCGGTCAGGTCGGCGAGCTCGTCTCCTCCTACGGGGCGTGGGCGGACCGCGATGTCCTCGTGGTCGGGGATGCGCGGAAGGTGCGCGCGAGCGTCGATAAGCTCATTGCGGGGGGCACTCCGGCGGCGCACATCCAGGCCGAGGCCTGGGAGAACTCGGACAACTGGCCGTCACAGGACGGGTAGCGCCTCACGCGCCTTCTCCACCTGCTCCATGTCGAGATCATGGATGATGATCTCCGGCCCGTACCCGGCCTCCGCTTCTCGACGCCCCATCGGCCCCACCACACACGAGTGCCCGATGCCGGTCGGTCCGCTGGACTCACCGGCTTCCGCCTCCCCGCCGGGGCGGGCCTGACCGGCGGCGGCGATCCACGACGTCGAGTCGAGGGCGCGGGCGGCGGTGAGGATGCGCCACTGGTCGAGCTTCCCGGGGCCGTCCATCCAGCTGGTGGGCACGACGATGACCTGTGCTCCGGCGCGGGCCAGGTCCCGGAACTGCTCCGGGAAGCGGATGTCGTAGCAGGTGGCCACGCCGACGCTCACGCCGTCGACGTCGAAGGTCACCAGCGACTCACCCGGCTTGACGGTGTCGGACTCTTTGTAGGAGTAGGCGTCGAACGTGTGGATCTTGTCGTAACCACGGTGGATGTCCGGTCCGGTGATAAGGGCGGTGTTGAACACGCGGTGGAGGGTCTTGCCGTCCCGCTCGACCGTGTCCGCCGGGCGGAACATGCCGGCCACGACGGTGACACCGTGCTCACGGGCGGCGTCGCGCAGACCGCTGGCGAACTCCCCGTCCAGCTCCTCGGCGTGTTCGTCGAGGCGCCCCGATTCGAAGGCCTGGCTGGTGGCCTCCGGGAAGACGACCAGGCGGGCGCCCTGTTCGGCGGCCTCCGCGAGCTTGGTCCGGGCGTGGGCCAAATTCTCGACAATATCGGGTCCGGTGGTCAGCTGCACGAGTGCGATCTTCATGGCACCCACCCTATGTGGATAACTGTGGGTTATCCACAGGTGGCGGCCGGGCGCACTTGGCACATCGGCCCCGCTCGCGGAGACTGGCGCCATGAATCACCTGCAGCTCACCTCCGCCACCTCCGATCACCTCCTCACCCTCCTGCGGCGCGCGACGTCGCCCGCCACGCCCACCCTGCCACCCGGGTCACGGACGGCAGCGGCGCTGGACCGGGCGGCCGCCACCTGGTCGGGTGCCCACCGCACCGCGGAGTCCGCGCTCCTCGACCACGTCCGCGACATGCACCGTTTCATCGAGCGGGTCGCCGCGGTGGACAGGTCTGTGTGGTGATGCTTCTCGACGCCACCGCCCTCCGCCACACCGCCCACCTACTGGGAGTCGACGCCGGGTGGCTCCTCGAGCAGCACTCCTGGCTGCTCCGCGCCTTCGACGATCTGCCCGGCACCGGGTTTTCCGGACCGGCGGCCGAAGCGGCCATCGAGCGCCTGCACCTACACGCCCGGCCGCTGCACGAACCACCCGAGCAGATGCTGCGGGCCGCGCAGGTCCTGCACGTCACGGCCCGCCTGCAGGAGGAACTCGACGCCGCCGCCCGCCGCGCGGTCCTCCTCGCCGGGCAGATCGCCGGCGCCTCCCCGTTGGTGGCTCTGTTGTTGCGCGACCTCCACTCCCTGGGGGAACTGCTCGACCACGTCTGCGCCCGACAGATCGATCTGCTGTGCACCCCGGTGGCCCCCGCACCCGCCCGCCGCCTGGCGGACACCCCGGACCTGGGCCTGGGGGCTGTCCACGAGCTCAACCAGCTCACCCACCACCTGGACCTGCCTGCCGATGTGCAGGTCCTCGAAGCCGGGGAGGGCCGTCTGGTGGCGGCCGTCGGGGACCTGGAGAACGCCGCATCCGTGGTCACCATCGTGGCGGGCACCGGGTCCTCGGACCCGCAGGGCCTGCCGGTGAATCTCGACCGGGCCCGTACCATCGCGCAGGCCACGGGCGGGGCGGCGGTGCTGTGGCTCGGCTACCGCGCCCCGGCCGGCGTCGGCCAGGCCCTGGCGCATGAGCCGGCGCGGGTGGCCGGGGCCGAACTGCAGGCCTTCCAGCGCGAGCTCACCCGGCGTTTTCCCGGGCAGCGCCGGGTGGTGCTCGGCTACTCCTACGGTTCGCTGGTGGCGGGGAGGGCGGCGTCGGCAAGCGGCGGCCTCTACGCGGACCACCTGGTGTTCATCGGCAGTCCGGGGGTGGGCGTGGGCACCGCCGCCGAACTCACCCTGCTGGGTGATAACCCGAAGGTGCACGCGATGACGCACCCCTCCGACGTCATCACGCTCGTCAGGGGGGTGCACGGCACAGACCCGACATCCCCGGAGTTCGGGGCGCGGGTCTGGCCGGGAGATCGCTCCGGCGACCACGGCAGCTACTGGGATGACCCGGTGCTGCTGAGTCTGCTCAGGGGATGGACTGAGCCGGAGTCAGCGGATCAGAAGAACCCGAGGGCGTCATCCGAGTAGGAGACGAGGAGGTTCTTCGTCTGCTGGTAGTGGGCGAGCATCATGAGGTGGTTCTCACGGCCGATGCCGGACTCCTTGTAGCCGCCGAACGCGGCGTGCGCCGGGTAGTTGTGGTACTGGTTCACCCACACGCGACCGGCGTGGATCTCGCGGCCCGCACGGTAGGCGGTGCGGCCGTCACGGGACCAGACGCCGGCGCCGAGGCCGTAGTTGGTGTCGTTGGCGATCTGGATGGCCTCGTCGAAGTCCTTGAAGGTCACGACGGACAGCACCGGGCCGAAGATCTCCTCCTGGAAGATCCGCATGTCGTTGGTGCCCTTGAACACGGTCGGCTCGATGTAGAAGCCGTTGTCCAGGCCCTCGATCTTGTTGATGCTGCCGCCGGTGAGGGTCTCCGCACCCTCCTTCGGGCCGATCTCGAGGTACTCGGAGATCTTGTCCATCTGCTCCTGCGAGGCCTGCGCGCCCATCTGGGTCTCCGTGTCCAGCGGGTTGCCCTTCTTGATCTTCTTCACGCGCTCGACGCCGAGCTCGAGGAACTCGTCGGCGATGGACTCGTGGACCAGTGCGCGGGAGGGGCAGGTGCAGATCTCACCCTGGTTGAGGGCGAACATGGCGAAGCCCTCGAGGCACTTGTCGCGGAAGGCGTCGTCCTTGGCCATGACGTCGGAGAAGAAGATCGACGGGGACTTGCCGCCCAACTCCAGGGTGACGGGGATGATGCGCTCGGCGGCGGCCTTGTTGATGATCTTGCCGACGGCGGTGGAGCCGGTGAACGCGATCTTGGCGATGCGCTCCGAGCTGGTCAGTGCGACGCCGGCCTCCTCGCCGAGGCCGTTGACGATGTTGAGGACACCCTCCGGCAGCAGGTCCTGGATGATCTCCACCAGGTAGAGCAGCGAGGCCGGGGTCTGCTCCGCCGGCTTGAGGACGATGGTGTTACCGGCCGCCAGCGCGGGGGCGATCTTCCAGGTGGCCATGAGGATGGGGAAGTTCCAGGGGATGATCTGGCCGACGACGCCGAGGGGCTCGTTGAAGTGGTAGGCCACGGTGTCGTGGTCGATCTGGGACAGGCGTCCCTCCTGCGCGCGGGTGGCACCGGCGAAGTAACGGAAGTGATCCACGGCGAGCGGGATGTCGGCGGCGAGGGTCTCGCGCACTGCCTTGCCGTTGTCCCAGGTCTCGGCGACGGCGATCTCCTCGAGGTGCTCCTCGATGCGGTCGGCGATGCGGTGGAGAACGAGGGCACGCTCGGCCGGGGAGGTACGCCCCCATGCCGGGGCGGCCTTCTCGGCGGCATCGAGGGCGAGCTCGATGTCGGCCTCCTTACCGCGCGCAACCTGGCAGAACACCTCGCCCGTGACCGGGGTGATGTTGTCCATGTACTCACCGTCGACGGGCGCGACCCACTCGCCGCCGATGAAGTTGTCGTAGCGCTCGCGGTAGGTGACGATCGAGCCGTCGGTCCCGGGGTTCGCGTACACGGTCATGATGGTGTCCTTTCTCAGGGGTGCGTGGTCTACGCCACACCCTACAGTGACGCGCGCCACTTTTGTGAAGAAATATCATCACAGACGCGAAGGTCCACGTCCCCCCGGTTTCCCGGGCGGACGTGGACTGGTGTCACGGGTGCTAACGCTGATCCTGATGGCGTTCCTGATGTCGCCGCAGGCGTCCGCGGCGAGGCTCCCACATCACGAGTGCCGTGGAGCGCGGAACGTGGACGAGCTCACCGCGGCGGCGCGGAAGCTGGTCCTGCTGCTCGCGCAGCTCCTCCACCTCGGCGCGCAGGCGGTCCACTTCCCCACTGAGTTCGATGATCGCCTTGATGCCCGCCAGGTTGACACCCTCCTCCTGGCTCAGATGCTGGATCCGACGCAGCAGGATGATGTCCTTCCGGGAGTAGCGGCGCCCGCCACCCGTGGTCCGCTGGGGGGTGACCAGGCCCATGCGGTCGTAGGTGCGCAGCGTCTGCGCGTGCATGCCGGCGAGTTCGGCGGCGACCGAGATGACGAACACCTCGCCCAGGTCGTCCGTCGACGACGTGTCCTTTCTCATGGTCATTGTCCGTACACCTCCTTCCGGTGCTACTTGTTCCCGGCCCACCCGGCGCGCGGGTTGTAACCGGAGCTCTTCTCCGCCTGTGCGTATTCACGCAGGGCGCTGGTGGCGGCGGCGTCGAGATTCTTCGGCACCGTGACTTCGACGGTGACCAGCAGATCACCGGCGGTGTCGCCGCTCTTGGGCACTCCGCGTCCGCGGACGCGCAGGGTCCGGCCGTTGGGGGTGCCGGCCGGCACCTTGACCCGGACGGGCGCGTCGAGGGTGGGCACCGTGATGGTGTCCCCGAGCGCGAGTTCGGCGAAGGACACCGGGACCGTGACCTCGAGATCGTCGCCGTCGCGGGTGAACACCGCGTCCTCCCGCACATGGACGGTGACGAACAGGTCGCCCGCGGGCTTGCCCTGCGGGCCGGCCTCTCCCTGCCCGGCGAGGCGGACCTTCTGACCGTCGATGACACCGGCCGGGATGCGGACCGTCAGCGAACGGGTACGGCGCACCGTGCCCGAACCGTGGCAGGTCATGCACGGATCCGGAACGTACTGTCCGGAGCCGTCGCACCCTGTACACGGCGCGCTGAATCCGAAGGCACCACGGTTTTCCGAGGTGAAACCGGAACCGTTGCACACGGCGCAGGTCTCCAGCTTGCCGGACTTGGACCCCGAGCCGTGACAGGTGTTGCAGGGGGCGTCGCCGGTCAGTTGGAGCGGGATCGTCGTGCCCTTGGCCGCCTCCCGGAAGTCAAGGGTGATGTCCGTTTCGACGTCGGCCCCCCGCGTCGGCCGAGCTGCGTGGCGAGGAGCGCCGCCGCGGTTGAAAAGGCCACCGAAGATATCGCCCAGACCGCCGTCCGCAGAAAATCCTCCACCGGATCCTCGTCCGAAGATGTCGGAGGCGTCGAAGTCTTCCTGCGTCTGCCGAAACCCGCCGGGAAATCCGGCGCCTCCGCCTCCGCCGAAGCCTCCGAAACCACCGCCGGAGCGGAGCATCGCCTTCAGCTGGTCGTATTCCTTGCGCTTCGCCTCGTCGCCGAGGACGTCATAGGCCTCGGCGGCCTTCTTGAAGCGCTCTTCTGCGGTCTTGTCACCGGGGTTCTTGTCGGGATGGTTCTCCCGGGCCAGCTTGCGGTAGGCCCTCTTGATGTCCTCGGCGGATGCGGATGAGGAGACCCCCAGATCCGCGTAGTAGTTCTTGTCTGCCCATTCACGCTGAACGGTCACTGGGCATCTCCTCCTTTCGGGACGAGTAGTTCGTGGTTATGACTAATTATGTGTGATTGTTCGTGGAAAAAGGGAGCACCGCCGCCCGAGGGCGGCTGGAGGTGCGTCTCGGACGGCGGTGCTCAGGTACGGGAGCGGATCCCGCTACTCGGTGGTCTCAGCGGACTCGGCGTCTGCTGGGGCGGCCGGATCGGCGATGATGACCATCGCGTTGCGGACGACCTTGTCGCCCACCCGGTAGCCGCGGCGCAGGACGGTGCCCAGTGCCTTGTGCTCACCGGTGGACAGATCCTGGACCGCCTCGTGGATCTCCGGGTCGAAGGGGTCTCCCTCGTCGCCGAAGGGGATGAGCTTGAGGCCGGTCACGGTGTCGTTGAACTTGTCGGCGAAGGACTTCAGCGGCCCTTCCTTCAGGTCTCCGTGCTGGCGTGCCAGGTCAATGTCATCGAGGATGGGCAGCAGCTTGGCCAGCACCGACGCCTTGGCGGTGTCGATGATGCCCTGGCGGTCTCGCTCGGTACGCCGCCGGTAGTTGGCGTACTCCGCGCTCACGCGCTGCAGGTCCTCGGTGCGCTCGGCGAGCTGCGCCTCCACGTCGGAGACCTCACCGTCACCGTCGGCATCGGGATCGATGTCGGCGAGTGCCTCCTCGATCTCAGCCTCCAGTTCCGCGTCGATCTCGGGATCGATCTCGGCGCCGGCGTCCGTAGGGACGGGCTCCTCGTCGAGGGTCGCGCCCGGGTCCTCGTCCTGGGTGCGTGCAGCCTCCTCGGCGGCGGCCTCGGCGCGGTCGGCCGAGGTGGCCTCCGGGTCGGTGTGCTCAGGATCGCCCGGGTTGTCGGGCATCTGGTTGGGGTGCGTCACTACTTCTTCTCCTCACCGGTGTCGGTGTCGGTGGCGGCGTCGGCGTCGGTGGCCTCATCCTCGACGACCTCGGCGTCGACGACGTTGTCGTCAGCGGCCTCGGCGTCACCGGCCTGTGCCTGGGTGGCACCGGCGTTGGCCTCGGCCTCGTAGATGGCCTTGCCCATCTCCTGGGACTCGGTGGACAGCTTCTCGACGGCGGTCTTGATGGCCTCCAGGTCCTCGCCCTTGAGTGCCTCCTCGACCTCCTTCGCGGCATCCTCGACCTTGGTCTTGATGTCCTCGGAGACCTTGTCGGAGTTCTCTTCGACGAACTTGCGGGTCTGGTAGACCATGGACTCCGCGTTGTTGCGGGTCTCCTGCTCCTCGCGGCGCTTCTTGTCGTCCTCGGCGTGGAGTTCCGCATCCTTGATCATGCGGTCGATCTCCTCCTGGGACAGGCCGGAGCCGTCCTGGATCTTGATCGTGTTCTCCTTGCCGGTGCCCTTGTCCTTGGCGGTGACGTGGACGATGCCGTTGGCGTCGATGTCGAAGGTGACCTCGATCTGCGGCACGCCGCGCGGCGCCGGGGCGATGCCGGCGAGCTCGAACGAGCCGAGCAGCTTGTTCTGCGCCGCCATCTCGCGCTCGCCCTGGAACACCTGGATCTGCACCGACGGCTGGTTGTCGTCGGCCGTGGTGAAGGTCTCCGACCGCTTCGTCGGGATGGTCGTGTTGCGCTCGATGAGCTTGGTCATCACGCCACCCTTGGTCTCGATGCCGAGGGAGAGCGGGGTGACGTCGAGAAGCAGCACGTCCTTGACCTCACCGCGCAGAACGCCGGCCTGCAGGGCGGCGCCGACGGCGACGACCTCGTCCGGGTTGACGCCCTTGTTCGGCTCGCGGCCACCGGTGAGCTCCTTGACCAGCTCGGTCACGGCCGGCATACGGGTGGAGCCACCGACGAGGACGACGTGGTCGACCTCGGAGATGGACATACCGGAGTCCTTGACCACCTGGTTGAACGGCTCCTTGGTGCGGTCCAGGAGGTCCTGGGTGATGCGCTGGAACTCGGTGCGGGACAGGGTCTCGTCGAGGAACAGCGGGTTCTTGTCGCCGTCAACGGTGATGTAGGGCAGGTTGATGTTGGCCTGCTGGGAGGAGGACAGCTCGATCTTGGCCTTCTCGGCGGCCTCGCGCAGACGCTGCAGGGCCATCTTGTCCTTGGTCAGGTCAATGCCGTTGGAGGACTGGAACTTCTCGACGAGCCAGTCGACGATGCGCTGATCCCAGTCGTCACCACCGAGCTGGTTGTCACCGGCGGTCGCACGGACCTCGACGACACCGTCGCCGATCTCGAGCAGGGAGACGTCGAAGGTACCGCCACCGAGGTCGAAGACCAGGATGGTCTGCTCCTTGTCGCCCTTCTCCAGGCCGTAGGCCAGAGCAGCGGCGGTGGGCTCGTTGACGATACGCAGGACGTTGAGGCCTGCGATCTGGCCGGCCTCCTTGGTGGCCTGACGCTGAGCGTCCTCGAAGTAGGCCGGGACGGTGATCACGGCGTCGGTGATGTCCTCACCCAGGTAAGCCTCGGCGTCACGCTTGAGCTTCATGAGGGTGCGGGCGGAGATCTCCTGCGCGGTGTACTTCTTGTCGTCGATCTCGACGGACCAGTCAGAGCCGATGTGGCGCTTGACGGAGCGGATGGTGCGGTCGACGTTGGTCACGGCCTGGTTCTTGGCCGGCTGACCGACGAGGACCTCGCCGTTCTTGGCGAAGGCGACGACGGACGGGGTCGTCCGCGAGCCCTCGGAGTTGGCGATAACGGTGGCCTCGCCACCTTCGAGCACGGAGACCACCGAGTTGGTGGTACCGAGGTCAATTCCTACTGCGCGTCCCATTTTCTGTGTTTCCTCCTGTTTGTTCGGGATGTTTCTGAGGTTGACTGCCATCGGCTCAACTTCTGGAGACCAACGTACCAGACCACTTGAGCCTGCCGCACTCAACCTGACATCCCTTACAACGGGGCACCACCCAAAGTTGTTCCCGATCCGCTCAACTTTCTTTTTCCCGCAGGTCAGAGCAGCCTTTCCGCCTCGCCCCAGGCCGAGGTGGGCGCGAGGATCCAGGCCAGAGCCTTCGTCCACTGCTCCGCAATGAGCGCGATGCGTGCGGTGTGACGGTCGGCGCAGTCACGGCCGTGGTGGAGGATGTGCACCAGATCGAAGGCCTCGAGCAACTGCCTCACCCCGCGCAACCTAGCCGAAGACATCAGGAGGGCGGCGGGCGAGTCCTCGGCCCCCGGGGCCGGCTCCGCGGTCGCCCACACCCGGGCATCGAAGTCCCAGGCTCGCAGCCGCTGCGGCGGCAGATCCCGCAACTGAGCGGCCCAGGCCAGGGCCTCCACCGCCCATTCCGCGCGCAGCAGCAGTTCCGCTTCCGACCGCAGTCCGGCAGGAACCACCACCCGCCCGTCGTCGAAGGCGGCCGCCCGTGCGGCACCGACATCGGCCAGAAAGCCCCGCTCCCGCACCGTCATCGACGCATCCACCCACTCCTGCGCAGCCACCTGGTCATCGGCCGGCGGCACCGAACCGTGGCGCACGTGCCGGGCCGCGTCCACCACCAGCGAGAGAGCGGCCAGGCGGTAGACCACCTCCGCGTGGTCGCGCAGGCGCACCTCCGCCTCGGCCGGGATGACGGGGATCTGCTCATCGAGCTCCAGCCCCGCCTGACGTAGTGTGCGCAGGTTCTTCTGGCGTCGTCGATAAGCATCGAGATGCACCGGCACCTTCACGCCCTGCCCCGGCGCGGCGAGATTCTCCCCGTCCAGATTGCGGAAGGGCCCGTTACCCACCCGGAACACGCAGTAGCGGCCCCAGTCAGCGAACTCCACGAGATGCCGGGCGGTGTATCCGTCATCACGGGTGAAACGGTAGATGACCTGCGAGCGGGAGATGTGCCGCGCCAGGGGGTGTACGCGGGTGACGTCCGGTCCCGTGATCTGCAGTCCCGCCTCGGCCAGATCCACCAACGCCGCCTCGATGAACACCGCCACATCCCGTGGGTGGGTGAACACCTCGGCCGACACCGGCTCCAGCTCCGACACCGGCTCCGACACAGTGGAGTAGACGAGGACATCCATGGCCCCCATGCAACCAGAGGTCCGCCCTCCCGGCAGCACGGTCGCGTGACACCCCCATTCGCGACCTGGGAAAACGCCCCCGCCGCAGACCCAGCGGAGGACATGCCTACGCCGCTGGGGAATGACCCGTCCGCCATGTCCACCCCCGCCCCTATACTGGCTGGCAACCGCAGTAACCCGCATCACAGTGCGGGCAGCATGTCCGGCGCATCACCCCCCGCGTCCGGACCGAGGAGAAAGGGCCCGCCAGTGAATCCCTCGTTCACCCGCACCCGCCACGTCAGTGATCGCCCACCGGTCGCCTGCTGAGACACGACCGCACTCACCCACGTCCTCCTCCCAGAAAGGGAACCCCATGTCTCAGCATGCCTCCGTCGAGCAGGTGCTCGACCCCGCCGTCTCCCGCGCCCGCGAGTGGCTCGCCGCCACCTCCGACACCGACGGCTCCTCGGCCACCGAGCGCCTCGCCGACCTGGTCCGCGATCCGGCCGGTGTCTCCTTCACCATGGACTTCGTCGACCGCGTGGCCCGCCCGGAGGACAACCGCACCGCCGCCAACGCCCTGCGGACGCTCGACGGCGCCCCCGATTTCCTCGGCCGCCTCAACCAGACGGCTCTGCGGCTCGGCGGGATCGTCGGCCCGAAGCTGCCGCACATCGTCATGCCGGTGGCCCGCGCCCGCCTGCGTCAGATGGTCGGCCACCTCGTCCTCGACGCCGACGGCAAGGCGCTGGACAAGCTCCTCGACACCGCCGCCGAGGACGGCACCCAGCTCAACCTCAACCTCCTCGGCGAGGCCGTCCTCGGCGATGAGGAGGCCGCCCGCCGCGCCGAGCGCACCCTGGCGCTGATCACCAACCCCAAGGTCACCTACGTCTCGGTGAAGGCCTCCAGCCTCGTCGCCCAGCTCAACCCCTGGGACCTGGAGGGCAACCTCGTCCGCCTCAAGGAGCAGCTGCGCCCGATGTACCGCGCGGCGCAGGAATCCGGCACCTTCATCAACCTGGACATGGAGGAGTACAAGGATCTGCGCCTGACCATCCGCCTGTTCACCGAGCTTCTCGACGACGACGAGTTCCGCGACCTCGAGGCCGGCATCGTCCTGCAGGCCTACCTCCCCGACAGTTACGACGCCCTCGTCGAGTTGGCCGAGTGGGCCCGCAACCGTCCCTCCCCCATCAAGATCCGCCTGGTCAAGGGGGCGAACCTGTCGATGGAGAAGGTCGAGGCCGAAAGCCACGGCTGGGCCCAGGCGCCCTACGCCACCAAGCACGACGTGGACGCGAACTACATCCGTCTCCTCGACTACATCCTCACCCCGGAGCACGCCCCGTACGTGCGCATCGGCGTGGCCAGCCACAACCTCTACTCCGTGGCCCTGGCCTGGGAGCTGGCCACCGCCCGCGGGGTCACCGAGCAGATCGACGCCGAGATGCTGCAGGGCATGGCCCCGGCGCAGCAGCAGGCGGTGCGCGATGTCGTCGGCCGAATGATCCTCTACACCCCGGTCGTGCACCGCGAGGATTTCGACGTCGCCGTCTCCTACCTCGTCCGCCGCCTCGAGGAGAACGCCGCGGAGGAGAACTTCCTCCACGCGCTCTTCGCCCCGGGTGACGGGATGAGTGCCCAGGAGCAGGCGCTTATCGACGCCGCCCGCCACCCCTCCTCCACCGATCCCCGCCGCACCCAGAACCGTCTCACCGAGACCGGCCGCACGGTCGAGGGCCGTTTCGCCAACGAACCCGACACCGATCCGGCCCTGCGCGCCAACCGGCAGTGGGCCCTCGAGCGCCTCGCCGCCGAGCCCCACGTCATCGCCGCGGAGGAGGTCACCGACCCCGCCGCCGTTGACGCCGCCGTAGCGCGGGGGCGTGAGCTGGGGGCGCAGTGGGCGTCGAGAAGCGGCCACGAGCGCGCCGAGGTCCTGGAGTCCATCGCCGATGAACTGGCGAAGGCACGTGGCGAGCTCATCTCCGTCATGGCGCACGAGGCCGGCAAGACCGTCGACCAGTCTGATCCGGAGATCTCCGAGGCCATCGACTTCGCCGCCTACTACGGTGAGCAGGCCCGCAACCTCGACCGCGCCCGCTCGACCTTCACCCCCCACGCCCTGACCGTGGTGGTGCCGCCGTGGAACTTCCCCGTGGCCATCCCCACCGGTGGTGTCACCGCGGCGCTGGCGGCGGGCTCTGCCGTGATCATCAAGCCGGCCCCGCAGACGGTGGGCTGCGCCGAGGTCATGGTGCAGGCGGTGCACCGCGGCCTGCAGCGGCACGGCATCGACACCGACCTCGTGCAGTTCATCCGCGCCGACGAAGGGGATGCCGGGCAACGCCTCATCTCCCACGAGGACGTCGACCACGTCATCCTCACCGGCGCCTCGGAGACCGCGGAGCTGTTCCGCTCGTGGAACCCGCGGATGTCCATCAGCGCGGAGACCTCGGGCAAGAATGCCATCATCGTCACCCCGGCCGCGGACCCGGATCTGGCGGTCGCCGACATCTACCACTCCGCCTTCGGCCACTCCGGCCAGAAGTGTTCCGCCAGCTCGCTGGTCATCCTCGTCGGCCAGGCCGGCGAATCGCGGCGCATCCGCGAGCAGCTCGTCGACGCCGTCTCCACCCTCCGCGTCGGCCCCGGCACCGACATCTCCACCACCATGAACGGCCTCATCGAAGCGCCCGGCGAGAAGCTCGAGCGCGGTCTGACCCAGCTCGAGGCCGGGGAGTCCTGGCTGCTCCAGCCCCAGCAGCTCGACGAGGAGGGGAAGTTCTGGTCCCCGGGCATCCGCGACAACGTCCGCCCCGGCTCCTGGTTCCACACCACCGAGTGCTTCGGCCCGGTCATGGGCATCATGTACGCCTCCTCCCTGGAGGAGGCCGTCGAGTGGCAGAACGGCACCGGCTTCGGCCTGACCGGCGGCCTGCACTCCCTCGACGACGCGGAGATCGACTACTGGACCGAGCACGTCGAGGTCGGCAACGCCTACGTCAACCGCGGCATCACCGGCGCGATCGTCCAGCGCCAGCCCTTCGGCGGCTGGAAGAACTCCGTCATCGGTTCCGGCGCGAAGGCCGGTGGCCCGAACTACGTCGCCCAGCTGGGCACGTGGACGGACGGCGACCTCGATCATGGCCAGGTGCAGCTGGAGGCGGGCGTCGAGAAGCTGCTTGCCGACGCCCCCGCCGACCCCTGGCTGCGCCGCGCCGCCGAGCTCGACGAGCTGGCCTGGCGCGAGGAGTTCTCCCGCGAGCACGACCTCACGGGCCTGGCCTCCGAGGCCAACATCTTCCGCTACCGGCCGCTGCTGGACCCGCTGCCGGTCTATGTCGGTGAGGGCGCCGCGGAGCGCGATCTGTGGCGGCTGAAGCTGGCGGCGGAACGGGCCGGCGTGCTGATAAGCGAGGAGATCGTCTACCGCCCCGGTGGACGCATCCGGGCCCTCGGAGAGGTACCTGCGGAGATGTACGAGAAGGCCGCTGAGGTTGGTGCCGTCATCCTCGACGGACCCGTGCTTGCCGACGGCCGACGCGAGCTCCTCCCCTTCCTTCTCGAGCAGGCCCTGACGGTGACGTTGCACCGATTCGGCGTCCTGCGGAAAGTAGGCAGCATCCGGCAGTGATAACCCGGGGTTTTTGAGGCACAATGAAGTTCTGATGAGCACACCTATTGATCCCCAGAAACCCGGACCCGACGGCACCGACCCCCGCGACCTGACCGAGATGGTCTCGGACTACGCCGAACTCTCCGACGAACCCCGCGACGCCAACTCCCCCAACGACGCCCCGGACGTCACCGACCGCGCGGTCTTCATCGGCCGCGACGGTCGCTGGGCCGCCGGATGGGCGCTGCGCTTCATCATCTTCGTGGCGGCAGCGTTCATCCTGGGCAGGATCCTCGGCTTCGTGTGGGCCGGCCTCCTGCCGATCCTGCTGGCCCTGCTGGTGTGCACCGTCCTGTGGCCGGCGGTGAAGTTCCTGCGTGACCGGCTGAAGTTCCCGGCGGCACTGGCCACGGTGGTCACGTTGATCGGCTTCTTCTCCATCTTCGGCGGCATCTTCGCCGCCATGGCCCCCATCGTCCGGGATCAGGGCGCGGCGCTGGTCAGGCAGGCGCAGGACGGGCTCACCCAGCTCTCCGACTGGGTCCAGGGCCCGCCGCTGAACATCGACACGACCCAGTTCGACCAGGTCCTCGACGACATCACCGGCTTCCTGCAGGAACGTTCCTCGCAAATCGCCTCCGGCGTGTTCACCGGCCTGGGCGCGGCGACGTCGATCGCCGTCACCATCGTCGTGATGCTCGTCCTCACGTTCTTCTTCCTCAAGGACGGCGACCGCTTCCTGCCGTGGATGCGCGGCTTCACCGGCTCCAACGCCGGCTGGCACCTCACCGAGGTGATGACGCGTTCCTGGAACACCCTGGCCGGATTCATCCGCACGCAGGCGATCGTCTCGCTTGTCGACGCCGTCTTCATCGGCATCGGCCTCGTCCTCCTCGGCGTTCCCCTGGCGTTCGTCCTGGCCGTGATCACCTTCTTCGCCGGCTTCATCCCCATCGTCGGTGCCTTCACCGCCGGCGCCCTGGCCGTCATCATCGCCCTGGTGAGCAACGGCGTGACCAATGCCCTGCTGGTCCTGCTGCTCATCATCGCCGTCCAGCAGATCGAGGGCAACATCCTCCAGCCGGTCCTGCAGTCCAAGGCCATGAACCTCCACGCCGCCGTGGTGCTGCTCTCGGTGACCCTCGGTTCCACCCTCTTCGGCATCATCGGCGCCTTCCTCGCCGTGCCGATCGCCGCGGTGGCCGCCGTGTGGTTCCGCTACCACTCCGAGCTCGTCGCCCTGCGCGCCGGTGAGATCACCATCGACGACATCGAGATCGCCACCGCCAAGGGCTCCAACCTCACCTCCTGGGAGGCGTTCACCGCCGTGCGCGAGCGCCTGGTCACCATGACGCCGACACTCGGGCGCCGCAAGGGTTCCGACGTCGACCCCGTGACGGAGGACGTCGAAGGGGACACCGACGGGGAGGACACGAAGAAGGACAAGCCGCGCTGGCGGATGGTCAACTTCTCCGATCCGTCCTAGGGCGCACTGCGCGCGCTCGTCATCGGCGCAGGACCCGCCGGCCTCACCGCCGCGCTGGTCCTGCGCCGTTTCGGTTGGCACGTCCGTCTCGTGGAGGCGAGCACCGGTTAGGTCATGGGCTACGAGGTCGAAAAGCGCCTGCGGCCCTGGGTCACAGAGCAGCAAGCAGCCGCTCGACGGCATCTGCGAGCTTGACCGCACTCCCCTCCACGGCGTCGGCCCACTCGGGGGCGGTCTCCTCGTCGGCGCGGTCGCTGATCTGCTTGAGCAGGGTGATGGGGACGTCGAAGCGGTGGGCGACAGCCGCCAGGGCGTAACCCTCCATGTCGACCAGCCCGGCGACCTGCGCGATGCGCTCGCGGGTGACCGAGTTCTCCACGAACGTGTCCCCCGTGGCCAATTGCCCGGTGGGGAACAGACCGGTGGTGGGCGGGGTGATCACGCGGGGGAAGGCGTCGAAGGCGATGTCGGAGGTGAACTCCACATGGAAGTCATGCTTGTGCACGCGATCGATCTCGTAGACGCCGCTGGGGATCTCATCGCGCAGCGCCCCGCAGGTGCCCACGTTGATGATGCGCTCCGGCAACGTGCCGTTCGCCCGGCGCGCGCACAGCTCCTCCGTCAGGGTGATGGCGGCCGGCAGGGTGCCGATACCCGTCACCAGCAGATCCGCCCCCTCCGGCAGATGGGCGGCTTCCTCGGACACGGCGGCGACAAAGAGAACAGTCATGCGCGCGATCCTACTACCAGTGAATCTGCGGCAGATCCCAACGCCGCCAGCACCCCAGCTGGTCCGCCATCCGCCGGTACGCCTGCAGGCTCATCACCTCCGCCCACCCGAAACGCTCCGGCCGGAACGGCAGGTTGTCGGCCCGCTCCTTCTCCTTTTTCAGGTTGAACTCCTGCTCGCTTATCGACGCCCCGTACTTCCCCCTCCCGTCCACCTCCACATACTTCTCCGTCCCCTCGACCTGGAAGTCCACCACGTAGGTCTTGCCGTTGTGCCCCCGCACGCTCACCTGCGGGATGAGCACGAAGTCCCCGAAGAGCACCGCCTGCGCCAGAAACGCCGCCTCCAGCGCCGACTCCACCTCCGGGGTCGCCTTCTCCACGACCAGCGGCCAGTGCGCCAGGCCCTCCCTGCCGGTGGTGTCATAGGCTGCGAGTTCCTCCCGGGTGATCCTGTCGTCCCGCAGCGCGCTGCAGGCGGCGACGAATCCCGCCCCGAAACCGTGCAGCCTGGTCAGATCCACCAACGTGCGCAGCACCGTGGTGGCCTGGAGGTGGTGGCCGGTGATGTCGGCGGGGGACAACGTGTAGTTCACGTCCCGGGTGCCGGGGCGCGTCTTCTTTCCCCCGCGCTTTCCCCGGTAAAGCTCGTGGAGACCGGGTGTCGGCTCATACCGCCACAATCCCCACACCGCCGCAGCCGAATACCCCGCCAACACCCGTCCGGAGGCCTCCCCCAGAGCCTTCGCCTGCAGGTCAAACTGCTCCCATGGTTTCAGCGCGGCGTAGTGCTCTCGCTCGGCGTACACCCCGCGGAACAGTCGGACGAGCACCCCGCTCTTTTCCAGTAGCCGCAGCACCGCCGACGCATCCGGCAGGTGTTTCTGTTCGCTTCGCAGCAGCAGGTGGTCCTCGCGTCGCATGCACCGTGCCAGAGCTGCCTCCAGGTCGCCCATCAGTCCCCTCTCTATGGTTCTCTCACCATGATTGGACTGCCGGCCGGGCCGAAAGGTTCCCGGAGATGTCAATCGCGTCGCGGCTTGTGCCGTCTGGGGATGTTCAAACAACCCCAAACTGCACAAGCCGCGACAGCAGCGGCCCCGAACGCCCTACCCCAGCTCCTCCGCCACGCTGAAGCGGCCCCCGGAAGCCTCGAACTCGGCTACAGCGGCGGCGGCCAGGGCGTCGTCGGCAAGCACGTCGACCGCGACCTGCGCCAGCCCGGCCGCGGAATCCACCGCCGCCCGCGTCGCCTCCTCCCCGCTCGCCCACTCGGCGAAGGCAGCGGTGTGCAGCGCGACATCCGGCGGGGAGACCTGCACCATCGGGTGGATGCCCGGCACCATCTGGGAGACGTTGCCGAAGTCCGTCGACGCCGCCAGCGAATCCGGCACCACCCCGGCGGGAACGGCCACCCGCCCGCGCAGCGCCTGCGTGCGCGTCCAGCGCGCGGCCAGGACCTCGTTGTTGCGGATCGGCAGCGTCGCGGGGTGCACGTCCCAGGTCTTCTCCACGCGGCATCCGGCCATGAGCGCGGCGCCCTCGAGGATGTCGTCGACACGCGCGGAGAGATCGACGAGCGAGTCGGTGAGCAGCGAGCGCACGTAGATGTCCAGCGACGCTCGCTCAGGGATGACGGAGGGCCTGTGCCCACCGTCGGTGATCACCGCGTGCAGCCGGTCCGAGGGCGCCATCTGCTGCCGCAGCAGCCCCATCCCCTGGTACGCCAGCGTGACGGCGTCGAGGGCGTTGCGCCCCATGAACGGCTGCGAGCTGGCGTGCGCGGCGACCCCGTGGAAGGTGGCCTGCAGCGTGCGGCGGCCGAGCCAGTGGTGGCTGGCGATGTCGTAGCCGAAGGGGTGGATCATGATGGCCACGTCGATGCCCTCGAGCATGCCCCCGCGGATCATGTACTCCTTACCGGAGTGCCCCTCCTCCGCCGGGGTACCGAGGAGCACGAGGCGCCCCTCCACACCCGCGGCCTGCGCGGCGTCGACGGCGGCGAGGAAGGCGCCCACTCCCGCGGCGGCGATGATGTTGTGCCCGCAGGCGTGCCCGATGCCGGGCAGGGCGTCGTACTCGGCCATGATCGCCACCGTCCGGTGCCCTGCCCCGAATCCGGGCGAGGTCCACTCGGCCCGCAGCGCCGTGGACACCTCGTGCACTCCCTGCTCCACCGCGACACCGCGCGCCCGCAGCAGTTCCGTGAGCGTGGCCTGGGCGTGGACCTCCTCGAAGGCGAGCTCGGGGTGCGCGTGCAGGTCGCGCAGGAGCTCGGTCATGGCCGGTTCCAGGTTGTTCGCGCTTATCGACGCCACCTTCCACGCCTCCTTCTGCCCCGGGTACGCGTCGAGCGCGGCGGGTTCGGCGGCGGAGGCGGCCTCGGTGACCTCCGCCATGCGGGCGGCGATGCCGGCGGCGGCGTGGTCGAGGAAGGCGGTGGACGGGCTGGAGGGTTCTGGCGCAGTCATCGCCTTCCCAGGTTACCGCCCCCATTGCCATGTAGACCGACCTGTACTATTCTTTGTAGACAGTTCAGTCTACGAGAGAGGATAGGACCATGCCGGACACCAACCAGCGGCCCCTGCGTATCGCAGTCATCAGCGACGGAGCCACCGGCATGTGCCTCGCCGAAGGCCTGCTGACCGCCCCTCACCAGGCCCCCGTCTTCGTGGACCTCATCACCTCCCGCACCGCACCGGCCGGTCTGCTCCGCTCCGCCCCGCAGGGAGACCAGGCCCCGCGCCTGCGGCTGATCGGCAACGTCCGCGTCGCCGGGGACGTCACCCTCGCCGAGCTCCACGAGCTCTACGACGCCGTGGTCACCCCCGACACCAGCACCGGCGCCGCCCTGGCCTCCGCCGAGGTCACCGCCGCCGTGTTCCCGGAGCGCCCCCAGGATGCCCCGCCCCGCCTGCTCGAGCTCCTCGCCGCCCGCGGGGTGGCCGTCACCTCCTGGCAGGGCTGGACCGCGAGCGCGGCTGCCACCACCGACTGGGAGGCCCTCGAGCTGTCCTCCCGCGGCGTCCCGGTGTGCATGTGAGCACCGGCCACGTCACCCTCGTCGGCGGTGGGCCCGGCGCCTGGGACCTCATCACCGTCCGCGGCATGCGCGCCCTGCAGGCAGCCGATGTCATCCTCACCGATCACCTCGGCCCCACCGATGAACTTGCGCAGCTGTGCGACACCGCGGACAAAACGGTCATCGACGTCTCCAAACTCCCCTACGGCCGGCAGGTCGCGCAGGAGGAGACCAACCGTCTCCTCGTCGAGCACGCACGGGCCGGGCGCGCCGTCGTGCGCCTCAAAGGCGGCGACCCCTATGTCTTCGGCCGCGGCCACGAGGAGCTCGAGGCCTGCCGCGAGCACGCCATCCCCTGCACCGTGGTGCCCGGCGTGACCAGCGCGATCTCCGTGCCCGGCGCGGCCGGCATCCCGGTCACCCAGCGCGGGGTGGTCCATTCCTTCACGGTCGTCTCCGGCCACCTGCCCCCGGGGCATCCGAACTCGCTCGTCGACTGGGCCGCCCTGGCCCGCGCGGGCGGGACCATCTCGGTGATCATGGGTGTGAAGAATGTCGCCGCCATCACGGCCACGCTTATCGACGCCGGCCTCAACCCCCACACCCCCGCCGCCGTCATCCAGGAGGGCACCACCGCCGTGCAGCGCAGTTTCCGTTGCACGCTGGGCACCCTGGCCGAGACGATGGCCGAGAACTCCGTGTCCTCCCCGGCGGTCTACGTCATCGGCGACGTCGCCGCCCTCTGACTGCTCTACTGCCGCACCGGCGCGTCCTGCCCGACCGGCTCGCTCGCCGAACCGGTGACGCGCTCTTCCACCGCAGCGCGCGAACGCAGGTAGCCGATCCAGGACAGCCCCAGGCCGACGAGCACCAGCAGGACCACGCCACCCCAGCCCACCGGCAGCACCCGCGGCAGGTTGATCGCCACGAGCAGGGTGCCCACGATGCCACCCAGCGCCGCCGGGTTGGTGCGGGTGACCAGCCACGCGGCGATCGGGGCCGCGATGACGCCGCCGATGAGCAGCGCGGCGACGGCGGCCATGTTGGCCACCAGGTCATCCCACAGGCCGATGGCGAAGCCCACCGTCGCGGCGGCGGTGACCAGGAACTCCGCGGTGTTGACGGTGCCGACGATCCGCCGCGGCTCCGCCCGCCCCACCGTCAGCAGGGTGGAGGTGGTCACCGGACCCCAACCACCACCGCCGGAGGCGTCGATGAAGCCGCCGAACAGTCCCAGCCCCCCGAGGAAGCCGCGGGAGTGTTCGCCGCCGACGTTCCGGCGCACCCGGCCCCGGGAGAAGCGCCACACCAGGTTGGCACCGATGAGGGAGAGGATCGTCGCGGTAAGCGGCACCGCGGCCTCCAGCGAAAGGTTCGACAGGACGGTCGCGCCCGCGAAGGCACCGATGGCGCCGGGGATGGCCAGCCGGCGGACCACCTTCCAGTCGACGTTGCCGAAGCGCCAGTGAGAGATGCCGGAGGCCAGCGTCGTACCCAGCTCCGCGGTGTGTACGACGGCGCTGGCCTGGGCCGGACCGAGGCCGGCGAGGGCGATGAGGATGGTGGTGGAGGTGACGCCGAAGCCCATGCCGAGGCCGCCGTCGACGAGTTGCGCGGCGAGCCCGGCGAGGGCGATGAGCAGCAGCGTGGTCATGGTGCAGTCCTTCGGTAGCGCTCGGCGACGATGTCGGCCAGATCCTCCGCGAGCGGGGGGTCGGCGCTGGCGCCGCTGGCCAGCATCTGGTCCAGCAGCAGGCCATCGGTGACGAACAAGGGGATGAGGTGGGAGTTCTTGCTTATCGACGCCCGCGTCCCCGTCGCCCGCCGCACACTCACCGCGCGACCCAGGCGCTCGCCGACACGGCGGGCCAGGTCGGCGACGGCCTCCTCGGCGCGCTCATCGGAGGATCCGACGTGCGCGAGGGTGAGCTCTGCGCCTGCGGGGGGCCGGGTGCGGGCGGCGAGGAGAGCGGCGATGTCCTCGCCGGTACCCAGACCGGGGGCCGGGTGGAGCTCGAGACCGCTCGCGTCGCGGGCGGCCGCCAGGGCGGCGGGGACGTCGTGGCGGGCGTGGAAGGCGTGGGTGAACAGCAGGGGCACCACCACTGCCGCGTGGTGGCCGGCGGCGGCGAGGGAGCGGGTGGCGTCGATAAGCGAGGGGGCGTTGAACTCCAGGTGGGCGGCGCGGGCGGTGACGCCCAGCCTCTCCCCCGCGGCCGCGGTGAGGCGGTCGATGCCGGCGGCGGCGCGCGGGTGGCGGGAGCCGTGGGAGAGGGTGAGCAGGGCGGTCATCAGCGCAGGCGGTGTCCGACGAGGCCGGCGGCGAGGGTGTCGCCGGTGGCCTGGTCGATGAGGAGGAGGGAACCGACGGCGCCGCGGGCGGCGTAGGGCTCGACGGGGAGGTCGGCGGCGACGTCGATACGCACGTGGGCGATGTCGTTGAGGCCGCAGTCGGCGGGGGCGATGTCGTCGGAGAGTCCGTCGATGTCGAGGATCCGGTCGACCGAGCTCACCCGGCCGCGCACCAGCGAAGTGCCGTAACGGACCTTGATCGCGGATCCGGGGGCGAGACGACGATCGGACAGCCCCACGATGGTGGCGTCGAATGATCGCACCGGCTGCGGGTGATCCTCGCCGGCGATGAGGTCGCCGCGGATGAGGTCGATGTCATCGGCCAGGCGCACGACGACGGAGTCACCGGCGGTGGCCTTGTCCACCTCGCCGTCCGGGGTGTCGATGTGGGTGATGGTGCTGCGGCGGCCCTCGGGCAGGTGGACGGTGTCGCCGACGGTCAGCGAGCCGGCGTCGATACGCCCGGCGTAGCCGCGGTAGTCACTCGCGTGCTCGCGGATGACGTACTGGATGGGCAGGCGCACGCCCAGGTCGTGGGCGCGGCCGTGGTGGACGTCGACCGTCTCCAGGAGTTCCAGGACGGTCGGGCCGGTGTACCAGGGGAGGTTGGTGGAGGGTTCGACGACGTTGTCGCCGCGTAGCGCGGAGACCGGGATGACGTGGGCGTCGTCGACGCCGACATCCTGCGCCAGGCCGCGGAACGTGGTCTCGATCTCCCGGAAGACCTCCTCCGACCAGTCGACGAGGTCGATCTTGTTGACGGCCAGCAGGACGGTGCGCACCCCGAGCAGGGCCGCGACGGTGAGGTGACGGCGGGTCTGCTCGACGACGCCGTGGCGGGCGTCGACAAGCAGCACGACCACCTGGGACGTGGACACGCCGGTGACGGTGTTGCGGGTGTACTGCACGTGGCCGGGGGTGTCGGCGAGGATGAAGGTGCGGCGGTCGGTGGCGAAGTAGCGGTAGGCCACGTCGATGGTGATGCCCTGCTCGCGCTCGGCGCGCAGGCCGTCGACCAGCAGGGACAGGTCGAGGCCGTCGAAGCCGCGGTCGGCGGAGGTGCGTTCGACCGAGGCCAGCTGATCGGCCAGGACGGAACGGGTGTCGTGCAGCAGGCGGCCGACGAGGGTGGACTTGCCGTCGTCGACGGAGCCGGCGGTGCACAGGCGCAGGGTGTCGCGGGTGCGCAGGAGGGTGGTGGTGGACATCAGAAGTAGCCTTCCTTCTTGCGGTCCTCCATGGCGGACTCGCTGAGACGGTCGTCGGCGCGGGTGGCGCCGCGTTCGGTGAGGGTGGAGGTGGCGATCTCCGCGATGACCTCGTCGATGCTCGAGGCCTCGGAGAGCACTGCGCCGGTGCAGGACATGTCGCCGACGGTGCGGTAGCGCACCCGCTTGACCTGGAGCTTCTCACCCTCGCGGGGGCCACCCCAGTCACCGGCGGTCAGCCACATGCCGTCGCGCTCGAAGACCTCGCGGTCATGCGCGAAGTAGATCGGCGGGAGCTCGATGTCGCGGGCGCCGATGTACTCCCAGATGTCGGCCTCCGTCCAGTTGGAGATGGGGAAGACACGGATGTTCTCGCCCGGCAGGTGGCCGCCGTTGTAGAGGTGCCACAGTTCGGGGCGCTGGCGGCGCGGATCCCAGCCGCCGAAGGAGTCGCGCACGGAGAAGACGCGCTCCTTGGCACGCGCGCGCTCCTCGTCGCGGCGGGCCCCGCCGAGGACGGCGGTGTAGCCCTGCTCGGCGATGGTCTCCACCAGGGGGACGGTCTGCAGGGGGTTGCGGGTGCCGTCGGGGCGTTCGACGAGGTCACCGCGGTCGATCCAGTCCTGCACGTGCGCCACGCGCAGGCGGGCGCCGGTGCGCTCGGCCAGGCGGTCGCGGAAGTCGATGACCTCCGGGAAGTTGTGGCCGGTGTCCACGTGGAGCAGTTCGAAGGGGACGGCGGCCGGGGCGAAGGCGCGCCGGGCGAGCTCGAAGACGACGACGGAGTCCTTGCCGCCGGAAAACAGCAGCCCGATCTTGTCGAACTGGCCCGCGACCTCGCGGAGGATGTGGATGGACTCGTTCTCCAGGTCCTTGAGGTGGGGAGAGAGTCGGGTGGAAACGGCAGTGGTCATGAGTGGAGTCCGCATTCTGTCTTGTCGTTGCCGGCCCAGCGGCCGGCGCGGGGATCCTCACCGTCGGCGACGGGGAGGGTGCAGGTGGCGCATCCGATGGACGGGTAGCCCTGCCGGGTGAGGGGGTGAATGATGAGGTCGCGCTCGTCGATGAAGCGCTCGGTGTCCGCGATGGACCAGGTGACCAGCGGGGAGATCTTCAGCCGGCCGGTGGCGTCGAGGCTCAGGGCCGGGGCCTGGGCGCGGGTGGGGCCGTCGGCGCGCCGCAGGCCGGTGACCCACCCGGCGTAGGGGCTCAGGTGGACGGCGAGCGGTTCGACCTTGCGCATGCGGCAGCAGGCGGTGGGGTTGTTCCGGTAGAGGTTGGCGCCGTAGGTCGCGTCCTGTTCGCCCCGCGTGAGGGTCGGTCGCGCCGTGACCAGGGTCTGCGGATAGCGGGCGGCGACCTGCTCGGCCACCGCGAGGGTCTCGGGGAAGTGGTAGCCGGTGTCGAGGAAGAGCAGGTCCGCACTGGGCAGGTGCCAGGCGGCGAGCTCGGCGAGCACGGTGTTCTCCATGGACAGGGTCACCGCCGTGGCGCCGGGGACATGTTCGCGGGCCCAGCGGAGGATGGTGTGGGCGGGGGCGTCGTACAGCTCGGCGGCATGCTTATCGACGAGCCGCGCGTTGACCTCCCGCACCTCCTCCGGCAGCTCAGCGGTGGTGGTGGGGCCGGTGGGGCTGATCTGCGGGTCGCGGGTGGTGGTCGTGGTGGTCGGGGTGAGCAGGTTCATTCAGGTCACCTCCTGGTGTCCGTGTCGGTGCAGCGAGGCCCGGATGGCGTCGCCGGTGGAGAGTGCGGGGGCGGGGCGGTGCTCCGGGTCGTCCTGGCCGTGGTAGCGGACGGAGAAGATCCGGGTGCAGTCGCGGCAGCGCCAGGCGAAGTCGTCGGCCTCGTCGGGGAAGAGCTCCTCGCCGGCGCACCAGGGGCAGTGCAGCGGGTGGTTGCGGTTGGGGTTGGGGGCGCGGCGGAAACTCATGTGAGGTCCTCCTCGGCGGCGCGCTGCACCCACTCCTGGAAGGTCTCGCCCGCGGTGCGCTGGTCGCGGAAGTGGGTGACCACGCGGGTGACGTAGTCGCCGACCTCGGTGGCCAGCACCTTGTGTCCACGCAGCTTGCGGCCGAAGTTGGCGCCGATGTTCATGGAGCCGCCGAGGTGGACCTGGAAGCCCTCGACGCGGTTGCCCTCGGCGTCGGTGACGGTCTGGCCCTTGAAGCCGATGTCCGCGACCTGGGTGCGGGCGCAGGAGTTGGGGCAGCCGTTGAGGGCGATGCGGACGGGGACGTCGATGTCGCCGATGCGCTCCTCGAGCTCGTCGACCAGTTCCACGGCGCGGGACTTGGTGGTGGCGTGCGCCAGCTTGCAGAACTCCAGGCCGGTGCAGGAGATGATGTTGCGGCGCCACTCACTCGGCTTCGAGTACAGGCCGGTCTCATCCAGCGCGGCGGCCAGGTCGGCGAGGTCGGTGCGCTCGACGTCGAGGAAGAGCAGCTCCTTTTCCGCCGTGGTGCGGATGCGGGTGATGCCGAAGCGCTCCGCGACATCGGCGATGGCGATGAGCTGCTCGCCGGTGGTGTGGCCGACGGTCGGCTTCACACCCAGGTAGAACTTCCCGTCCTTCTGCGGGTGGATGCCGATGTGGTCGCGGTACCCGGGGTTGATGGGTTGGTGGGGGCCGTCGATAAGCGGGCGGCCGAGGTACTCGTCCTCGAGCACCTGCCGGAATTTCTCGATTCCCCATTCCGCCACGAGGAACTTCAGGCGCGCCCGGTTGCGCAGGCGGCGGTAGCCGTAGTCGCGGAAGATTCCGGCCACGCCGGCCCACACGTCCGGGACCTCATCCAGCGGGATCCAGGCGCCGAGGGACTGCGCGAGCATCGGGTTGGTGGACAGGCCGCCGCCGACGTAGCACTCGAAGCCGGGGCCGTGCTCCGGGTGGACGGAGCCGATGAAGGCGACGTCCTGGATCTCGTGGGTGACGTCCTGGCGGGAGTGCCCGGAGATGGCGGACTTGAACTTGCGCGGCAGGTTGTGGAATTCCGGGTTGGGCAGGTGCTCGCGCTGGATCCGCTCGATGGCGGGGGTGGCGTCGATGATCTCCTCCGCGGCGACACCCGCGACCGGGGAACCGAGGATGATGCGCGGCACATCACCGCAGCCCAGCAGGGGGCTCAGGCCCACGGTGTCGAGCTTTTCCCAGATCGCCGGGATGTCCTCGATGCGCAGCCAGTGCAGCTGGATGTTCTGGCGGTCGGTGAAATCAGCGGTGGAGCGGGCGTAATCGCGGGAGATCTCACCGACGGCGCGCAGGCGCTGCGGGGTGACCAGGCCGCCGTCGAAACGCACGCGCATCATGAAGTACTTGTCCTGCAGCTCGGCGTCGGGGACCTGGCCGGTGAGCTCCCCGCCGAGATCCTGCCGGCGCTGGGTGTACAGGCCCAGCCACTTGAAACGGGGGGCGATGTCATCAGCCGGGATCGAGTCGAAGCCCTGCTGGGAGTAGATGTTGATCACGCGGTCGTAGACGTCGAGGACCTCGCCGTCCTGCTTGACCTCCTCGACGTGGTTGAGTGGCGCGGTGCCGTCGATCTTCCACTGCCCCTCCGGCTTGCGGACCCGCTGGCGGCGGGTGGTGGTGGCCGTTGTCATCGCATTCTCCTTGCGTACTGCTCTGTCTGTTTCTACTTCACTGCCGGCGCTTATCGACGCCCCGTCATTCGCCCTTCCGGGCCAGTGACAGGCAGTCAAACAGACAACACGGTTCACCACAACGGTCGATCAGGTGAGGGTGCCCTAAGGAAATGAGATCGCCGCTGTAAGCGGCATATTTCGTCGACTTTCATTCACTGAATGGAAAGCGCCGAGGCGCCGCAGATGAATGAAAGAAGGCCACATGGTTGCACTTTCGCGAATCCCTGATAGCTTCACAGACCAGTCAGTCTAGGAATTGTCCCGAAAGGTCACCATGAGCCACCTCACCACCATCTCCCCTCTCCGCGTCGCCGTCATCGGCGCTGGCCCGGCGGGTATCTACGCCTCCGATCTGCTGGTCAAGAATGCGACGTCCCTGGGGCGCGAGATCCACATCGACCTCATCGAGAAGCTCCCCACCCCCTTCGGCCTCATCCGCTACGGCGTGGCCCCCGATCATCCGCGCATCAAGGGCATCATCACCGCCCTGCACAAGGTGCTCGACCGCCCGGAGATCCGTTTCCTGGGCAACATCGAGATCGGGAAGGACGTTTCCGTGGCGGAGCTGCAGGACCACTACGACGCCGTCATCTTCGCCACCGGCGCCGTCCACGACCGCGACCTGGACATTCCGGGTGCCAACGCCGAGGGCTCCTTCGGTGCCGCCGATTTCGTGGGCTTCTACGACGGCAACCCGGATTTCCCCCGCACCTGGGACCTGTCCGCGCAGTCCGTGGCCGTCATCGGCGTGGGCAATGTCGGACTCGACGTCGCCCGCGTCTTGGCCAAGTCCGCCGAGGAGCTCAACATCACGGAGATCCCGGCAAACGTCTACGAGACGCTGCGCACCAACCAGGCCACCGAGGTCCACGTCTTCGGCCGACGCGGCCCCGCGCAGGCGAAGTTCACCCCGCAGGAACTCAAGGAACTCGACCACTCCCCCACCGTCAACGTCGTCGTGGACCCGGAGGACATCGACTACGACGAGGCCAGCATCGCCGCCCGCACCGAGTCCAAGTCCCAGGACCTGGTCTGCCAGATCCTCGAGGGCTACGCCATCCGCGAACCGAAGGAGGCCCCGCACACCCTGCAGATCCACCTCTTCGAGTCCCCGGTGGAGATCCTCACCCACGACGGCCGCGTCGTCGGCCTGCGCACCGAGCGCACCGAGCTCGACGGTTCCGGCAACGTCCGCGGCACCGGCGCCTTCACCGACTGGCCGGTCCAGGCCGTCTACCGCGCCGTGGGCTACCGTTCCGAGCCGGTTGCCGGTGTGCCCTTCAACCATGTCGAGCACGTCATCCCCAACGACGGCGGCCACGTTCTCGACAACGCGGGCGCTCCGGTCCCGGGCCTCTACGCCACCGGCTGGATCAAGCGCGGCCCCATCGGCCTGATCGGCAACACCAAGTCCGACGCGAAGGAGACCACGGATCTCCTGCTCGCCGACGCCGCCGCCGGGCTTCTCGACGCCCCCTCCCAGTCCCCCGACGCCCTCCTCGAGCTTCTCGACGCCCGCCGCATCCCCGTCACCACCTGGGAAGGCTGGTACCGCCTCGACGCCGAGGAGCGCCGCCTGGGTGAGGAGTCCGGCATCGAGGGCCGCGAGCGCCGCAAGATCGTCGAATGGGAGGACATGGTCGCTCACGCCCACGTGGTGCCGGCCCACGCCCGGTAATTTGGTCCACCCTCACCAACGCCGGAGGAGCACAGCAGCAGACCCCCTCTCAGGATCCTCTGACGGCATTCCCCCGCCCGCTTGGCTGCCGACATGCGTGAAACGGCATATTTCCTTTCGCTCGCCCGCACCTCTGACCTGCGGCAATGTTTGGTTGTCCAAATTGTTATCGCCCGGAGGCCCCTCAAATTCACCACCGTTGATGTGATCACTGTTACCCTGAAGTAGGTAAACATCAGCAAACGAAACTAAAGGAGAAACATCATGCGCGGAGGCGGACTCATTTGGACCATCGTCGGCATCCTGGCGATCATCGCCCTGATCATCTGGATCATGTCGGCAATGTAATTTCTCAGAAAAGGCGCAGACCATCGGTCTGCACCTTTTCTTTATTCCCCACCCACCGACACCACTGTCCCCGGTACCTCCCCACGGAGGGCCGGGGACAGTGGTTTTTGGGGACGAGGATGTGAGTGGAGGAGAGAGTTGAGCTATCTACTTGGAGTGCCGGGACCTGAAGGTGACCTACGCACAGCACCACTGGAGGTGGCAAGGATAAGCCTTATCCTTGCAACCTTTCC
>NZ_JAUNRW010000019.1 GCF_030535495.1 Corynebacterium sp.
CCGCCACCCGTCGCACGACGCGAACGATGAGGCCTGACTCGAGGGCGTCGATAAGAATGTCCTCCACCCTCCTGAACATAGCCGGCGGGGTGGAGGACACGGGGCGTCGATAAGCGAATCAGCGACGCTGCGCGGCCTCCCGGCCCTCCCAGATATCGCGGACCTCGTCGGCCTCGGGGGCGTTGAGGTAGCGCTCGAGGGAGGAGTCGAGCTCGTTGATCCACTCGGTGTGGTGCTGGGCCGCCATGGTGCCCGTCATGACGGACCGGTAGGTGGCGTTGCGGTAGCCCATGATGTCGTTCTTCTTGTCCTTGACCCAGGCCTTGAGGATGTCGGCGACCTCGTGGAGGTCGAACATCGGGTAGTCGGTCTGGGCGATGAGGTCGCGGACGTAGTCGGTCTGGAAGTCGATCTGATCGTCGTAACCGTCCATGGCCTCGAATCGCCGGCGCCAGGCGGCCATGTGCTCGCGCTGCTTGTCGGCGGAAGGCAGCTCGATGCGGCCGAGGATGACGTCGCGGACGAACCATGCCTGGGCGTCGAACATGTTGAAGGTCAGCCACTGGTCCTGGGCACCGAGCCAGAACAGCTTGTTGTTCGCCTCGGAGACCACACCCTCGTAGAGGTGCTCCGGGTAGATGTTGTTCGGCGAGTGCAGCGCCAGCTCGGAGGGCAGGAACGGGTAGTGGTGCAGGTAGCCGGTGCACAGGATGATGGCGTGGAAGTCCTTGGACTCGCCGTTGACGAAGTGCACGGTCTGGCCGTCGATGTACTTGATGCCGGGCTTTTCGTCGATACCCTCGGGCCAGTCGTACCCCATCGGCGCGGTGCGGTAGCTCATGGTGACCGAGCGGGCACCCATCTTGTAGGCCTGGGAGCCGATGTCCTCGGCGGAGTAGCTCGAGCCGATCATGAGGACGTCCTGGTTGGCGAAGCTCTCCGCGCCACGGAAGTCATGGGCGTGGTTGACCACCCCGGGGAAGGTCTCGATGCCGTCGAAGTCCGGGTAGTTCGGGAAGGAGAAGTGGCCGGACCCGACGATGACGTGGCTGAACTCGGAAGTCTCGGTCTCACCGGTCTTGAGGTCCTCGACGGTGACGGAGAAGGTGTCGGTATCGTCGTTGAACTCCACCCAGCGCACGACGGTGGCAAACCGGACGAGCTTCTTCACGTCCGACTGCTTCACGCGACCATCGATGTAATCCCAGAGCACCTCGCGCGGCGGGTAGGAGGAGATCGGCTTCCCGAAGTGCTCGTCGAAGGTGTAGTCCGCGAACTCGAGGACCTCCTTCGGGCCGTTCGACCACAGGTTGCGGTACATGCTGGAGTGGACCGGCTCACCGTACTGGTCGGTGCCGGTGCGCCAGGAGTAGTTCCACTGCCCACCCCAGTCGTCCTGCTTCTCGAAGCAGACGAGCTCCGGGATGTCAGCCCCCTTCTCCTTGGCGGATTCGAAGGCCCTGAGCTGGGCGATTCCGCTCGGGCCGGCTCCGATGATTGCAATGCGCTGCTGAGTCAAGCATGCCTTTCCGGCCCCCTCGGGCCCTGATCCGTGGCGTGCGAGGGCTGGGCCCTGAGCGGGCCCGTGCCGCGCCGCACGCGCTGCGTTGGTGCTGTCGGCGGCCATCTCAGCGGCGCAGGACACTGCACCGGCCGGGGAGTTCAGAGTGGAAGCCACCGCACCCGGGACCGTCCGTGGCCGTGAGGGCCTGCCGTGGTCGTGGGTCTGCGGTGGCCGCCGTTCATAATGGAAAACTCTGGACTGGGCCACACCCGAGGGGCAAGGCTATCACAGCGTGCGGTTTAATGCATGTAAGGGCAGTTATTAGGGGCGGGAAAGTGTGCTGCGTGCCGGTTCCAGGTCCACCCGCGGCGACACCGTCCCCGTCACCGCCCGACTCACTGCCCACTCCGCCGGGCCGCGGCGGAACTTCCACCGCCACAGGGAGGTGAACACCAGGAAACCGACCAGCTGCGCGAAGAACATGCTCGGCCACAGCGGGTAGGCCATGTCCATGTCCGGCGGCGGGAAGCCGAGGTCAGGGGAATCGGGCAGCGGCTCCATGGTCCACCCGACGTCCGCACCCGCAACGCCGTGATCCGACAGCGTTCCCATCTCCTTGTCAGGCAGCATCGCCAGGTTGTCGCCGGCCCCGAGGAAGGTGCCGTTGGCGATGCTCGTGATGACCACATGGACGACGTAGACGGTCAGCGACATCGCTCCGAGGCAGCGCAGCGGGTAGGTGGCCCAGACGATGGCGACCACGCGGCAGGCCAGCAGGCACGCTCCGATGATGGCCGCGACCAGACCGGCTGAAGTGAGCACATCCAGAAGCCCTCCCGAGTGGGGTTCACCCTGCAGCCACTCCCCCACAAAGTTGAGCATGTCGCCGGGGCTCTGCCGCAATCCGGTGACCTGGAGGATCCCCTGCACCAGGCCGAACACCACGAGCCCGCCGAGCAGCAACCAGGTCTCCCGCTGGAGCGCCAGCCGGTGGATGAGTAAGCCCAGCAGCGTGTAGGTCAGCCAGGCGGTGAGCGGATAGGACCCGAACAGCAGGTCGGTGAAGAAGGCACTGGTCCAGGGGATGAACAGTGCGGCCTGCGCCGCCCCGATCAGCGGACCGAGGATAACCAGTGCCGCCAGGAGCACCACCTGCCAGCGCGTCCGCCAGGCCAGGACGGGCAGAAGCAGCAGGAAGGACACGCCGATGGCGGTGAGCACGATGGCGATGCTGAACTGCACGGCCGAGAGGACCACGCCGAGCCCGACGAGGATCACGGCCCGGGTGAGCAGGGCCGCCCGCGCCTGCGCGAGGCCGGCGGAGCGGGAGGCGATGATGCCCATCGAGACACCGGAGAGGACGGCGAAGAGGGCGGAGGGGTAGCCGTCGATAAGAAAGTGCTCGGGGCCCATGTGGGCGGCCATCATGCCGATGATCGCCAGGGCACGCGCCAGATCGAGGCCGTGGATGCGGGTCATGGGACCAGATTAAGCGAGGCCACCGCAGCGTATTCTGTGACCTCCGCCATGAAGGTGTCATCGTGACACGTGACGACGAGCGCCCGGCCCGCCGCCAGCTCCCCGGCGATGAGGCGGTGCATGAGGGTGCGCCCGCGGTGGTCGAGGCCGACGTCGGGTTCATCGAGAGCCATGACCGGGCGGCGCAGGGAGGCCACGGCGAGAAACTGTGCGAGCCGCAGGTCGGTGGCACCCAGGTCGAGCGGATGGGTGTCGGGGTCGAGGCCGAGCTCGCGGTGGCGGGGACCGGCGAAGTCCGCGACGGTGGCCTCCACGACCTGATCGGCGGCGCGTTGCAGCAGGAGGGAGACGTCCCGGGCCGGGGCACCGTCCAGGCCCGCCAGGGCACGCAGCAGGGTCGTCTTGCCGGAGCCGTTGGGTCCGCGCAGCCACAGCACTCCCCCGGCCTGGACGGACATGGGCACGGGCCCGATGCGGAAGGCGGCGCCGCTGGGCCGGAACTGCCACCACCTGCGCCTGCCGCCGCGCTGGCCGGTGACCTCGCCGAGGTCGATGCTCGCGCCGGGGGTCACGGGCGCCGGGAGCTGCACCGGGGGCGGAGGGGAATGGGGGGTGAGGTGGTCGTCGATAAGCGAGAACACCTCGCCGGGCAACGGCTGCGCGGCGTGGCCGAGGATGAGCACGGCGGTGTCGGGCAGGGAGGTGCACAGGTCCCGCAGGCGGCGGGTCGCGGCCGGGTCGAGGCCGGCGAAGGGGTCGTCGAGGACGAGGATCTCTGGTTCTAGAACGGCCACGGTGGCGATCGCCAGACGCCGGGTCTGCCCTCCGGACAGGGCCGCCGGGGAGGCTTCCGGGTCAAGGCCGACGAGGTCGACCATGCGGCGGACCCGCTCGTGCATCTCCGGGCGGGGCACGGCGCGCTGCTCGAGGCCGAAGGCGATCTCCTCCGCGACCGTCTCCCGCAGATGGGTGACATGCGCCAGGGCGTCCTGGCTGACCACCGGGTGGCCGAGTGAGCGTGCCCATGTGCTCAGGCCTTGTCCAGAAGGCCCGATGACCTGGGTGATGGTGCCCGGCGTCAGATCAGGACGCATGCGATCACCCCCAGTGGCACCGCGATGCGCCAGACGCGCTGGGCGGGGCTGTCCGGCGCGGGTCGGTAGATGGTGCGCCGCCCGGGCAGGTCCAGTCCGGCGGTCTCCAGCGCCAGGGACCTCTCCACGTTGGCGGTGAGCAGATTCGTCATCACGGGGACCGCGGCGCGCGAGATGGCGTTCCCGGGGGTGATACGACGCCCCGCGACACGGTGGGCGTCAGTGACCGTGTCCACGACCCGACGACCCTGCGGCAGGAGCTGGAGCGCGGTGGCCACGATGTAGGCCACCTTCGGCCCCAGGGGGCTGGTCTGCAGGGCTTTCGCCAGATCAGGCACGGTGATGAAGGTGGCCGCGGCCACCAGGGAGGCCATGAGTGCGGTGAAGCGGACGCTCAGCTGCGCGGCGGTGGCCAGGCCGTCGCGGGTGAGCAGAGGGGCGAGCTGCTCGGTGCCGTAGGGCGCGTGGATGAGCAGCATGGAGACTGCGGCGGGGATCGCCAGGACCACGGTGGTGGCCACGACGGAGAGGTTGCGGGTGCGCCACGTCCCGGCCACCAACGCCACGGCGATGACGCTGAGCGACAGGCGCCAGTCATTGATCCCCAGGACCAGAATCCACGCGCTTAACCCCGTGACCAGGGCGGTCAGGGGGTTGAGGCGGGACTGCGTGCGCATGGGGAGGCTCTCTGTGGGGGCGGCGGCTGGCCCGGTCAGGCGGGGACGGGCTCGGTGGTGGCGGGGTGTTCGGGCGCCGGTGTCGGCTGGAAGGAGCGCAAGGTCTTGCGGGGCAGTGCCTTCACCGCAGCGAAGACCACCGCCATGACGGCGAGCTTGTCCAGGGGATCAGAGATGAAGGACTGCATGGTGACCGAGGCCAAAAGGGAGTTGCCCAGTTCGCGGAACAGCGAGACGATCGCCCCGGTGCCCACCCCGGCGGTGCCGCCGTAGACGAAGGCGGCGACAGGTGCCGCCAGCGCGCCACAGATGAGCCCGATGAGCAGGCCGGAGACCACCAGCTTCCACAACCTGGTCAGGGCCCCCTTCTGCACGGCCACGCCCGCCAGCCATCCGGTGGCCGCCGCCACGGCCGCGAACGGTAAAGCCGCCGGGTTGAGCAGGCCCCACACCACGGAGCTCAGGGTGCCGGTGGCCAGACCGGCGATGGGACCGGCCAGGGCGGCGACGAGGACGGTGCCCACGGAGTCGAGGTAGAGGGGAATCCCGACGGATCCGGCGATCTGGCCGATGACGATGTTGAGCACCAGCGCCACGGGAATGACCCCGATCGTGCGGGCGGGCAGTGCCGGGAGGGTGGCGGCCAGCAGGAGGCCCGCGCCACCGACGTAACCGGCGAGGGTGATCAGTGCCTCGGTGGAGCCTCCGACGGAATCCCAGTCGGTGGGGCGAACGAGGACCAGGTACAGCCAGGTGCCGGCGACCAGCAGCGCGCCAGCCACCGCCAGGGCGCGGCGCACGGGGGTGAGGTGGATGCGTGACATGGGAAATCCTTCGCGTGGGAACGACGGGACGGGCCCTATGTCACCTCGGGCCGGATGGTGTCGCTGATCTTAACCCACCTGCTGCGGGCACCGAAACTCATCCAGCGCTTTACAGATTGTTGAACAATCGCTTACGATGACCCGCATCACATCAGGTGATGACCCACGTCACGAAAGAGAGGCGCAATGCAATGAGCAACGCAGACCACGACTCCTCGGCCCCCACCACAGGGAGTCTGACGGCCACCGCCGCCAAGAACGCCACCCGCCGCAGCGCGCTGCTCGGCGCCATGTTCCTCATGGCCACCAGTGCCATCGGTCCAGGCTTTCTCACCCAGACCAGCGTGTTCACCGCTCAGATGGGCGCGGCCTTCGCCTTCGCCATCCTGGTGTCGATCATCGTGGACATCGCCATCCAGCTCAACGTCTGGCGCGTGCTGGCCGTGTCCGGCATGCGGGCCAACGAGCTCGGCAACACCGTGGTGCCCTACCTCGGATGGGTCATGGCGGCCTTCGTCTTCGTCGGCGGTCTGGTGTTCAACATCGGCAACATCGCCGGCACCGGCCTGGGTCTCAACGCCATGCTGGGTCTCGATGTCCGCCTCGGCGGTGCGATCTCCGCGGTCATCGCCATCCTCATCTTCATGTCGAAGAAGGCCGGACTGGCGCTCGACCGCATCGTCGTCGGCCTCGGCGCCGTCATGATCCTGCTCATGCTCTACGTCGCCATCGTCTCCCAGCCGCCGGTCGGCGAGGCACTGCGCAACACGGTCCTCCCGGAGGAGGTCGACGTCCTCGTCATCACCACGCTCATCGGCGGCACCGTCGGTGGCTACATCACCTTCGCCGGTGCGCACCGCATGATCGACAGCCGCATCACCGGACCCGAGAACATCCGCCAGATCACGCAGGGATCCGTGCTGGGCATCATCGTCACCGGCATTATGCGTGCCCTGCTCTTCCTCGCCATCCTCGGTGTGGTGGCCACCGGCGTCACCCTCTCCCAGGACAGCACCGCGGCGGACGCCTTCCACCACGCCGCCGGTGAGATCGGTCTGCGCTTCTTCGGTGTCGTCCTGTGGGCCGCCGGCCTGACCTCCGTCATCGGCGCCTCCTACACCTCGATCACCTTCGTCACCACCCAGGCCACCAACCCGCGCGTGCGCACCATGCTCACGGTCGCCTTCATCGCCGTGTGTGCCACGGCCTTCCTCATCCTCAACACCGCGCCCCAGGCCCTGCTCATCTTCGCCGGTGCCTTCAACGGCCTCATCCTGCCGATCGGTTTCGCCGTTGTTCTGTGGGTGGCCTGGCGCCGCACCGATCTGCTGCAGGGTTACACCTACCCGAAGTGGCTGCTCATCGTCGGCGGCCTGGCGTGGCTGCTCACCATCTTCCTGGGCTACATGTCCCTGTCCGGCATCGCCGCCCTGTGGAACGCCTGACGCCTACCGCGCAGCAGCTGTCAGCTGCCCTGAGCAACAATCTCCTGGACCCGCCGACTGGTCTGCATCAGTGAATGGTGCAGTACCTCGGCGGCGTCCGCCTTCTTCCCCTCCTGCAGCAGGGTGACCACGCGACGGTTGATCTCCACGTAATCGCTGTGAAAATCAGGGTCGCGGCGCAGGACCTGCAGGAACACCAGCCGCATGCGCGCGAGCAGCCGGTCCATGTTCGCGTTGAGGGTGGCCGATCCCATACCCGCCACGATCCGGCGGTGAAAGCGCTGGTTGGCCAGCGCCACCCCGGCGGTGTCCCCGTGGGCGAGCGCACTTTCTGCTTCGGCCACGACCGCATGCAGCTTATCGACGTCCACCTCATCCCCCCAGGCCAGCGCCGCCGGTTCCACCGCCGCGCGGGCAAGGTAGAGGTCCGCGATGTCCGCCGGCCCCAGCTGCGCGATGAACACTCCCCGATTGCGGATTCGTATCAGCAGCCCGTCGGCGATGAGCATGGCGAAAGCCTCCCGCACCGTGTTGCGGGAGACTTCGAGCCGCTCGACCATGTCTACTTCGATGAGCTGCTCACCGGGTGCGAACTCGCCTTCGGAGATCGCCAGGCGCATGGCCGCGGCAGCAGATTCAGCACGCATGCCAGCCAGTCTAGGAGATGGTGCCCAGCACCATGCCCTTGTCCACCTTCTCCCCCGGCTGCACCGCGATGCGCAGGGTGCCCGCGGCCGGGGCCTTGACGGCGCTCTCCATTTTCATCGCCTCGACGCTGGCCACGGCCTGGCCCGCGGTCACCTCGGCGCCGTCCTCGACCTGCCAGGCGACCAGCGAACCGGCGAAAGGCGAGATGATGGCACCCTCCGCCTCCGGTTCGGCAGCTGCCTGCCCGGTCGTCTCCCCGGTCGGCTGTGCCGGCGCGGCGGCGCGGCCGAACACGTCGGTGGGGATGCCCACCCGGTGCAGGCGACCGTCGATCTCGATGACGATCTCCTCCCGCTCTGCGTAGACGTGGTCGATGTCCCCGACCACCTCGGCCACCTGCGGGGTGTACTCGGTGTCCACCCAGTTGGTGAATACCTCGAGGCGATCACCCGAAAACGCCGGGTGGGTGACCATGTCGCGGTGGAAGGGGATGACCGTGCGCACTCCGCGCACGTGCATCTCCTGCAGCGCCCGGGCGGCGCGTGTCAGGGCGACCTGCCGGTCAGGACCCCACACGATGAGCTTCGCCAGCAGCGAATCGTAGAAGCCGGGGACCTCGGAGCCGGAGCGCACGCCGGTATCGACGCGGATGCCCGGACCGGTGGGGGCCTCGAAGGTGGTGACCGTTCCCGGGCTGGGCACGAAGCCGTGGGAGATGTCCTCGGCGTTGATGCGGAACTCGAAGGCGTGCCCGCGCGGTTGCGGATCTTCCGTGAAGCTGAGTGTCTCACCGGCGGCGATGCGGAACTGCTCGGCGATGATGTCGATGCCCGTCACCGCCTCGGTCACCGGGTGCTCGACCTGGACGCGGGTGTTGACCTCCAGGAAGGAGACGGTGCCGTCCTCGGAGACGATGAATTCGACGGTTCCGGCACCGACGTACCCGGCGCGCTCGCAGATGCTGCGCGAACCCTCGATGATGGCCGTGTTCTGCTCCGCGCTGAGGAAAGGTGCCGGGGCCTCCTCGATGAGCTTCTGGTAGCGGCGCTGCGTCGAGCAGTCGCGCGTGCCCAGCACCCGGACGTTGCCGTGGACATCGGCGAGCACCTGGGCCTCGACGTGGCGGGGTCGGGTGAGGAATTTCTCCACGTAGCACTCGCCCCGCCCGAAGGCCTCCTGCGCCTCCCGGCCCGCTGCGGCGAACGCGTCCTCGATGTCCTCCATCGCGTCGACGACCTTGAGGCCGCGGCCCCCGCCGCCGAAGGCCGCCTTGATGGCGATCGGCAGGCCGTGTTCCGTGGCGAAGTCCTTCGCCTCCTGCCAGTCGGCGATGGGGTCCGGGGTGCCGGGGGCCAGTGGGGCGCCGACCTCCATGGCGATGTGGCGTGCGGCCACCTTGTCGCCGAGGGTGTCGATGTTCTCCGGGGTCGGCCCGATCCACGTCAGTCCGGCCTGGCCGACGGCGCGGGCGAACCCGGAGTTCTCCGACAGGAACCCGTAGCCGGGGTGGAGGCAGTCGGCGCCGGCGCGCAGGGCGACGTCGATAAGCGCGGCCTGGTTGAGATACGTCTCACCGGAGCTGGAACCGGGCAACTGATACGCCTCGTCCGCGACGAGGGTGTGCAGGGCGCCGGTGTCCGGCTCCGAGTAGACGGCGATGGAACGGATGCCCAGGTCACGGGCGACCCGGGCGATGCGGACGGCGATCTCGCCACGGTTGGCGATGAGGACGGCCTTCAGGGTGCTCATGTGCCTTCAGCTTTCGGGTTCGAGGGTGTCAGGGTCAACGGGAACGAAGCTCACGGTGCCGCCGGGCGGGAGCTGCCCGGCGATGTCGAGGTCCTCGGCGACGACGGTGGCCACCACCGGATAACCACCCGTGACGGCATGGTCGCGCAGGAAGACGACAGGCAGGCCGTTCGCCGGGATCTGGATGGAACCGGCGACGATGCCTTCACTGGCCAGCTCACCGCTGCGGCTGCGCTCGAGGGGGTGGCCCTCCAGGCGCAGTCCCACGCGGTTGGACTGGCCGCTGACCTGCCACATCTGGGAGGTCAACGTGGCGATGCCGGCCCGGAACCAGTCGTCACGGGGGCCGGGGATGCACCGGAGTTCGGCATGGGTTTTTCCCTCGCGCTCGGTGACGCGCAGCGGATTGCCCACCTGGTGGTCCGAGGAGGTGTGCGGGGAGATTCCGGCTGCGATGTCGCCGCCGGTGACCGCCTGCGGGCCGAGGCCGGAGAGCATGTCGGTGGCCCGGGATCCGAGGACCTCGCTGGCCACCACACCCCCGCGCACCGCCAGGTAGGAACGCAGCCCCAGCGTGGGCGGTGCGATGCGGAGGTGGTCTCCGGCGCCGAGCAGGGCGGGGGTGCCGAGCTCGAGGGCCCGACCCCGCACCGTGACCTCGCTGGCGGCCCCGGTCACCGCGACGACCGTGTCCACGAGGGCACGCACGTCCAGCCCGCCGATGTTCTCCAGGACCGCGCAGGTCGACGCGTTGCCGACAGCCGCGTTCGCCGCCCGCGCCGCCGCCTGGTCGGCGGCTCCGGATTCGGTCACGCCGAGGTTGCCGTGGCCCGGGCGCCCGAGGTCCTGGATCAGGGTCAGCAGGCCGGGGTCCTCCATCCGCAGGACCGGGCGGGAGGGGGTGTCGTGCTTATCGACGTCCCCCTGCGACCGCACCGTCACCGCGACCAGCTCGCGCACCGCCCGGTACCGGACGCTGTCACCGGGGGCGATAAGGGCCGGGGGCTGGGACGTGGAGTCCCACATCGGGGTGGCCGTGGTACCGATGAGCTGCCACCCTCCCGGGGACGGCCGCGGGTAGACCGCCGAGAAGTCCCCGGCCAGTCCGACGGCGCCGGCGGGCACCTCCGTGCGCGGGGAGGAGCGGCGGGGCATGTCGAGGGCGTCGGCTGGATCGGCCGGGACGCAGTAGGTGAAGCCGGGGGCGAAGCCGCCGAAGGCACCCTTCCACGTCTGGGAGGTGTGCCAGTCGATGAGTGCGGCCGGTGACATGCCGATAAGGTCAGCGGCCTCCGGCAGGTCAGCGCCGTCATAGCAGACGTCGATGGTGATCTCGCGGGAGGCGGAGTGCTCCACCCGGGGCGGGGTGAAGGTGCGCAGGTGTGCTGCGGCGCGCGCTGCCGAGCGTGGCGAATCCGTGCTCACCAGGACGGTGCGGGCGGCGGCGATGACGTCGATCTGCCCGTCGACGGGATCGGCGACCAGGGCGGCGTGCCAGGCCATGACGGTGGGCAGGTCCGGCAGGTCGACGAGCAGCGCCCGGGAGCCCACGCGCCGGATGACAGGATCTCCGCTCACAGCACGCTCCGGATCTCGATGCCCTCCGCGGTGAGACGGTCGACGATCGACCGCGTCATGGCCACCGAACCCGGGGAATCGCCATGGACACACACCGAGGTGGCGTTGACCGGCAGGATCGTGCCGTCGACGGCGGTGACGGTGCCGGAATCGGCCAGCTGCAGGACGCGGGCGGCGACGGCCTCCGGGTCGCTGAGCACGGCATCGGGTCGCGAGCGGGCGACCAACGTGCCGTCGGGAAGGTAGTTGCGGTCGGCGAACGCCTCCGCGATGACCCGCAGACCGGCCTTCTCCGCGTGCGTGACGGCGACACCACCCGGCAGCAGCATGACGGCGAGATCCCCGCCGAAGGCACGAATGCCGTCGATGACGGCTCGGGCCTGCTTCTCGTGGTGGACGATGGCGTTGTAGAGCGCGCCGTGGGGCTTGACGTAGCGGACGGTGGTCCCGTGTTTGCGCGCCAGCGCCTCCAGCGCACCGATCTGGTACAGCACCTCGTCGGCGAGTTCTGCCGGGGCGTAGTCGATGAAGCGGCGTCCGAAGCCGGGGGCGTCGCGGTAGCCGACGTGCGCTCCGACCGTCACCGACCGGGCGGCCGCGGCCTCGACGGTGCGGGCGATGTCATGGGGGTCTCCGGCATGAAAACCGCAGGCGACGTTGGCGCTGGAGACCAGCTCGATCATGGCGGCGTCATCGGCGACGGGGTTGCCGGCGGTGGTTTCACCGAGATCGGCATTGAGGTCGATCTGTGTCATGCCACGCTCCTCCTCGAGATTGTTGAACAATGTTGAGTGTAGCGGCGTGAGACACAGAAGTGAAGTGCGTCATAGTGGGGTCACACCTACGCGAGCTCCCCGACGGCCCGCAGGAACTCGCGGTGAGCGGCATCGATGTCCACGTCGGTGACCAGGCGCGCATTGTGGGAACGGTCCCAGTGCCCGCGCAGATCCGCCACCGAGGTGCCACGCAGCAGCTCGCTGTGGGCCTCCACCGCGATGGTGGTGGAGATGTCCTCGAATGCGATGGCGCGCAAGGCGATCATGCAGGTGAGCAGGTCGTGGATCTGGGCCTGATATCCCTCCCCCTGCGCTTCGTGGAACTCGAAGTAGAAGCGCAGGATGTCCGGCAGATGCTCAGCCATCGGGTGCCCGGCGAGAGCGTCAACGAGAGATGCCAGGCGCGGCGGGTCGATGAGGAAACGTTCGGTCACCTCCAGGGAGCAGAGGGTGACCTTCGCTGTCGGCGGGTGCTCGAACACGCCCGCCGCCGCGTGCGGGTCCACCCAGAAATTCCACTCGGCCGTCGGCGTGGTGTTGCCCCGGTAGTTCACGGCCCCGCCCATGACCGTGATCTTCGCGATGCGCGCGTAGTGCTCCGGGTGACTTGTCCGGAAGGCGTCCAGGTTGGTCAGTGGGCCGGTGACGATGAGATGCAGGTCGGGATGCTTATCGACGTTCCCCGCCCACATCCCAGCCCACCCCTCCCCGTCGGCGGCTGCGGAGGCTGCCGAGGCCGTGGCAGCGGGGACGTCAAGATACCCGAGCCCGGTGGGACCGTGGGTCTCCGGGGTGGTGACCAACGGCGTGCTCGCGGGGTGGGGTCGGCCGGGAAGAACGGGGACGTCGATAAGCATCTTGTCGAGGACCCAGCGGGCGTTGCCCGCCGCCTGCTCCGCGGTGGTGTTGCCGGCGGTCGTGGTGACACCGACGAGTTCTATCTCGCCGGCGCGGTGGAGGCCGGCGAGATAGAGCAGCGCGAGGGTGTCGTCGATGCCGGGATCGCAGTCGATGAGAACGGGGGTCATGGTTATCGAGGGTAGCGGCGGTAAGTTAGAAAGTACCCTTCGGTTTCCGCAGGCCCGGCGAAAACTCTGGGTGCCGGTCAGTGCAACATTGCTATCTGATTCTTGTGAACGAACCAGGCGCGGGTGGCTCAATCAACATCGGCTATGCAGATTTAGACAAGTCTAAATCGAGTCCATCTGCGTGTGCGGCGATGTCAGCGACATTTATCATGTGAATGTCGAGCTCCTCCCAGTCACTGGTCGCCTGCTTGAATAGTTCTCTCTGCTCAGTGGACTTCGGAGCTTCAAAGACGGTGCAGACAGGCGTGTCACTTCCCAATTCCCACTGTTGTCCCTGCGTCGAGATCAAAGTGCCGCCACTCCTTCGCAGTTGCTCGACGCGATATGTCCAGGCATCCGTTCGGTCCTCGACTTCACTGGAGGGTGTGACAGCGAAAGAGAAAGCCCGATTAATTTCCAGAACACTGTCGTCCACCACCGCAGCGTCTAGTCGAGACACCCGTCCCCCAAGGATTAACTGCGGCCGAATGTGCAGAGCTGCACGCAGGTGTTCCCGACCTCGATACTCTTGCAGCATAGATCTGCGTACGGCCCGAGTTCCCGCTTGCGGCTTTTCCCCGGGCTCTGCTGAAATACGAAGGGCGAACATAAGATCAGCAACCTCCGCCACTGATCGACCTGCAGCGACGCTCGGAGCGTCGATGCGAACGACATTGTGCATCTGCCGCTGCATCCGCCCCATGAGTTCAGGAACGGTTGATCGGTGATCGAGTTCGAGCTGCGCCTCACGCCCCAGCTCACCCAGCCGACCGCACAGGTCCTGCAGCCAGCGTCGGATCTGGGTCTTGTGTGGAATATGGCCCCACACCCGATCCTCGGCAGCCGCCATTCGACACTCCACCGTTCCGGAGTCAGGCCCAAAGGCGACAATTCCGATACCGAACTCTGCGATTCGAAGTGCGTCGGGTACAGCGCGAATCGTCCAGTAAGTAACCCTCACCTGCGCCTCCCTTTGGGTCCTGTGGCAGCAAACCTGCCTAGTTCCTCGACAGCATAGTTCCTGCGTCCAAGTACATAGTCCAACAGCCGGTCAACTGATCGCGTGTCCACTCCCCACTCCGCGGGTAGAAGTAATTGTGCGGCGCTTAGTGTGTCACGGGAGAGGGACTCAACCGCGCTTATCGCCCTCTCCCAGTGCGGCAGGGGTATCAGCGCATCCAACCCTGGGAGCTCGGGCCTTCCCTTCCGTCTTCGACAACACCTTTAAACGGGTGAGCTCCGGTGTTCGATAACTCAACAGCTGCCACCAAATCCCTGCGCCTTTCCTTCAGCTGCCTTCGTTGGTCCAAACTCACGACATCTGATGGGGATTCCAGTTCTGACACTGCATCAACTCCGTCCGCTACCACTGCCTAGTTCACCCTCAGTCTGCCGCAGTCGACGAAGATGCGCTCTGGAGGACCCTCAGGACACCTTCTGCAGGTCCACTCCCCGACCGCCCTCGAGGGTCTCGCGGCCGAAGGCCCACACCACGGCCGCCGCCAGACCGATGACACCACAGATCAGGAAGCCCGCCTCAAATCCGTAACTCTGGGCAACGGAACCGATGAGGATGGGACCGATGATCGCACCGAGGTCCATCGACATCTGGAAGTTGGCCAGCACCTTGCCGCCGGAACGCTGGTTACCGATGACATCGGCCAGCACCGCCTGCTGCGCCGGATTGAGCATGCCCGCGCCCGCACCGGAGAGCGCGGAGACGATGAGCAGCGGCCAGAAGCTGTCGGCGAAACCAATGGCGCCGGTGAAGATCGCGTTGATCACCAGACCCCAGATCACCAGCGGCTTGCGCCCCACCGTGTCCGCGAGGCGCCCGGAGAACTGCAGCACGACGGCGTTGCCGAAGGCGAAGGCGGCCATGGCCAACCCGGCGATCGCTCCACCGTGTTCGAAGACCGCAGCGGCGAACAACGGCAGGGTGGCCACGCGCACGCCGAAGTTGACCCAGCCGAAGGCGAAACCGGAGAACAACGCGGAGCGGTAGGCGCTGTCCCGGACCGCCTCACCGAACTCCATCGGCGGCTGCGTGTCCTTCTTCTGCCCGGCCCCGTCCCCTGCGCGGCGCGGCATCTTCCACCACACCACGAACGCCGCGAGTGCCACGGAAGCACCGTAGATGACGAAGGGTGCGCGCATGCCGATCATCGACAGTGCCGCACCGACCACCGGGCCGATGACGTTGCCGACCAGGAAGGCGGTGGCATAGACAGCCGAGGCGCGGCCGCGGGCCTCCGGGGGCGCCAGACGCACGATGAGTCCCATGGCGGAAACCGTGAACATCGTCGAACCGATACCCGCTATGCCCCGGAGCAGCAGAATGTGCCAGTACTCCTGGGCGCCGGCGACCAGGGCGGTGGCCACGGCGACGGTCATGAGGCCGGTCAGATAGACCTTGCGCGAACCGACGGCATCGATGAGTCGGCCCGAAACAGGCGCGAACAGCAGGCGCGAGGCAGCGAAAATCGACACCACGGCGCCGGCGGCGGCCATGGAGACGTCGAAGCTGACGGCGAACTGCGGGATGATCGGCGCGATGAGGCCGTAGCCGAGGGCGATGATAAAGGCCGCAGCCACCAGCACCCAGATCTCCGTGGGGATCTTCGGGCGCACGTGTTGATCTGTCATATACCGCTCACAGTACCCCTTGCGTCAATTCGACCAAGTGTCGTACAGTTGTTCGAGACTCGAACATACGTGTTGTCCCCTGCTTCTAGAGTGCGAGCCATGACAATCAACCACCTGCCCCAGTCCCCGTCCGCCGTCGCCGTCGATCTGCGCCGCCACCGTGCGGACACCCTCCGTGACCTCCAGTCGATCCTCCGCCACCCGCGTTCCCTCGCCCGCCCGCAGGCCTCGTGGCGCCCACCGGGCAAGCAGCTCCCGGACGGCCTGACCATGACCCTCACTCGTCATCGGGTCAGCGAACGCGTCCAGGCCCGCGTCCTCGGTTTCGGCGAGGAGCGCGAACCCGCCTACCTCATCACGATCCGCATCACCGACCAGCACGGCTCGGTCGATCCTGCCCGTGCGGAAGGCTGGGTACGGGCACTTGTGGAGAACTCACTGGTCGACGCCGTCCATGAGATCCCCTCCGGCCGCGCTGCCACGTTCGTCTGGCTGGTCGACGCCGCCTTCCGCCCCGTCCACTCCCCCGCCTCCCTGTTCGCGGGATTCAGCGCCGCAGCCTGACGACACCCTCACTAGCTGGACTTTTTCCGGTTTCAAGCAATAAACTGAGAACCAACTTCTAGGAGCTTTCGAATGACCTCACCCTTCCCGACTCCAATCGTGATCGACCCTGATGACGCCGAGCAGTACCTGGCGCAAATGGATGTAAGCCTCGAACACATCGTCGCCGCCCTCAATAGCGGTGGCACGGCGGCGGCCAACACCGACAGCTTTCACCCTGTCAATGCACCAGGGTTCTACTTCTGGTCCGAGACCAGCGCCACCCTTCGACGCAGCCACTCGACAGGTCCGGAATGGAGCTGCGACAATAAGTTCGGTCGCCCCAGGATCTCCCACAGCTCCGGAAAGTACATACTCGTCGCAGTTGGGGGAAACGAACTCACTGCCTCGCAGCAGGATCCAAATGTGGCCAGGAGGAAGGGCCCTGGCTTGGAAGCAGCCCAATATGAACAACTGACTATCGGTCTCCCGCTCAGCGGATCAACGAGTGTCCCCGACCTTTCGGGCCCGCCTTTCGGCGAGTGGCTACTCCTCTATCGCGCAGATAGGCAGGGAGTCCGGGCCGAGGTGTCACTGCCCAGTGGTGTATCTGAGGGCCTTATCACCGGCTGGAAAGTGCGAGTTATTCTTCCATCTATCAAGTATGACGGTGACATTTCTCTACCCACTGATTTCGGAGGCGACGATGTCGACTTCTACATTCGGGAGGCCTGAACGGGATCTCCTGGATCCGACTCGGATTATCACCGCTCGAATGCGCCGAGGCCTGACCAAAGCTTCACTAGCGCGCAGCCTGGACGTCACTCCCCGGAGCATTTCAAACTATGAGTCTCACGGTGCACCACAATCTCAGGCTCCGAGACTGTCGGAAGTGCTCGAGTTTCCGGTCCCGTACTTCAACAAGCCGGAGGTCCCAGAGCTCACAGACGTTGACGTGAGCTTCCGAGCCGGTGCCAGAGTACCCGCCAGAGCAAAACGCGCCGCTCTTGCTTCAGGCCGTCACGGCATCGAAATCTCACAGTGGATACGTGGCAGTTTCGTGCTTCCGCGCATTGAGGTTCCCCGCGTTGAAGGACTAACTCCCGAGCAAGCAGCCCGGTCACTACGCGAGGAATGGGGACTTGGCACTAGACCACTCCCTAATCTCGTCCAGCTCCTGGAATCGAAAGGTGTCCATGTCTTCGGGCTCCCTCCATTGGCGGAAGCAGTCGATGCCTTTTCTTGTTGGTCAGACGGAATCCCCTATGTATTCTCAGCGCGCCGTAGGACCCCTGAGGGAGTGCGTTTCGATCTGGCACACGAGTTGGGACACCTCGTTATGCACTCCTGCACGACTTCGTCCTTCACTATGGATGTCGAACAGGAAAAGGAGGCAGATCGGTTCGCATCTTCATTTCTCATTCCCGATGACAGTGCCATCGAGTTCATTCCCCACAATCCCAGCATCGAGCAGATACTGAAATTGAAGGAGTATTTTCAGGTTTCAGCAATGGCTATGACACGAAAGTCATATTCGGTGAAGCGACTAAGTGAATGGGGATATCGACAGGCTTGTAGCGAGCTGAGTCGCCGGGGGTTCAAGACCGGCGAGCCCAATGGATCTCGCTTCTACGAACGCTCCCGAGTGTTTGATTTCGTGTACTCGGGAGAACGCTCGTCACGACATACTCCGCAGAGCATCGCTTCGGAGTTGTTTCTGCCCGTCGAGGATGTCCACTGGTTGACGTTCCAAACAACCTTGATTGGACTTCCCACAAGAAGGAATGAAAGTGCGCCAAACCAACAGGAGCCAGGGCACAGGCCTCACCTTCGAGTTATCCGAGAGACTTCACCCAAGCTTTAGCGGTTTGACGGCCGCTACAGCGCATCCAGGTAGCGGTAGATGACCTCGAAGGGAGGGGTCTCGATTGAGTTGATGGATCCGGCGATATAGGCCGATCGGGACGGGCAGTAGAAAGCGAACGCCCCGTGGACTCCGGTGTGGCCCAGGATCAACGGCGCCGGCACCAGAGGCGAGAGGGCCTTCGGCAGCCCCATGGCCAGCATTCCGTTGCCGTAGCGCAGGGGGCGGTGCTGGATCCGGCGCAGGGTCGGATTCTGGATGTGCCCGAGGTCGAAGATACGGCCCGTGTGAAACGCCCGGATGAACGTGAGCAGGTCCACCGCCGTCGACAGAATTCCGGCCGAACCCAGAGAACTCGACAGGTAGCGCGAGGACCACACCGGGTGTTTCGGGGTCTGCACCTCCGCGTAGTCGTGCACCCCCGGGCGAACGAAGGTGGTGTGCTCCAGCCCGAGGGGGGTGATGACGTAGTGATACGCCAGCTCCTGGAAAGTCTTTCCGGTCGTGTGCTGCGCGACCTGGCTGAGCAGCTCGGCGTTGAGGTCCGAGAAGTGGGCCCGCGTGCCGTGTCCGGGAGGGAACTTCGCACCGCTGCGGGCCGCGGTCTCCATCTGTTCGTCCACACTGACGACCCGGTCCCAGTCGACGATCTGGTCGATGACATCCCGTCCGCCCGGATCCCGGGCGTCCTCCCAGCTCGCCAGGCCGGAGGTCTGATTGAGCAGGTGGCGGACCGTGATTTCCGCGCCGTAATCCTCGCCGCGGATCACGTGCAGTCCGTCCAGGGAGCTGGCCGGAACGTGGGAGGCCACGGTCGTGTCGTAGCTGATCTTTCGCTCGTCGATAAGCCGGAAAATGATGGCATGCGTGAACAGCTTCGTCACCGAACCCGCGGCGAAACGCGAATTCGGATCAAGAGGCCCGGTGGTGAACACATGCCGGAAGGAACCGTCAGCGCGCTCGAGCGCCAGGGAGACGTCACCGACCTTGGGCATCTGCCCGACCTTGCGGTCGACCGCCGCACACCGTTCCTCCACCGGCGGGCGTGTCCGCGCCCGCGCGATCTGCTCACGAACGAGCGATACCGGAAACTTCGAGGTCAAGGCCATAAGACACCACTCTCAGTTCACTTCGACAACGGGTTCGGGCACGCGCGCACTGCGCACACAGCGCTCACAGCGCACACCTGGGCATTCTAGCCGCCCAGGTCACAGGACACCGGACGAAAGATCAGGCCTCGTCGTGGTCGTCCTCGTACTCGCCGTCGTCATCATCATCGTCGTCGTCATCGTCAGCATCATCGTCGTCAGCATCATCGGCGCCGAAGATGTCGTACACGTCCGGCTCATCGAACTCGTCCTCGTCGAAGGGCACCAGCTGCTCCTCCCAGTCCTCGGCCTGGTCGGCAGCGAGGGAGATGACGTCGAAAAGCCGGTCGAAGTCGGTGAACACCCCGAGGTCGAGGACCTCGTCGGTCTCCAGCTCCACCTCGGCGCTGAGGTCGGCGAACATGCGCTGGCGGTCCTCCTCGGTCAGCTGGGCGTCGCCGTCGGACTCCCACAGCTCGTCGATGGCCTGGTCGATGAGGTCCTCGAAGGACTCACCGATGGCCACGAACTGCACGATGGCCGAGGGCACACCGGCGATGACCTCGACGAGCACCTGCAGTTCGGAGTTGTTGCCGACCTCGGCGCGGACCAGGTTGGCGTTGACCGCATCCTGGTAGAACTCCAGGTCGCCGATACGCTCATCGGTGCCCTCGAGCAGGTCGCGCAGGACCGTGACCACCTGATCGGTGGCCACGTGGCGGGCGACGGTGGCCACGGCGTCGTCGAGGGAGAAGACGACGGAGACGAGGACGGCCTCGAAGTTCTCGTCGTCCTCGTCGACGTCGGCGGCGGCGATGTAGACGTTCGCGGCGGGCATGTGGGGATCGATCTCCACGAACTGGATCTCCAGATCCGAGGTGATCGGCACGAACATGGTGTCGTCATGCACGCGGGACTCGATGCCCTCATTGTCCAGGGCGGCGGCAATGTCCTCGAAGAAGCTCATGGTGGTGATTCCCTTCACGGTTGTTCTCTCGGTGACTCAGTGACCGCCATCGGCAATCCGCAACCAGCCTAGCCGCGCGCGTCCGCTCGCGCCCAGCGTTCGGCGGGAATCGCCACGGCGGACAGTGCGCTCGGTGTCAGCGCCTCAACGTCCCAGCTCCGGGCCCCTCAACAGCCCGAGCTGCTCGAGCAGTTCGGGGGCGCCGTTGCCCCATTCGGTCATGTCGTAGTCGGCCCACGCGCGGCGCTGCGCTGCCTTCGGGTCGAATTCCATGCGGGACGGGTCGTCGAAGACCATGGTGGCGCGGGCCGGTGCATCATCCGTGGGCGGGCCGTACGGCGACCACTCCGATCCCGGGCGCCCGTGGTGGATGAACTGACCCCAGTGGTACTGCATGCGGTCGGTGAGCTCGGCCATGCCGTCCATGCCGCCGAACCGGGTGACTCCGGCGGTGCGGGAGGCCCCCGGGTCGCCGAAGATGGAGGACAGCTCGAGGGAGTGCATGGCCCCCAGGCCCAGCCAGCGCAGCGCGGCGGGGGCGAAGTCGAAGCGGTACATCCAGGTGGGGGCGACCGCGTTGTGGTCGGTGGCGAGGCGGACGGAGGGGGCCCAGAAGAGGGCGTCGGCAAGCAGCTCGGCGAACTCCGCGCGCTCGACCGCCCCGGAGTAGGCCTCGAGCACGCGGTGCGCCTCGGCGGAATCGAAGGCCGAGAGCAGGCGCAGGGCCGCCCGGGAGCGGGCCGAGGTGCGCATGTAGAAGAGTTTGGAGAAGCTGGCCTCATCCGAATTCGTCCCCACCAGCAGGGGCACGGGCACCTGCCGTCCCCCGGTGAAGGCCGACAGGGGATGCTCCGGGACCAGGGTGCCGTCGACCGTGGGCGCGTAGGTGGAGTTGAGGTGCATGAACCCCTGCCCGCGCCACATCATCGACTGCCCGGCGCGCACCAGGTCGTGGGGATGTTCACCACGCAGATCGCGCAGTGTGGCCTGCCGCGGCAGAGCCATCCGGTAGACCAGCTCCCGGGCCCACAACTCGGACTGCGCCCGGGAGTGGACCATGCCCAGCGGCGGGGACTGGGCGATGGCGCGGTGGAACAGCCCCTCGGCGGCCGGCACGGTCATGAGGGTGGCCACCGCGGAACCACCGGCAGACTCACCCATGAGGGTCACCGCATCCGGGTCGCCGCCGAACTGGGCGATGTTGGCCTGCACCCACTGCAGGGCGAGCAGCTGGTCACGCACGGCCGGGTTGGCCACGCAGTCGTCCCCGACAGAGCGCAGGTCGAGGTAGCCCAGCGCGCCGAGGCGGAAGTTGATGGAGACGTAGACGCAGTTGACGGCACGGGCGAACTGGTAACCGCGCAGCATCGGCTCGTGGGAGGAGCCCATGATGAAGGAACCGCCGTGGAGGTAGACGACGACGGGGAGCTGTTCCTCGGTGTCCGGGCGCACGATGTCGAGGTGGAGGCAGTTCTCCGAGCCGACGACGCGGTCGGTCCAGGAGTACGTGGGCTGTGGGGCGACGGGCCCGAAGTGTGTGGCGTCACGCACTCCCCGCCAGGGCCGGGGGCGGCGCGGGGCCCGGAAACGGTTGTCACCGCCGGTGCTGGCGCCGAAGGGCACACCACGCCAGGTCCTGATCCCCAGACGGTCATCCACCAACCCGCGCACCACGCCGGCCGTGGTGCGCACCTGCGGCCCCGAGGTGCCGGGGATGTCAGTGGAGGCCATGATCACTACGGTAGTGAGCATGGTGAATTACGTCGACCGCGAAACCACGCTGTGCATCTCCCTGGCTGCTCGACCGAGCAATCACGGGGTGCGGTTCCACAACTGGCTCTATGCGGAACTGGGTCTCAATTACCTCTACAAGGCGGTCGCCCCGGCGGACATCACGGCCGCCGTCGCCGGTATCCGCGGTCTGGACATCCGCGGCGCGGGAGTGTCCATGCCCTACAAGCAGGACGTCATCCCGCTTATCGACGCCCTCGACCCCTCCGCCGAGCGCATCAACGCGGTCAACACCATCGTCAACACCGACGGTGAACTCGTCGGCTACAACACCGACTACGTGGCGGTCGCCTCCCTGCTGCAGTCGCATCAGGTGGCCCCGTCGCTGTCCGTGGCGGTCCGCGGTTCCGGTGGCATGGCCAACGCCGTCGTCGCGGCGCTGGCCGACCACGGTCACTCCGGCACCGTCGTCGCCCGCAACCCCGAGACCGGCCCCGCACTGGCGGAGCGTTTCGGCTGGCGTCACGCCACCGAGGTTCCGGCGGATGCACAGTTGCTGGTCAACGTCACCCCGTTGGGGATGAACGGTGAGCAGGCCGATGTCCAGGCGTTCAGCGACACCGAGATCGAGGCGGCCGCCCTGGTCTTCGATGTCGTCGCCTACCCCGTGCGCACCCCGCTCATCCAGGCCGCCGAGCGTCTCGGGGTCCCCACCATCAACGGCGGCGAAGTGGTCGCCCTGCAGGCCGCGGAGCAGTTCGCCCTCTACACCGGCGTGCGGCCGACCCCGGAGCAGGTCGTGGCCGCCGAGGACTTCGCCAACACCGATAATTAGGGAACAAACGGGCGCATCCCGGCGTTACAGTGTGTGGAATTAATGAGAATCGGACAATAACAACACGATAACAACACACCCAGGAGCACTGATGGCCCTCATGAAGTCCAGCCCGACCACCACCGACACCCCGGAGCAGACGATCGTCGACGGCATCGGCTCCGATCCGCAGGCCCTCGAGGCCAACGCCGGCGCCGCCGGTCGCGCGCTCATCCGCGCCCTCGACAAGGCCGTGGCCTTCCAGTCCTCGGCGATCGAGGGCTACGTCGAGCGCCTGCGCCGGAAGAACCCGGACGCCTCCCCGGCGGAGATCCAGGAGATGGTGGACAAGCACTTCCTGCGGATCGCCACGGGCACCGGCGCCGGAGCCGGCGCGGCCGCAGCCATCCCGGGCATCGGTTTCTTCACCGGTGCCGCGGCGATCGCCGGTGAGTCCGTCGTCTTCCTCGACGCCGCCGCCTGGTACACCATGGCCAGCGCCAACCTGCGCGGGATCGACATCAGCGACCAGGAGCGCCGGAAGGCGCTCATCCTCGTCTCCCTGCTGGGAGCCAAGGGCTCCGCGGTGGTCGATGCGGTCGTCGGTGACGTCGGCAAGTCCAAGGGCCTGCCCACCATGTCCACCGTCGCCCGTTTCTCCGCCCCGCGCCTGACCGAGGCGAACAACCGCCTCGTCCGCCTGGCCCTGCGCAGCTTCTCCAAGCGTCTGCGCCGGGCGTGGCTGGGCAAGCTCATGCCGCTGGGTATCGGTGCGATCGCCGGCACCATCGCCAACCGCAAGCTCACGCGCGCGGTCATCGCCAACACCCGTGAGTCCCTGGGCATGGTCCCGGCCTCCTTCGCCTCCCCGGTAGCAGGTGATTAATTGCGCCACCACTCAGGAATAAGAGAGCTTCTCCACGCACTTCGCGCCCGGCGCGGCATCGCCGTCGTCACCATCATCGCGACCATCACCGCCGTCCTCTTCGAGATCGCCATTCCGTTGCTCACCGGGTCGGCGGTCGATGTCGCCACCGGTGCCGGGGGTGACGGCCCGACCGGTACCGATGCATCGCTGCGGACGATCATCATCACCCTCATCGTCGTGGCCCTGGCCCGCTACGTCAGCCAGTTCCTGCGCCGCTACACCGCAGGGCGGCTGTCCATCGACACCCAGCACACCCTGCGCGTGCGCATCCTCGACCGCCTGCAGCGTCTCGACGGCCCCGGCCAGGACCAGATCGTCACCGGCCAGATCGTCTCCCGCTCCATCTCCGACCTCAACGCCACGCAGGGTCTGGTGGCGATGGGCCCCATGGCCATCGGCAACATCGTGCAGCTGCTCATCACCGCCGGTGTCATGCTGTGGGTCTCTCCCCTGCTCACCGTCATCGCCCTGGCCTTCATGCCGATCATCGTCGGCGTGGCCGTGCTGTCCCGCCGTTCCATGTACGCCGCGACATGGGTCGCCCAGCAGTCGGCCGCCGATCTGGCCACCCACGTCGAACAGACCGTCACCGGTGTGCGTGTGGTCAAGGCCTTCGCCCAGGAGGACCGCGAGGTCGACCACCTCGACCGCCTCGGCCGCACCCTGTTCGCCGCAAAGATGCGCGCCGCCAAGCTCATGGCCCGCTTCCAGCCGCTGCTGCGAAACCTCCCGCAGGTGGCGCTGGTCATCAACATCCTCCTCGGCGGCTGGCTGGTCATGGAGGGGCGCATCACCGTCGGTACCTTCTTCGCCTTCTCCGTCTACCTCACCACCATGACCCACCTGGTGGGCACGCTCTCCGGGCTCATCGTCACCTTCCAGATGGGCCTGGCCTCGCTCGACCGCATCGCCGAGATCATCGACATGTCGCCCGAGCACCCCGACCCGGCCCAGCCCGCCGCGCTTCCCGACGGCCCCCTCGGCCTGCGCTTTGACTCCGTCACCTTCGACACCGACGGCCACCGCGTCCTCGATCACCTCGACCTCGACGTCGCCCCGGGCGAGACCCTGGCGCTCATCGGACCGGCCGGTTCCGGCAAGTCCATGGCCGTGCAGCTGGCCGGCGGATTCTACCGCCCGGACGCGGGCTCCCTCGCGCTGACCTCGGGGGACACGGTGCTGCCGTACGACACCCTGGCGCGCGCCGACCTGCGCCGCGCCGTCACCGTCGTCTTCGACGAGGCCTTCCTCTATTCCTCCACCATCCGCGACAACATCGCGATGGGGGCCCAGGCCACCGAGGAGGAGATCCGGCACGCCGCCGATCTCGCCCAGGCCACCGAGTTCATCGACCGCCTGCCCGAGGGCCTGGACACCGTCGTCGGCGAGCGCGGACTGACCCTGTCCGGCGGCCAACGCCAGCGCATCGCCCTGGCGCGCGCCCTGTTCGCCCGCCCCCGCGTGCTCATTCTCGACGACGCCACGTCCGCCATCGACGCCACCACCGAGGCCCGCATCCTCGCCGGCCTGCGCGCGGAGCTGGGCGACGTCACGGTGCTGGCCGTCGCCCACCGCCAGTCCACCCTCGACCTGGCCGAGCGCGTCGCCATCATCGACGGCGGCCACGTCACCGTCACCGATGCGCTTCCAGCGCTTATCGACGACCCCCGCTACCTCCGCATCATGGACCCCACTCCCACTCCCCTGCCGGACCGCTCGGACATCCCCGAGCCCGCGCACGCCCAGTTGTGGCCGGAGGGGGTGGCGCGCGAGCGCACCGAACACATCAACACCCAGGCCGGTGGCATGGGCCGCGGCATGGGTGGCGGCGGCGGCGGCGGCGGGCGCGGCATGGGCAACATTTCGGCGACGCCGGAGCTGCTGGCGCGCGTCGAGAAGCTGCCTGCCGCCACCGAGAAACCCCGCCTCGACGCCACCCACCTGCGCTCCGACCGGGCCAACTTCCGGGTGGGGGAGCTGTTCGCGGCCGTCCGGTGGCTCATCCTCGGCGTCATCGCGCTGCTGGTGGTCGGGGTGCTCACCGACCTCGCCTTCCCCACCCTCATGCGCTGGGCCGTCGACCACGGCGTGGCCACCGGGGACATGGGCACGCTGTGGCAGATCGCCGCCGGTGGCCTGGGCGTGGTCCTCGTCAGCTGGGCCGCGGCCGTCATGCTCGTGGTCCTCACCTCCCGGACCGGCGAGCGGCTGCTCTACGGCCTGCGCCTGCGCTCCTATGCGCATCTGCAGCGGTTGAGCATGAACTACTACGAGTCGAACCTGTCGGGGCGCATCATGACGCGCATGACCACCGACATCGACACCCTCAGCTCCTTCCTGCAGACCGGACTGGCGCAGGCGATCGTCTCGGTGGGCACCCTCGTCGGCATCATCGGCATGCTGGCGTGGACCGACGCCGGACTGTCCCTGGTGGCGGTGGCGGCGATCCCGCTCATCGTGGCCGTCACGCTCGTCTTCCGCCGCATCTCCTCCCGCCTGTACACCCGGGCCCGCGAGCAGATCTCCGCGGTCAACGCCTCCTTCCAGGAGAACATCAACGGTCTGCGCATCGCCCAGATGCACGGCCGCACCCCGCTGGCACTGGCGCAGTTCGAGGAGGAGTCCGACCGCTACCGACGCCTGCGTACCCAGGCGCAGACCGCCGTGGCGATCTACTTCCCCGGTGTCAACGCCATCTCGCAGATCACCACCGCGATCGTCCTCGGCGTCGGCGCCACCCGTGTCACCGAGGGGGACCTGACCGCCGGTGTCCTCGTCGCCTTCGTCATGTACCTCGCGCAGCTCTACGGCCCGATCCAGCAGCTGGGGCAGATCTTCGACTCCTGGCAGCAGGCCACCGTCGGTTTCCGCCGCATCACCGAGCTGCTCGCCGAACGCCCGTCGGTCCCCGACACCGGCACCCGCCCGGGTGCGGACGAGGCGGCCCGCGGTCCGCTGGCACTGGACAACGTCGACTTCGCCTACTCCCGCGACGGTGCGCTCGTCGCCGAGGACCTCGACGTGGTCATCGAACCCGGCACCACCGTGGCGCTGGTCGGCCCGACGGGGGCGGGTAAGTCGACCGTCGTCAAGCTGCTGGCGCGGTTCTACGATCCGGTCCGGGGCGAGGTCACCGCCAGCGGCACCGACATCCGCCAGTTCCCGCTGTCCGAGTGGCGCCGCACCGTCGCACAGGTGCCGCAGGAGGCCCACCTGTTCATCGGCACGGTGGCCGACAACATCGCCTACGGGCGACCGTCGGCAAGCGAGCGCGACGTCGAGGAGGCGGTCCGCCGCATCGGTGCGCTCGATATCATCGCGGGCATCCCGGGTGGCTTCCGTCACCCCATCGGCGAACGCGGACGCGGCCTGTCCTCCGGGCAACGACAGCTCATCGCCCTGGCCCGCGCGGAACTTCTGCGGCCTGACGTGATGCTTCTCGACGAAGCCACCGCCACCCTCGATCCCGCCACCGAGGCGGCCGTCCTCGACGCCTCCGACCGGGTCACGCGCGGACGCACCTCCGTGGTCGTCGCGCACCGTCTGGCGACCGCCGCGCGGGCCGATCGCATCCTCGTGGTGGACAAGGGACGTATCATCGAAGACGGATCTCACAACCAGCTGCTCGACCGTAATGGCGTGTATGCGGGACTCTGGCGCGCCCACCGTTAACGGGGGTGAAGAAACGCCCCCTGCAGTGCTGGTTGAGGGGTATCATCGCGCTACCCTGTAGTGGACAATTATTGTTGGCAAGACGACTGCAACATGAAGCAATGAAATGAGGCGAGCACCTGCCGTGAGCAGCGCAAGTACTTTCGGCCCGAACGAGTGGCTGGTAGACGAGATGTTCCAGCAGTTCCAGAAGGACCCCCAGTCCGTGGACAAGGAGTGGCGGGAGCTGTTTGAGAAGAACGGCGCCCCGGCATCCGCTGAAGCTGCAGCCGCTACCAAGACCACCCAGGGTCAGGAGCCGATCTCGGTGCCCAAGGCCGGCCCGATCGGTTCCGACAAGAGCGAGAAGCGCACGACCGTCGTGACGGAGGAGGCCAAGGCCGCGCAGACGATCACCAAGAAGGAGGCCCCGGCCGCCGGTCGTCCCGCACGCAAGAAGCCGGTCTCCCCGATCGACCGTGCCGCCAACACCCCGGCCCCCGAGGCGGGCGCCAAGCCGCTGCGCGGACTGTTCAAGGCCATCGCCAAGAACATGGACGAGTCCCTCGAGGTCCCCACCGCGACCTCCGTGCGCGACATGCCGGTCAAGCTCATGTTCGAGAACCGCGCCATGGTCAACGACCACCTGGCACGTACCCGCGGCGGCAAGATCTCCTTCACCCACATCATCGGCTACGCGATGGTGAAGGCGATCATGGCCCACCCGGGCATGAACGTCTCCTACGAGAACAAGGACGGCAAGCCGTCCGTGGTCACTCCGGAGCACATCAACATCGGCCTCGCCATCGACCTCCCGCAGAAGGACGGCTCCCGCGCTCTCGTGGTCGCCGCCATCAAGGAGACCGAGTCGATGGCCTTCGACGAGTTCATCGCCGCCTACGAGGACATTGTCGAGCGTTCCCGCGTGGGCAAGCTCACCCTCGACGACTACCAGGGTGTCACCGTCTCCCTGACCAACCCGGGCGGCATCGGCACCCGCCACTCCGTCCCGCGTCTGACCAAGGGCCAGGGCACCATCATCGGTGTCGGCTCCATGGACTACCCGGCCGAGTTCGCCGGCGCCTCCGAGGACCGCCTCGCCGAGCTGGGCGTGGGCAAGCTGGTCACCGTCACCTCCACCTACGATCACCGCGTCATCCAGGGCGCGGAGTCCGGTGAGTTCCTGCGCACCATGTCGCAGCTGCTTGTCGACGACAAGTTCTGGGACCACATCTTCGACCGCATGAACATCCCCTACGCCCCCATGCGGTGGGCGCAGGACCTGCCGAACCGCGGCACCGACAAGAACACCCGCGTCATGCAGCTCATCGAGGCCTACCGCTCCCGCGGTCACCTCATCGCGGACACCAACCCGCTCAACTGGGTCCAGCCGGGCATGCCCGTGCCGGATCACCGCGACCTGGACATCGAGACCCACGGCCTGACCATCTGGGACCTCGACCGCACCTTCCACGTCGGTGGCTTCGGCGGCAAGGAGTCCATGACCCTGCGCGAGGTGCTCTCCCGCCTGCGCGCCGCCTACACCCTCAAGGTCGGCTCCGAGTACACCCACATCCTCGACCGCGACGAGCGCGAGTGGCTGCAGGACCGCCTCGAGGCCGGCATGCCCAAGCCGACCAACGCCGAGCAGAAGTACATCCTGCAGAAGCTCAACGCCGCCGAGGCCTTCGAGAACTTCCTGCAGACCAAGTACGTCGGCCAGAAGCGCTTCTCCCTGGAGGGCGCCGAGTCCCTCATCCCGCTCATGGATGCCGCCATCGACACCGCCGCCGGTCAGGGCCTCGACGAGGTCGTCATCGGCATGCCGCACCGTGGTCGCCTCAACGTGC
>NZ_JAUNRW010000107.1 GCF_030535495.1 Corynebacterium sp.
CCGGGTTTGGCAGGTCGGCGGGCTGCGATAGTTGTTGGAGAGTTGTTGGAAACAACTCGCCAACAACCCCGCCAAAGGAAGGAACGCCATGACCGACACATTCCTCACCCCGGCCAGCCTCGAGGTCCTGCGTGGGATCATCGGTGCGCAGCTGCGCACGTACGGCACCGACCTCGAGCTCGATGACGGTATCGGGGCGTTCGGCGCCTGGCTGGACACCGACCGCGGCACCGTGGAGCTGGAGTTTGTTGAGCAGGTGGTGGATTTCGAGGACGGCGAGCGCGTGGAATCGGTGCTGGAGGCACGCGAGGGTGTCGCGGACGGCGACCCGCATGCGCTGGGCGGCACCATCACCGGCATCGCGCGGATCCAGGACAAGGTGGCGCTGATCGATAAGCGCAGCGGCGAGCAGGAGTGGGAGTGGTGGCGCGACTCGGGCATCCGCGTCTCGGTGGACTCCGGGCAGGAGCTGGTCATCCACTGCGCGTCGCCGGTGACCATTGAGGTGGCGATGCGCAGCGGCGCGCAGGTACAGCTGCCGCCCCCGCCGCGGGCCTACCAGGAGGGGGAGAAGCGGCGCTACGAGTATGAGCGCCGGGAGGTCTCGGTCTGAGCTCGGGGCTCGGTATCGCTCCGGAGGCCTCGCCCCATCGGGAGGGGGCGGATTCGATCGGCGTGGGCTCGGTATCGCGGTGATGCCTACCGAGCGATGCCGAGTAAGAGGTACCTACCCCAGGAACGCTGCAGGGTAGGTCACGGTGCCCGTCGGCACCTGCGCACCCGTGAGGGGCAGCGCGCGGAAGTACTGCGGGTCGATCAGCGGAATAGCCAGGTCAGGGGTATCCACGAAAGAGAATCGGGCAAGAAAGGCCGGGTCACCGACGGACACGGCCCCCGCGGCACCCATCTCGCGCAGCTCATCGAGCGCCCGCTGCATGAGCAGGGACCCGATGCCCTCGCCCTGGCGCTCCGGGGCGACGCTGATGGGCCCGATGTGGAACCAGCCCTGCGCGCCGTCGCTCATGCCCACCGGCGTGGCCGCGATGTGCCCCACCAGCGAGGCACCCTTGACCGCCATGAAGGAGAAGGTGAGCGCGTCGGTGTCGCGGAGCCGCTCGACGATCTCCGCCTCGCGCTGCCGGGAGTAGGGCTTGTCCTCGAAGGCGCGGGAGGTGAGTGTCCGGATCGCCGGGATGTCGGCCTCGGCCTCGCGGCGGATGGTGAAGCTGTTCATGCCCCCAAGCATACGACCTGCCCCTGCTACCGCCGCCGGGAGACGGTGGGATCGCCGGGGATCCAGAAGCGCAGCGGCGCGTCCACGTTCTTCGAGATCCCGATCCGCGGCCCCGCCACCCATTCCACAGGTTCCGCCGGCAACGACAGCGAAACCACCGAGCCGTTGTCCGACAACTCAAGGCCGAGCGCCTTGCCCAGGTTGCCGGGGCCGGAGGCGAGGCGGGTGAAGGGGACGTCTCCGCGGCGTCGATAAGCAGTATCGACGCCGGCGACCACCTCGCCGGCGCGCATGAGACACCCGTGACCAGTGCCTTCAGGGGCGCACACGACGTTGCCCGCCAGGTGGATGCCGTAGGAGAGGTAGACGTAGAGCCGCCCGGGCGGGCCGAACATGGCGGCGTTGCGGGCGGTGATGCCGCGGTAGGTGTGGGCGGCGGCGTCCTCGGCGCCCAGGTAGGCCTCGACCTCCGTCAACCGCACCGACACGCCCGAGTGAGTGATCACGCAGCCGAGCAGTTCGGGGGCGACGAGGTCGGCGGGACGGGTGAAGTCGATCATGTCGCCCCAGTGTATTTACGTACAGTGGGGGCATGAAAGCTGTGCTGTTCGATCTCTTCGGGGTGCTGCTGAAGGAGCGCGATGACGCTGGCCGCCGTCGCGTCGAGCTCGCCGTCGGCGGCGACGAGAACATCTGGCCCATCTACGAGGATCTGCGCCCCGCCTACGATTCCGGCGACGTCAGCGACGAACGCTTCTGGCGCCAGCTGCAGGTCCGCGCCGGGCTCGAGCCCGTCGACATCGCCGAGGCGGTCATCGCGGACTGGGAGTCCTCCATGGAGGAGGATCCGGACATGGTCGCACTCGCGCTGTCGCTTATCGACGCCCGCGTCTGCACCGGCATCCTCTCCAACCTCCCCGCCGGCCTGGCAAAACGGGCCCGGGAGGAGCACGAATGGCTGGAGCGCATCGACGCCGTGACGATGTCCTGTGACATCGGGCTGATCAAGCCGGACCCGCGGGCGTTCGCGGTGGCGCTCGACGCCATGGGCGTGGCCGCCAAGGACACCGTCTACATCGACGCGGATCCCGTCAACGTGGCGGCCGCCGAAGAGGTGGGCATGCAGGCCGTGCACTTCACCGGCATCGATTCCGTCAGGGAGGCACTGTGAACAACATCATCGAGTTCGAGGGCAGGAAGCCCCGTATTCATCCGTCCGCGTGGGTGGCTCCGACGGCCGTCATCATCGGCGACGTGGAGATCGGTCCCGACAGCTCCGTGTTCTACGGGTGTGTGCTGCGCGGTGACGTCAACGCCATCCGCATCGGGGCGCGCACCAACATCCAGGACAACTCGGTGCTGCACGTCGACCGGGACGCCCCCTGCACCCTCGGCGATGATGTCACCGTCGGGCACATGGCTCTGGTCCACGGCACGACCGTGGGCGACGGCACGCTGGTGGGCATGAAGTCGGCGCTGCTCTCGCGCTCCGTCATCGGCTCGGGAGCGCTCATCGCCGCTGGCGCCGTGGTACTCGAGGGCTTCGAGGTGCCCGATCACACGCTGGCGGCCGGTGTCCCGGCGAAGATCCGCCGGGAGCTGGAACCGGAGCAGTACGAGGGCTTCATTCCCCACGCCAGCCGCTACGTTGACCTGTCGAAGCGGCACGCGGCGCTCGGTGATTAGCGGCCGACCAGTTCCCGCACCCGGGCGTCGATGTCATCGCGCACCAGCCGCATGCGTGCCATTCCGGTGATCCCGCGCTCGGAGGGCTCATCGGTGACCCAGCGCTCCAGGGTGCCGGCGGCGTCGGCAGGCATCTCCAGCTCGGCGTCGGCGCCGAGAATGATGACGTGGTCGACACGGCGCAACAGTTCCGGATCGATGCTCTTCGGCTGGCCTGCGGACATGTCGGCGCCCACCTCGGCGATGGCCGCCACGGACTCGGCGTTGAGCGTCGTGCCGGGGCGGGTGCCGGCGGAGTGGATCTCCCACTCGGGCGCGTGCTCCTGGGCGAGGGCCGCGGCCATCTGGGATTTGCCGCCGTTGCCGACGCAGACGAACAGGACAGAACTCATGACGGGACCTTTTCTTTCAGGGGAGCGGGATAGAGGCGGGGCTTGAGCCACAGCATGACGTAGACGAGGGCGACGAGCACGGGGACCTCGATGAGCGGGCCGATCGTGCCGGCCAGGGCCTGCGGAGAAGTGGCGCCGAAGGTGCCGATGCTCACCGCAATGGCCAACTCGAAGTTGTTGCCGGCGGCGGTGAAGGCGACGGCGGTGGACTTCTCGTAACCCAGCCCGGCGAGGCGGGAGGCGACGACGGCGATGAGGAACATGCCCACGAAGTAGCCGAACAGCGGCAGCGCCAGGCGGGCGACGGTCAGCGGCTGGCTGGTGATCTTCTCGCCCTGCAGGGAGAACAGCAGGACGATCGTGTACAGCAGGCCGATGAGCGCCAGCGGTGAGATCCGCGGGATGAACACGGTGTTGTACCACTCGCGCCCATTGACGCGTTCACCGATGATCCGTGAGGCCGCGCCCGCCGCGAGGGGAATACCGAGGAAGACGAGCACCGACACGACGATCGCCCAGAAGGAGAAGTCAGCCGCGGTGGTGGGCAGGCCCAGCCAGGAGGGGAGGATCTGCAGGTAGAACCAGCCGAGGACACCGAACATGAGGATCTGGAAGATCGAGTTCACGGCGACGAGCACGGCGGTGGCCTCGCGGTCGCCGCACGCCAGGTCATTCCAGATGAGCACCATGGCGATGCATCGGGCCAGGCCCACGATGATGAGTCCGGTGCGCAATTCGGGTTCATCGGGCAGGAAGATCCAGGCCAGCGCGAACATGAACGCCGGCCCCACCACCCAGTTGAGCAGCAGCGAGACGATCATCAGGCGGCGGTCGGCGGTGATCTCTGCGGTCTTGTCGTAACGCACCTTCGCCAGCGGCGGGTACATCATGACGAGCAGACCCAGGGCGATGGGCAGGGAGATCTGCCCGATCTCCAGGGCGCCGAGCAGGTCAGCGAGCCCGGGGAAGGTGCGGCCGAGGAGGAGTCCGGCGGCCATAGCGAGAAGGATCCAGGCCGGCAGCCAACGGTCAAGGAAGGACATGCGAACCTCTCATATTGATATGCGTCAATATGACCATACTATGCTGGAGGCATGAACGACTGCTGCGCACTCAACTCCGGCCCCTTGTCCGAGGAGGAGGCCGCCCACTACGCGCAGCTGTTCTCCTGCGTCGCTGAGCCCGCCCGCCTGCGTATCCTTTCGGAGATCGCCGGCTGCGGCTGTGATCCCGTGACGGTCAATGACCTGGCCGAACGCATCGGCCTGAGCCAGCCGACCATCTCCCACCACCTGAAGAAGCTCACCGAGTGCGGGCTCATCCGCCGCGCGCAGCAGGGCCGCACCGTCACCCACACCGTCGTCCCCGACACGTTCGCGCAGCTGCGCGGCGTGCTCCAGATGGACTGACATGCACGAGGTCATCATCGTCGGCGCCGGGCAGGCGGGCCTCGCCACGGCGTACTACCTCCGCCGTCACGGCATCACCCCGTTGCTTATCGACGCCCACCCCACCCCCGGTGCCGCCTGGCACCACGTGTGGCCGTCGATGACGTTGTTCAGCACCGCGGAGTTCTCGAATCTGCCCGGCATGCCGATGCCCGCCTACGACGGTTTCCCACCGGCCGCCCACGTCATCGATTACCTCGCCGCCTATGAGCAGCGCTATGACCTGCAGGTGGAGCGGCCGTTCACGGTGGACGCGGTCACCCACGGCGGCGAGGCGTTCACTCTCCACGCGGGCGAGCGCTCCTGGCGGGCCCGGCAGGTGGTGGCGGCGACCGGCACCTGGTCGGCGCCCTTCGTGCCCACCTATCCCGGGACGTTCAGCGGGCGACAGTGGCATTCGGCGAACTACCCGGGGCCGGAGGGGTTCGTCGATACGCGGGTTGCGGTGGTCGGTGCCGCGAACTCCGCGGCGCAGATCGCGGCGGAGCTCAGCGCTGTCGCGGATGTCACGTGGTACACGCGCGATACGCCCCGGTGGATGCCGGATGACGTCGACGGGCGGGTGCTGTTCCGGCGCAACCGGCAGCGGGCGCTGGCGATCCTGCGGGGCGAGGAGGATCCGGGGGCGGACTCGGACCTCGGCGACATCGTGGTCCTGCCGGCGGTGAAGGCCGCCCGCGATGCTGGACGCCTGTCGGCCACGCCCCAGTTCGCCAGCCTCGACGAGGTGGACGCTGAGCACCTCATCTGGTGCACCGGTTTCCGCCCGGCCCTGCGCCCCTTCCGGGGCGTGATGAATCGCGGGCTGCCGCTGCACCCGGTCGGCTACGGCGACTGGACCGGGCCGGGGTCGGCGACGATCACCGGCGTGGGGCCCTACGCTAAGCGGACGGCGGAGTCAGTCGCACGTTGTCGATGAGCCGGGTGCCGCCGACGTGGATCGCGGCCACGGCCAGCGCCCCCGCACCGACCTCGGTCACCGGCAGCAAGGTGGCGGGGTCGACGACCTCGAGGTGATCGAGCTTCACGCCGGGAGCGTCGCGAAGCGTTGCGCGGGCTGACTCGACATCGAGCGGTTGCCCGCTCGCGGCGCGTTCCTGCAGCGCAGCCAGGGTGCGGGGGAGAATGAGCGCCTGCTCGCGGGACGTCGGGGTCAGGTGCTGGTTGCGGGAGGACTCGGCCAGCCCGTCGGCACCGCGGATGATCGGCACCGGGCGGATCTGCAGGGCGACGTCGAGGTCGGCGACCATGCGCTGGATGATGGCCAGTTGCTGGGCGTCCTTTTCCCCGAAGTAGGCGCGGTCCGGGCGCACCAGCTGGAAGAGCTTGGCCACGACGGTGGTCACGCCGTCGAAATGCCCGGGGCGCGAGGCACCCTCGAGGCGCTCGCCCATCTCGCCGGCGCGTACCCACACCTGCGGCAGGCCGTCCGGATACATGTCCTCCACCGCGGGGGCGAAGATGACGTCGACGTCGAGGGACTCCAGGAACGCCACGTCCGCGTCCAGGTCACGCGGGTACTGGCGGTAGTCGTCGCAGTCACCCAGGTCGGTGAACTGCAGGGGATTGACGAAGATACTCACCACCACCGAGGTGTTCTCCTGCGCCGCCAGCGAGACAAGCTGCCCGTGGCCGGAGTGCAGCGCCCCCATCGTCGGCACCAGGCCAACGGAACCCTCCAGCTGTGCGACGGCCGCGCGTACCTCCGCGACCGTGCGCGCGATGACGGTCACTTCTCGTCCCCGAAGGACTCGGCGTCATTGGGGAAGTCGCCGGACTCGACGTCGGCGAGGTAGGCGCGGGCGGCGTCGAGAAGCACGGTGCCCACGTCGGCGTACTTCCGCGCGAAACGGGGGGTGTGGCCGCGGGTGAGGCCGAAGGCGTCGGTCCACACGAGGACCTGGCCGTCGGTTCCCGCGCCGGCGCCGATGCCGATCGTGGGGATGGTCAGCTCGCGGGAGATCTCCCCGGCGATGCCCGCCGGAACCATCTCCAGGACGACGGCGAAAGCCCCGGCCTCCTGCACGGCGAGGGCATCCGCGCGCAGCGTGCCGGCGGCCTCGCCGCGGCCCTGGACGACGTATCCGCCGAGGGCGTGCTCGGACTGCGGGGTGTAGCCGATGTGGGCCATGACGGGGATGCCGGCGTCGAC
>NZ_JAUNRW010000020.1 GCF_030535495.1 Corynebacterium sp.
CGCGCGGGCTACTACGACGGCATCGGCGCCGCCCGCGACGTCATCCAGAACCACCTGCTCCAGCTGCTGGCGCTGGTGGCCATGGAGGAGCCCATCGCCTTCGACCCGGCCGAACTCCAGGCGGAGAAGGTCAAGGTCCTGCGCGCCACCAACCCGGTGTATCCGTTGAACAAGACCACCGCGCGCGGCCAGTACGCCGCCGGCTGGCAGGGCTCCCACAAGGTCAAGGGTCTGCGGGAGGAGGAGGGCTTCGACCCCGACTCCACCACCGAGACCTACGCCGCCTGCACCCTGGAGATCAACTCCCGCCGCTGGGCGGGCGTGCCCTTCTACCTGCGTACCGGCAAGCGCCTCGGCCGCCGCGTGACGGAGATCGCGCTGGTGTTCAAGCGCGCCCCGCACCAGCCCTTCCACGACGGGCAGACCTCCTCGCTGGGGCAGAACGCCATCGTCATCCGCGTCCAGCCGGACGAGGGTGTGCTCATGCGCTTCGGTTCCAAGGTGCCCGGTTCGGCGATGGAGGTCCGTGACGTCAACATGGACTTCTCCTACGCCGAGGCCTTCACCGAGGCCTCCCCGGAGGCCTACGAGCGGCTCATCCTCGATGCGCTTCTCGACGAATCCTCCCTCTTCCCCACCAACGAGGAGGTGGAGCTGTCCTGGGCCATCCTCGACCCGATCCTGGAGTTCTGGGCCGAGAAGGGACAGCCCGACGAGTACGAGTCCGGCACCTGGGGCCCGGCCAGCGCCGACCGCATGCTGGAGCGCACCGGCCGCTCGTGGCGTCGCCCCTAACCTCGAAAGGACCGACATGAAGATTCAACTGCCGGACACCCACACCCGCCGCATCGCCGCCAGCCTTCTCGAGGCCCGCGAGAACAACTCCCAGACCACCGGCCGCGTGCTCACGTTGGTCGTCGTCGCCGCCTTCGACGATGATGTCGACCACATCATCAACGTCACGCGCGACGCCTCCCACGAGCACCCGGCCCGTGTGCTGGTCCTGCTCACCGGTGATGAGGACGAGGCCTCGCGTCTTGACGCCGAGGTGCGCGTCGGCGGTCACGCCGGCGCCTCGGAAATGGTCATCATGCGTATCACCGGCGAAATGGTCAACCACCTCGCCGCGGTGGTCACTCCCCTGCTGCTGCCCGACACCCCGGTTGTCGCCTGGTGGCCGACCACCGCCCCGTCCAACCCTTCGGAGCACCCTCTGGGCCGCCTGGCACAGCGGCGTATCACCAACGCCGACCACCCCGCAGGCCGGGCGGTGCTGGCGCGCCTGCGCTCCACCTACGCCCCGGGTGACTCGGACATGGTGTGGTCGAAGATCACCGCCTGGCGCGGTATCGTCGCCTCCTCCCTCGACCGGCACCCGCACGAGGAGGTCGAGGCGGCGGTGCTCACCGGCCCCGCCGACGAACCCCAGATAGACGTCGCCGCAGGTTGGTTGGCCGACCGGCTCGGTGTTCCTGTCTCCCGCGAAGTGTGCGAGCCCGGCGATGATGAGCGACTTTTCCCCATTCGCTCACTGCGGTTCGACCGGGCCTCCGGGCCGGTGGAGATCGAGGTCATCGATCATCGGACGATCCGCGTCAGCATGCCGGGGCGGCCCGAGTCGCTGGTGGCCATGCACGATCGTTCCGACGCCGACTGCCTCTCCGAGGAACTGCGCCATCTCGACCCCGACATCGCCTACGCCCACGCTCTGCGCGGTCTCACGCGCGTGAAAGGAATCAATGGTCACGCTCCGTCGTCCTGACACCCTGTCCACCCTCCTCGACCAGGCTGCGACGTCGCTTATCGACGTCGTCTCCTCCCTCCAGGCCACCGGCACCGGCTGCCACGGCGACGGCGTTGCTCGCCTCGTGCTCACCGGCGGCGGGGCCGGCATCGGCCTACTGGAGCGGATCCGCGAGATCGAGGACGCCGATCCCCGCGTTGACTGGACACGAGTCCACGTCTTCTTCGGCGATGAGCGCAATGTGCCCGTCGGCCACGAGGACTCCAACGAGGGCCAGGCCCGCGACGCGCTGCTCAGCCACGTCGACATCCCCGAGGTAAACATCCACGGCTTCGGTCTTAACGGCGGTGACATGGAGGCCGCAGCACACGCCTACGAGGCCACCATCGCAGAGGTCGCGCCGCAGGGCTTCGATATCCACCTGCTCGGCATGGGCTACGAGGGCCACATCAACTCCCTGTTCCCCCACACCGACGCCGTCCGCGAGAACGAGCGCCTCGTCATCGCCGTGACCGATTCGCCGAAGCCGCCTGCTGAGCGCGTGACCCTGACGCTGCCGGCCGTACGCCGCGCCGAACGGGTGTGGCTGCTGGTCTCCGGCGAGGACAAGGCGCAGGCCGCCAAGGCCATCGTCGACCGTGCCGACCCCGAGGACTGGCCCGCTGCGGGTGCCGAGGGCACCGCCGACACCGTCCTCTACCTCGCGGACGACGCGGCTACCGCTCTGTGATCACCCGCTCACGGATCCAAGAACTGACAAGCCCAGAACGGAGCTATTGATCCGGAACCGTCGCTGACGAGGTCGTCCCAGAAGAAATACCGCCAGATGACGCACAATCCCAGGTGAAACAGAGCGATCACAAAGAAGGAAAAGAAGCTCACTAGTGCTGCGAGCCCCAGAATCATCCTTCGCTGTACCAGCGCCACGATAAGCGCAAAGCCAACCGTGACGACATTGATGATGGGGCCGGACACACTAGTGAACTGCGTTAGATCTTCGACGCTCACACCCAGCGCGTGCGCCGGAGTAACGGCCCTGAGATAGGTCAATATGACGTTAAGCGCCAGTCCGACCCAGGCGATAAAGAGGGCTTTGCGAGACTGCAATGCCTGCAAGATCTCATTCCCTCCCTGCTGACATAGTTTCCATCGATTGGCTCATCACCCGCGAGTTTGAATGTTAAGCGTATTGCTAGAAGCCGCAACCGTGGGCTCTCGGAACAGCTATGATTGCAGCTTCAAGATAAGCACGACCCTGCGTACCCCACGGATATTGCGGCCTAATGATACGGAGGTTCTGCACGAACCTAAAATCGCAATCACATATCGCGGTACCCTGCTGTATGCAAATATCATGGTTCATGCATGCGCGATCCAGGGAGTCGACGGGCTCACCCGGTCCCCATTGGTTTGGCCCACACCAGCGCCCGTAATTCAAGGTACCAGGCTGCCACCCCTGAGGGCTTATCTCAGTACCAACCACTCCGATCAAGTGGTTTCGAATGACGCCAATCCGGATGATTTCAGGATCGACTCCATCAGCCCGTGCGGTTACGTCGTCGAAGACTCCTCGATGATCAAGCGAGAAATCGAGATGTTCCTCGATAGCTCTCTTGATTTCATATTCCGAAGGACCATCAGAGATGATTGTCTGGGCTTCAATCGAATCCTCTTGCTCAAGCAGTATGCTGTCGTGGACGTCTGGGGTCGGGCTGCTGGGAGTGACAGAATGGGCCATCGTTGATGGCACAACGAAAAGGATTGCCAATACTGCGACAACGATCTTGCGAAAACTATTCACTAGGCACTCTTTCGGAGGGAAACTAGGACGCTTTACGGTTCAATTAAGAACCTATCCGTCCCAGAGTGATTCTGGATCGCAAGCTACACGAAGTTCACGCCAAGTCGACCAAGAATTAACCTGACAGCACGATAACGCGGTTACAGCTCTCTGATCACACGCTGGTGCCGACGGTCGGTCGAGCCCTGCCAGAACTCGATCCGCTCGGGCACCAGCCGCCACAGGCGCCACCGGGTGTACGGCAATCTGGCGGCCCTTCCGGCTCGAGGCGGTGGAAGCGAAGGCGTAGCCACTGTCGTCGGGGACACCGTCCTCCCCCACCGTCGACAAGCTCTCCCGGAGGGGCTCCGGTGAGGGTGGGCAGATCACGGAGTTGGTCCATGGCGCCAGCCCAAAACGAAAAAAGACGCCCCCCGAAGGGGGCGTCGATAAGCGCGGAACCTAGCCGCCGTAGGCCTGGATGAGATTGAGGGCCACGATGCAGGCGATCCAGATGATGGCCATGACGATGGTGTAGCGGTCGAGGTTCTTCTCCACGATCGTGGAACCGGAGAGGTTCGACTGCACGCCGCCGCCGAACAGGCTCGACAGGCCGCCACCCTTGCCCTTGTGCAGCAGAACGAACACCGTCATGAGCACAGCGGTGAGCACGAGGACGATCTGAAGAGCAAGAGTCATGACGAACATCCTACAACAGGACTAACCGGAATTGCGCAGCGCGGTGGCGAGTCCATTCATGGTCAGCTGGATGCCGCGGGAGACGGCCTGGCGGGCGTCGCCGGCGCGGTGGCGGCGCAGCATCTCCAGCTGGATGATGTTGAGCGGCAGCAGATACGGGAAGCGGCGGCGCACGGAACGCGCCAGGGCCGGGTTGTCGGCGAGCAGCTCCTCGCTGCCGGATACCTCGAAGAACATGGCGCGGGTGAGCTCGAACTCCTCGGTGATGACCCCGTGAATGCGCTGGGCTACGTCGCGGTCGTCGATGAGCCGCGCATACAACTCCGCCAGTTCCATGCCGGCCTTAGACATGACCTGCGCCATGTTGGACATGATGGAGGTGAAAAACGGCCAGGACTCGTAGAGATCCCGCAGCTCCGCGATACGGTCGTCGCGATCCGCGCCCTCCCCGATCCACTCGGCCAAGGCGGTGCCGACGCCGAACCAGCCCGGCAACAGGACGCGCGACTGGGACCAGGCGAGCACCCAGGGGATGGCGCGGAGATCGTCGACGCCCTTGGTCTGCTTCCGGGCCGTGGGCCTGGAGCCGATGTTGAGGGAGCCGATCTCGTGCAGCGGCGTGGACTGGGTGAAGTACGGGATGAAGCCCGGGTCTTCGTGGACCAGCTCGGAGTACTTGCGGCGCGAAATGGCGGCCAGCTCGCCCATGATCTGCGTGGCACGCGCGCGATCGTCGAGATCGTCGACGGTGAGCAGGCTCGCCTCCAGCGTCGCGGAGACCAGGGCCTCCAGATTGCGGCGGGCGGCCCGGGGGGAACCGTACTTGGCGGAGATGATCTCGCCTTGTTCGGTGATGCGCACGGAACCGTCGACGGCCCCCTGCGGCTGGGCGAGGATGGCGTCGTAGGAGGGGCCGCCACCGCGACCGACGGTGCCGCCACGCCCGTGGAACAGGCGCAGTCGCACATTGTGCTCGCGGCCGACCTTCACCAGCTCGGTCTCGGCGTCGTAGAGCGCCCAGTTCGCGGCGAAGTAGCCACCGTCCTTGTTGGAGTCGGAGTAGCCGAGCATGATCTCCTGGATGTCCCCGCGCTGCTGGAGGTAGGCGCGGTAGAGCGGCAGGTCCCACAGCTGGCGGAGGATGCCGGCTCCGGCCTCGAGATCGTCGATGGTCTCGAACAGCGGGATGATGTCGACGCTGCCGGTCGGGCCATGGCCGTTGGCGCGGATGAGGCCCACCTCCTTGAGCAGGACCATCGGCTCGAGGATGTCGCTGACGGACTGGGCCATGGAGATGATCTGGTGCGGGATCATCTGCTCGCCGAAGCGCTCGACGGACAGCGCCGCCTGGGAGATGAGGTCGAGCTCGCGCTGGGTCGCCTCGCTAAAGCCCCGGTAGCCGCGCGGGACGAGCGGGCGCGGGGTCTGCAGCTCACGGACGAGCAGCTCGACCTTCTCCTCCTCGCGGAGGGCGTCGTAGTTGGGGTGGACGTGGGCGGTGGCGAAGACCTCGGTGAGGACGTTCTCGAAGCTCTCCGAGTTCTGGCGCAGATCAATCGAGTACAGGTGGAAACCGAAGGAGGAGATCGCCGCCCGGATCGTGCTGAGGCGGTCGTCGGCGATGATCTCGTCCTGGGAGGCCCGCAGGGAGGTGTCGATGACCTTGAGGTCGGCGTCGAACTCCGCCGGATCCGTGTACGGCTCGTGCGCGCGGTGCCAGGTGCCCTCGACGGCTTCCTCCCCGATGAGGTGGGCGGTGGTGGCCAGGATGCGGCCGCGGACGCCGTGGACGGCACGGCGGTAGGGCTCGTCGACACGCGAGGGGACGTCGTTGTGTCCCTTGCCGGCCAGCGCGACCAGTTCCACGGTGACCGACGTCATCCGGTCCGAGAGGCTGAGCTCATGCTCCAGGGCGTGGAGCTGCTGGACGTAGTACTTGAGGACGGTCTGGGCGGCGCGTCGAGAAGCATAATCCAAGGTGGCGGCGGTGACGAAGGGGTTGCCGTCATGATCACCGCCGATCCAGGAACCGGGGCGCACGATCGCCTTGCCGTCACTGCCCTGCAGATCGGCGCCGAATCGGTCGCTGAGGGAATCATGCACGTGGCGGTTGAGCGCCGGGATCTCCTTGAGCAGGGAGAGGGTGTAGTAGCGCAGTCCGACCTCGATCTCGTCCTCGATGCGGGGGCGGGCCTGGCGGATGAGCGCGGTCTGCCACAGGATGGTCATGCGGCGGCGGATGTTGCGCTCCACCTCGGCGAGGCGGGCCTCAGTGCGGGCGGTCTCATCGGCGTCCTGGATGGCGTGGCGGGCCAGCATGAGGTCCGTGATGTGCTTCTGCGCGTCGAAGACAGTGCGCCGACGAGTCTCCGTCGGGTGCGCCGTGAGCACCGGCGCAACCAGGGCGGCGGACATCGACTTCTCGATCGCCTGCGCGCTCACCTCTGCCTCGTCGAACTTCTCCCACGTCGCGTCGAGGGTGGAGTCCGGGGCGCCACCCTCGTCGAGAATGCGCTCGCGGTTGAAGTCGTCGTGGATGTCCTCCGCCAGGTTCGCCATGAGGGCGAAGTGGCTGAAGGCCCGCACGACCGGGGTCGCCTTCTCCGGGTCGATGTTGCGGAACAGTTCGACGAGCACCTCCAGGCTGGCGTTGCCCTTCGCCACCTCGAAAGCCTGCTGGCGGGCGTGCTCGACGAGGTTGAACACGTCCTCACCCTCCTGCTCCGCGATGACCTGGCCGAGAATACGGCCCAGGTAGCGGATGTCTTCCTGCAGATGATCGCGGACGGTCATGAGTTTCCCTTCGTCGAACGGATGCCTCACCATCATGGCGTATCGCGCTCCCAAGTGCCCACTTATCGACGAAACAGCCCCCGCCGCTGACGCGATGGGGGCTGAAGGGTGGTGACGGTTTAGACGGCCGAAGCGGCGGCGGCCGCCAGCTTGGCGAAATCCTCGCCGTCGAGGGAGGCGCCACCGACGAGGCCACCGTCCACGTCGGGCTGGCCGACGATCTCGGCGACGGAGTCGGCCTTGACGGAGCCACCGTAGAGGATGCGCATGCCGTCGGCGACGTCATCGCCGGCCAGTTCACGGATGAGCCCGCGGATGGCGGCGCAGACTTCCTGGGCGTCGGCCGCGGAGGCGACCTTGCCGGTGCCGATGGCCCACACGGGCTCGTAGGCGATGACGGTGTTGCCCAGGTCCTCGGTGGACAGGCCGTCCAGGGAGGCGCGGGTCTGTTCGACGACGTAGTCGACGTGGGTGCCGGCCTCGCGGATCTCCAGCGGCTCACCGACGCACACGATCGGGTGCATGCCGTGCTTAAGGGTGATCGCGGCCTTGGCGGCGACCAGCTCGTCGGACTCGTTGTGGTACTCGCGGCGCTCGGAGTGGCCGACGACGACCCAGGTGCAGCCGAGCTTGGCCAGCATCTGGGCGGAGACCTCACCGGTGTAGGCGCCGGACTCGTGCCGGGAGACATCCTGGGCACCGTAGGTGACCTGCAGCTTGTCACCGTCGACGAGGGTCTGCACGGAGCGGATGTCGGTGAACGGGACGGTGACGGCGACGTCGACCTTCTCGTAGTAGTCCTTCGGCAGGGCGAAGTCGAGCTTCTGCACGGTGGCGATGGCCTGGTGGTGGTCCAGGTTCATCTTCCAGTTGCCGGCGATGAGCGGGGTGCGTGCCATAGGGGTGGCACTCCTTTCGGGAGAGTGTGTTTAGCGGTCGAGGACGGAGACGCCCGGCAGTTCCTTGCCCTCGAGGAACTCGAGGGAGGCACCGCCACCGGTGGAGATGTGGGAGAAGCCGTCCTCGTTGAGACCGAGCACGCGGACGGAGGCGGCGGAGTCGCCGCCACCGACGACGGAGAAGGAGTCGTTGTTGGCGGTGGCGTCGATGATCGCCTGGGCCACGCCTTCGGTGCCCTTGGAGAAGGGCTCCATCTCGAAGACACCCATCGGGCCGTTCCAGAAGACGGTCTTGGAGGTGGCGAGGACGTCGGCGAACTTCTGCACGGACTCCGGGCCGATGTCCGGGGACAGCCAACCCTCCGGGATCTCGTCGAGGGCGACGACCTTGTGCTCGGCGTCGGCGGAGAACTCGGCGGCGGCGACGAGGTCGACCGGCAGCACGATCTTGTCGCCGAAGCGCTCGAGGAGGTCCTTGCAGGTGTCGATCATCTCCTCCTGCAGCAGGGACTTCTGGGTGTTGTAGCCCTGGGCGTTGAGGAAGGTGTAGCACATGCCGCCACCGATGATGATCTTGTCGGCCTTGCCGGCGAGGGCCTCGATAACGCCGAGCTTGTCGGAGACCTTGGAGCCGCCGAGAATGACCACGTACGGGGACTCGGGGTTGGTGGCGGTCTTGTCCAGGACGGAGATCTCCTTCTCCACCAGGGTGCCGGCGTAGGCCGGGAGGCGCTTGGCCACATCGTAGACGGAGGCCTGCGCGCGGTGGACGACGCCGAAGCCGTCGGAGACGAAGGCGCCGTTGTCGGCGGCGAGGGCGGCGAGCTCATCGGCGAAGGCGCCGCGCTCGGCCTCGTCCTTGGAGGTCTCGCGGGCGTCGAAACGCACGTTCTCCAGGAGCAGGACATCGCCCTCGGTGAGGCCGTTGGCGCGCTCGTGCGCGTCCTCGCCGGTGACGTCGGAGGCCAGGGCCACATACTGGCCGAGAGCCTCGGACAGTGCCTCGGCGACCGGGGCCAGGGAGTACTTGGCGTTGACCTCACCCTTCGGGCGGCCCAGGTGAGCCATGACGATGACCTTGGCGCCACCCTCGACGAGCGCCTTGAGGGTCGGCAGGGAGGCGGTGATGCGGCCCGCGTCGGTGATCTCACCGGCATCGTTGAGCGGGACGTTGAAGTCGGAGCGGACGAGGATGTGGCGGCCGTCGACGCCCTCGTCGAGCAGGTCCTGCAGGGTCTTCACGGTCATGGCGTACTCCTTGACTGGGGTCTGTGAGGGGAGAAAAGGGCGGCTGACAAAGGAAGGCGGCCCGACGTGTGCCGAGGCACACCCCGGGCCGCAGGGTCACACTCCCCCGGCCTCAGCCGTGGGGCCGGAGGGAATGCGAGGGGGTCGAACTCTAGAGCTTCTCAGCGACCATCTCGGTGATGCGGAGCAGCTGGCAGGTGTAGCCCCACTCGTTGTCGTACCAGGCGACAACCTTGACCTGGTCGCCGATGACCTTGGTCAGGCCGGCGTCGAAGATGGAGCCGTGCGGGTCGGTGATGATGTCGGTGGAGACGATCGGGTCCTCGGTGTAGGCGAGGGTCTCACCGAACTCACCGGTGGCGGCCTCCTTGATGATGGCGTTGACCTCCTCGACGGTGGTCTCGCGGCCGGCGGTGAAGGTGAGGTCGGTGGCGGAGCCGGTGATGGTCGGCACGCGCAGGGCGTAGCCGTCCAGCTTGCCCTTGAGCTGCGGCAGGACCAGGGAGACGGCCTTGGCGGCACCGGTGGAGGTGGGCACGATGTTGACGGCGGCGGCGCGGGCGCGGCGCAGGTCCTTGTGCGGGGCGTCGTGCAGACGCTGGTCACCGGTGTAGGCGTGGATGGTGGTCATGAGGCCGCGCTCGATGCCGAGCTTCTCGTCCAGGACCTTGGCCATCGGGGCCAGGCAGTTGGTGGTGCAGGAGGCGGCGGAGATGACGGTGTGGTTCTCCGGGTCGTAGTCCTCGTGGTTGACGCCGTAGACGAAGGTGGCGTCCTCGTTCTTCGCCGGAGCGGAGATGATGACCTTCTTGGCACCGGCCTCGATGTGGGCCTTGGCTGCCTCGGCGTCGGTGAAGAAGCCGGTGGACTCGATGACGATGTCCACGTTGTGGGCGGCCCAGTCGAGGTTCTTCGGGTCGCGCTCGGCGGACACGGCGATGGTCTTGCCGTCGTAGGTGATGGAGTCATCGTCGAAGGAGACCTCACCCGGGAGCTTGCCCAGGATGGAGTCGTACTTCAGCAGGGTCGACAGGGTCTTGTTGTCGGTGAGGTCGTTGACCGCGACGATCTCGACGGCCTCGCTGCGCTCCAGGACGGCGCGGTAGAAGTTACGGCCGATGCGGCCGAAGCCGTTGATGCCTACGCGGATGGTCACAATAATCTCCTCGGGATTGAGTACACGTCTGGATGCGACCGCACTGTCCGTTCATGATGACTGCGGATCACGGTCCATCACCGACAAGTTTAGCGCCACTCTCCGCCGCCTGCAGAGGCCAAACAGACAGACTCGGACTTTCCGGCAGCACCCGCACCCGCCACAACCACGGCACCGCGAGCTTTCTTGACGAAACTCGTTGTCAACGCCCCGCCCCCGTCTCCCGTACGCCCTGCGCACGGCACGAAAACCGCCTCCGCCCCACCCCCGAATGGAGCGGGACCGAGGTCAGGCCCCGTCGAGGATGTCGTCGGTGACGGCTTCGTTGGTGTCCGGGATGCCCAGTTCCTCGGCGCGCTTGTCCGCCATGGACAGCAGCCGCCGGATACGACCGGCGACCGCGTCCTTGGTCATCTGCGGGTCAGCCAGACGCCCCAGTTCCTCCAGGGATGCCTGCCGGTGCTGGACGCGCAGCTGACCGGCCTCGGCGAGGTGCTCGGGCACATCGTCGCCGAGAATCTGCATGGCTCGCTCGACGCGGGCGGCGGCGGCCACGGCGGCGCGGGCGGAGCGCCGCAGGTTGGCGTCATCGAAGTTCGCCAGGCGGTTGGCGGTGGACCGGACCTCGCGGCGCAGCCGCTTGTCCTCCCACTCGAGGCGGATCTGCTGGGCCCCCATGCGGGTGAGCAGCGCCCCGATGGCATCGCCGTCGCGGATGATCACCCGGTCCGCGCCCCGGGTCTCCCGGGTCTTGGCGGTGATGCCCAGGCGGCGGGCGGCCCCCACCAGCGCCAGGGCGGCCTCCTGGCAGGGGCAGGTCACCTCGAGCGCGGAGGAGCGCCCCGGCTCCGTCAGGGATCCCTGGGCGAGAAACGCCCCCCGCCAGGCGGCTTCATTGTCGGCGACGGTGCCGGAGATCACCTGCGGCGGCAGACCCACCACCGGGTGCCCGGAGCGGGTGACCAGTCCCAGGCGCCGGGCCAGGTCCTCGGTGCCGTCGGTGACGCGCAGCAGATGGCGGGAGCTTTTCGACGCCCCGCCCGGGCTGATGGTGTGCTCGTGGACCTCCACGCCGTAGAGCTCCGTGAGGGAATCTGCGAGGCGGCGGGCCACATCAGCGGAGTCGAGTTCAGCCTCCAGGACCACTCTCCCGGCAACAACGTGCATGTGCCCGGAGAATCGGAGGAGCGCGGCCGTTTCCGCCGCGCGTGCCGACTGGCGGGTCACCGCCACCTGCGTGAGCTCGTCTTTGACTCGTGCTGTCAACGCCACAGTCGCGTCCGCCTTTCTTTCTTCTTCGAACGTCCGGACCAGTCTAGACGCCGTCGGACATCAGTGAAGACAGCGCTGCGGAGAGCTTGGAGGGGTCATGCTTGTTGGTGGCCTGCCCGTCGGCGTCGACGGTACGCAGATCCTCATAGACCACCTCGGCGCCCAACCCGGCGGCCGCGCGGGCCAGGAAGGTCCGCTCCGCGGTGGTGCGGATGGAGCCGGAATCGACGAGGACCCGGTCGATCCGCAGCGAGGGGGCGTGCTGGCTGAGCATGTGGATGTGGCGCTCCGAGGAGAATCCGTGGGTCTCCCCCAGCTCAGCGGAGAGGTTGAGCACCACCACCTTCAGCGCGGAGGTCTCGTTGAGGGCCTCCACGATCCCGGGCACCAGAAGGTGCGGGATGACGGAGGAGAACCAGGAACCCGGTCCCAGAGTGACCATGCTGGCGTTGCGGATCGCCTCCACCGCCACCGGGCTGGGTTCCGGATGGTCCGGGATGAGTCGCACGCGGCGCACGGTGCCGGGCGTGGAGGCCACCGCCACCTGGCCGCGGACGGGGCGGATGACGCGTGGGTCGTCGTCAAGCCCGGCCACCTCGGCCTCGATGTCGAGAGGCTGATTGCACACGGGGACCACCCGACCGTGGGAGCGCGTGAGCTCCGCGACCTTGTCCAGGGCGGCCTGGAAGCTGCCGAGGACGTTGGTGAGGCCGACGATGAGCAGGTTGCCCATGGCGTGCCCGGCCATGGCCCCGGTCCCGCCGAAACGGTGCTGGAGGGTCTGGGCCCACAGCTGCCCGTCGACGTCCTCCCGGGCCAGCGCCGACAACGCCATACGCAGGTCACCGGGCGGGATGATCTCCATCTCGCGGCGGAGCCGGCCGGAGGAGCCGCCGTCATCGGCGACCGTGACGACGGCGGTGATAGACGACGGCTCACTCAGACGGGCCGCCACGAGGGTCTGATAGAGGCCGTGGCCGCCTCCCATAGACGTGATGTGCATGGTGTTACTCCGTGTTAATCCCGGGAAGAATCAGCTGGTGGCGATGTCGCGGTGCATGACGTTGACGTCCAGGCCCTCGAACCGGGACAGGCGGCGACCCAGCTCCTCGGAGACGGCGACGGAGCGATGGTGTCCGCCCGTGCAGCCGACGGCGACGGTGATGAAGTTCTTGCCCTCGTGGCGGTAGCCGTCGAGCATCGACTCGAACATCGCGACGAAACGGTCGAGAAACTCCTCCGCCCCCTTGCGGGAGAGGACGTAGTCACTGACCGGCTCATCGGTGCCGCGGAATCCGCGCAGCTCGGGCACCCAGTAGGGATTGGGCAGGAAGCGGACGTCGATCATGAGGTCGGCGTCACGGGGGGCGCCGTTTTTGAACCCGAAGGACTCGACGGTGACGTGCTGACGGTTGTGCGCCATGGTGCCGAACGAGGCCTCGATGGCGCGACGCAGGTCGTGCACCGACAGGCTGGAGGTGTCGATGATGATGTCCGACATCTCCTTGATGGGGTTGGTGATCTCCCGCTCGCGGTCGATGCCCACCTGCAGGGACTGGTCCTCCTGCAGCGGATGGGTGCGTCGCACGCTGTCGAAGCGCCGGATGAGGATGTCATCGCGCGCGTCCATGAACAGCACCGTCGGGGACAGGTCCCGCTTCTCCAGGTCCTGCAGGACATCCTTGAGCGAACCGCCGAAATCACGTGTCCGCACATCAGTGAGGAAGGCGACCTTCTCCACGGGCGGATCCTGCGCCAGCGACTGCTCGAGGAAGGAGCCGATGAGTGTCGGCGGCAGGTTCTGGGCGACGAAGAAACCCTTGTCCTCGAGCACCTTCGCCGCGGAACTGAGACCTCCGCCGGACATGCCGGTGATGAGGACGGGGGGCGTCGAAAAGCGGGACGGCGCGGAAGGAGACGGGGTCATGGGGCCATAGTATCGCGGGCGTCGGAATGCAGGTGGTGGAACACGGATGCCGCCAGCTTGGGACCGAATCCCTTCACCTCGGCGATCTCCTCCACGGAGGCCGCCTTGAGCTTTTTCACGGAGCCGAAGTGCTTGACCAGCTCCGTCCGGCGGGTGGCCCCCAGCCCCGGCACTCCGTCGAGTTCGGAGACCCGCATTCGCTTGGAACGCTGCTGGCGGTGATAGGTGATGGCGAAACGGTGGGCCTCGTCGCGGATCTGCTGCAGGAGGAACAGACCCTGCGAGGAGCGCGGCAGGATGAGGGGGTCGGACTCCCCCGGCACCCAGATCTCCTCGAGGCGCTTGGCCAGGCCGATGAGGGTGACGTCGACGATGCCGAGGTCGTCGAAGACCTTCTGCGCGGCGTTGACCTGGGGCAACCCGCCATCGACGATGAACAGATTCGGCGGGTAGGCGAAACGGCGGGCATCGGTGGAGTACTCCTCCACCTTCTCGTCCGCGAAGGTCTGGGCCTCGGTCTCCTCGTCCGGGACGGCGAGTTTGTCCTGGTTGTGGCGCAGGAAACGGCGTCGGGTGATCTCCGCGATGGAGGCGACGTCGTCGGAGTGTCCGTCGCCGGCCGCCTCCTTGACCCGGTAGCGGCGGTAGTCGGCCTTGCGGGGCAGTCCGTCCTCGAAGACAACGAGGGAGGCGACGACGTCGGTGCCCTGGATGTGGGAGATGTCCGTGCACTCGATGCGCAGCGGCGCCTCCTCCAGGCCGAGGACCTCCTGGATGTCCTGCAGGGCCGCCGAGCGGGCGGTGAGGTCACCGACGCGCTTGAGCTTGTGCTGGCGCAGGGCGTCCTTGGCGTTGCGCTCGACGTTTTCCATCAGTGCCCGTTTGTCGCCGCGTTGCGGGATACGCAGATCCACCTGGGCCCCGCGGAGCTCACTGAGCAGGGTCACCACCTCGGTGGCCTCCTCCGGCAGGTGCTGGACGAGGATCTCGCGCGGCACCACGGCGCCGGGCTTCGGCGGCTGGGTGGAGTACTGGTCCACCCCGCGGCGGGTGATGGAGGCGGCTTCGTCGGCGGCGTCGATAAGCGCGCGCTCGACGGCGTCGGAGTAGAACTGGATGAGGAAGTCGCGCATGAGGGCCTCGATGGGTTCCTCGGTGCGCTCGACGACCCAGCCGCGCTGGCCGCGGATGCGGCCTGAGCGGACGTGGAAGATCTGCACGGCGGCCTCGAGGTCGTCCGAGTGGACGGCGATGAGGTCGGCGTCGGTGGCGTCGCCGAGGACGACGGCCTGCTGCTCCATCACCTTGGTGACAGCCCCCAGGTCATCGCGCAGTCGGGCGGCGCGTTCGAACTCGAGGTCCTCCGCGGCCCGCTCCATCTCCCGGGTGAGCTGGCGGACGACCTGGTCGGTGTGCCCGGCCATGAAGGAGACGAATCCGTCGACGATCTCCCGGTGCTCCTCCGAGCTGACGCGGCCCACGCACGGGGCGGAGCACTTGTCGATGTAGCCGAGCAGGCAGGGCCGGCCCAGTTTCTCGTGGCGGTTGTACACGCCCTTCGAACAGGTACGCACCGGGAACACACGGGTGAGCAGGTCGAGGGTCTCCCGCACGGCCCAGGCGTGGGAGTAGGGGCCGAAGTAGCGCACCCCGCGGCGGCGTGGGCCCCGGTAGAAGAAGGCGCGCGGGATGTCCTCGCCGGTGGACACCGCCAGCAGCGGGTAGGTCTTGTCGTCGCGGTACTTGACGTTGAAGCGGGGATCGAAGCGCTTGATCCACGTGTACTCCAGCTGGAGGGCCTCCACCTCGGAGCTGACCACCGTCCACTCCACGGAGGCCGCGGTGAACACCATCTGGCGGGTGCGCGGATGCAGGCCGGTGACGTCCTGGAAGTAGTTGGACAGCCGCGCCCGCAGGCTGTTGGCCTTGCCGACGTAGATGACCCGGCGGTTCTCGTCGCGGAAACGGTAGACGCCCGGCTCCGTGGGGATGGTTCCCGGGGCCGGGCGGTACGTGCTGGGATCAGCCATGATCAGTCCTGCGGCATGTACTTGGCCTCGAGCTCACGGAACGTCGAGACAGCCTGCACCACGGCCGCGCCGTCGGAGGCCTGCATGGCCCACATCGGGATGTACTCGAACTCGGGCAGCTCCAGGCGCGCCATGCGGGCACCCTGCGGGAAGAACAAACCGTAGGCGACGGTCCACGGGTAGAAACGGGTGCCGATGATGTTGCGGATCTCCACCCCGTCCTCGTTGGCGCGCACGCGCGGGCGGGTGAACGCCAGATAGGCGAGGATGGAGATGACCACGCCGACCAGGGGGAACGCCAGCTGATCGATGAAGGAGATCGAGGCGCCCGTGAACTCCAGGTCGAGGAAGTACCCCATGAAGATGTGCACGGCCATGACCACGAGAATGCAGATCCACGCCAGACGCTTGAGAGACGGGGAACGCACCTCCAGCTCCCACGGCTTCGTGGAGGTCATCGCGTGCGGATCGAGGGCGGCGTAGTAGGCCAGCTCCTCGTCGGTCAGCTTCCGGGAGGTGTTGTTGTCACTCACGCTCAACAGTCTAACCCTCCCGCCGGCGCAGTCCCCGCAGGGTGAGGGCAGCGTCGAGGGCGGCGACCATGGCCTCCGCCCCCTTGTCTTCCACCGAGCCCTCGAAGCCCGCGCGGTCACGGGCCTGCTGCTCGTCGTTGGTGGTCAGCACCCCGTTGGCGATGGGCGTCGACTCGTCCAGCGCGATGCGGGTCAGGCCTTCGGTGACGGAATCGCAGACGTAGTCGAAGTGCGGGGTCCCACCCCGGATGACGCAACCGAGCGCCACGACCGCGTCGTGGGTGCGCGCGAGCTCCTGGACGACGACGGGCAGCTCGAGAGCGCCCATGACGTGCGCCTCCGAGAGCTTATCGACGCCCGCCTCCCGCGCCGCAGCCACCGCATTGCGGCGCATTTGCTCGCAGATCTCGGTGTTCCAGCGGGCGGTGACGACTGCGACGGACAGGCCGGAGGCGTCGAGGCGGTCGTCCAGGACGGGCAGGCCTTCCTTGCTCATGAGTCTGCTCCTTCGTGGGTGCGCTCCCAGTCGTCCACGGCGGGCAGGTCATGGCCCATGCGGTCGCGCTTGGTGCGCAGGTAGCGGATGTTGTCGGAGTTCGGTTCCACCGGGATGGAGGTGCGCCCGGTGATCTCTGCGCCGTACCCCTGCAGGGCGGCGCACTTGGTCGGGTTGTTGGTCAGCAGCGACAGCGTGTCGACGCCCAGATCCCGCAGAATCTGACCCGCCGCGGAGTACTCCCGGGCATCCGCCGGCAGCCCCTGCTCGAGGTTGGCATCGACGGTGTCCAGCCCGAGGTCCTGCAGGCGGTAGGCCTCCAGCTTGGCCATGAGCCCGATGCCGCGTCCCTCGTGGCCCCGCAGGTAGATGATGACGCCGCGGCCGGCCTGCTGCACCATGCGCATGGACTCGTGGAGCTGGGGGCCGCAGTCACAGCGACGGGAGGCGAACACGTCGCCGGTCAGGCACTCCGAGTGGACGCGGACGAGCACGTCCGGCCCGGAGACATCGCCGACAGTCAGGGCGACGAACTCGGTGCCGTCGATCGCGTGGCGGTAGCCGTGCAGGTCGAACTCACCGAATTCGGTGGGCATCCGGGTCTCCACGAGGCGTTCGACCTGGGACTCGGTGCGGCGGCGGTAGTCGATGAGCTGCTCGATGGAGATCATCGTCAGCCCGTGGGTGTCGGCGAAACGCCGCAGCTCCGGCCCGCGCGCCATGTCGGTGGGGTCCTCCTCGGAGACGACCTCGCACAGCACGCCGGCGGGACGCAGCCCGGCCAGTCGCGCCAGGTCGACTGCGGCCTCGGTGTGGCCGTCGCGGGCCAGCACTCCCCCCTCGACGGCCCGCAGCGGCACGACGTGCCCGGGGCGGGTGAAGTCGTGGCGGGTGGTGGTCGGGTTGGCCAGGCGCTGGATGGTCTCGCAGCGGGAGATGGCCGAGATTCCGGTGGTGCCGGTGTTGGCGTCCACCGTGACGGTGTAGGCGGTGTGGCGGGCGTCCTCGTTCTGGGCCACCATCGGCGGCAGATCGAGGCGGTCACAGTCCGCGTTGGTCAGGGGGGCGCAGATGTAGCCGGAGCTGTAGCGGACCATGAACGCGACGAGTTCCGGGGTGGCCAGTTCGGCGGCGAAGATGAGGTCGCCTTCGTTCTCCCGGTCCTCGTCGTCCACGACGACGACCATCTTGCCGGCGGCGATGTCGGCGATGGCGTCCTCGACCGGGTCGAGGCGCAGGCGATCGGAGTCCACAGTTACATCAGTCACGGCTGTCAACCTTAGCGCTCTCGCGTGGTGGCGCCGCCGTCGACCCTGTCGCCGAGCATCTTCTCCACGTACTTGGCCAGCACGTCGACCTCGATGTTGACGATGTCACCCTCGCGCAGTTCCCCGTGCGTGGTCTCCTCCAGGGTGGTGGGGATGAGGGAGACCTCGAAGAAGTCCTCCCCCACCGCGGAGACAGTCAGCGAGGTGCCGTTGACGGCGATCGAGCCCTTTTCCACGACGTAACGCGCGAGCGAAGGATCGAGTGAGAAGCGCAGCACGTCCCAGTGCTCCGAGGAGGTGCGGGTGAGCAGCCGGGCGGTGCCGTCGACGTGTCCCTGCATGATGTGCCCTCCGAGGCGGGCCCCGGCGGCCAGGGCGCGTTCCAGGTTGACCCGCGAGCCCACCTCCAGCTGGCCGAGGCCGGTGCGGTCGAGCGATTCCTGCATGACGTCGGCGGTGAACTGCGTCGGGGAATGCTCCACGACGGTCAGGCAGACGCCGTTGACGGCGATGGAATCGCCGAAGGTGGCGTCGGTGAGCACCTTCCGGGCGCCGATGGTCAGCCGCAGGGCGTCCCCCTGCGGCTCCAGCTTATCGACGCTACCGATCTCCTCCACCAGTCCAGTGAACACCTTGTCTAGTCCTTTCGGGTCATCTCTAGTAGAACGTCATCGCCCAGCGGGGTGATGCGCGGGGTGCCGAAACGCACGGCGTCGTCGATGGTCAGGCCCACCGCCTCGGCGAGCACACCGCGGCCCTGCCCGAGCAGGGTCGGCGCAACATAGGCCTGGATGTGGTCGACCAGTCCCGCCGCCAGGAATCCGGAGGCCAGCTGGGCCCCGCCCTCGACGAGCACGTCGCGGGCACCGGATTCCCACAGCTGCCACAGGGCGTCGGGGATGCCGCGGTACTGCTCGAATCCGAGCCGATGCAGATTGGTGGCCTGCCCGGTCAGTGCCCGACCGCCGATGACCACCCGCCGCGGCTGGGTGGGCAACTCCCGCCCGCCCTCGCGGGCGGTGAGCGAGGGGTTGTCGGCGATGGCGGTACCGGTGCCGATGATGATGGCGTCGCGCCTGCTCCGGTCGCGGTGGACGTGGCGGCGGGCCTGTTCACCGGTGATCCACTGGCTGGACCCGTCGAGCGCCGCGGTGAAACCATCCAGCGTCTGGGCGAACTTCAGGGTCACCGACGGGCGGTTGCGGCGTACCGCGGTCAGCCACGGAATCAGTGCCGCGACCTCGTGGTCGAGGCACTCGACGACCACCCCGTGCTCGCGCAGAAACTCCGCGCCACCGCTGGCCTGCCGGTTCGGGTCGGGCTGGCAGTAGTAGACGGTGTCGATGCCGGCGTCGATAAGCGCCTGCGCACAGGGCCCCGTACGACCCTGATGATTGCAGGGCTCGAGGGTGACCACGGCGGTGCCGCCCTGCGCGCGGTCGCCGGCCTCGCGCAGGGCCATGACCTCAGCGTGCGCTCCGCCGGCCGGTTGCGTGGCACCGCGGCCGACGAGCACCCCGGTGCGGTCGAGGATCGCGGCGCCGACCGGTGGGTTGGGGCTGGTGTGTCCGCGCACGCTTTCGCCCTGGCTGATCGCGGCGGCCAGGGCCGTGCCGATGTCCTCCATCTACACCGTGGCCAGGCGGCGCAGGGTGTCGACGGCCGCCGCCGGGTCCTCCTTGCCGTAGACCGCGGATCCCGCGACATAGGCATCGCACCCGGCCTCGGCGGCCTGTTCGATGGTCTTCTCGGAGATGCCGCCGTCGATCTCGATGAGCGTGGTCAGGCGATTGTTGTCGATGGCCTCGCGCAGGGTACGGACCTTCTCCAGCTGATCGGGCATGAAGGACTGCCCGCCGAAACCCGGCTCAACGGACATGACGAGCACGAGGTCGAAGAAGCGCAGATCCGCCAGGTAGGGCTCGATCGGGGTGCCCGGCTTGAGCGAGAAACCGGCCTTGACGCCCTTCGATTTCAGGTACTTGGCCAGGCCGACGTGGTCGTCGGTGGCCTCGACGTGGAAGATGACGCAGTCGGCGCCCGCGTCGATGTAGTGGTCGACCCACTCCTCCGGGTTCTCGATCATGAGGTGCACGTCGAGGTGCTGGTCGGTGATCGTGTCCACCGTCTTCGTGATGTCCGGGCCGAAGGAGAGGTTGGGGACGAAGTGGCCGTCCATGATGTCCACGTGGATCCAGTCCGCATTGCTGACGGCGCGGACCTCCTCGCCGAGCCTCGAGAAATCAGCCGCGAGAATGCTGGGTGCGATGATCGGAGATGCCATGGCCACGAGTGTACGCGCCGTTCAGGCGTCGGACTCAGGGTCCGAGGTCCTCCGCCTCCGCCGCAGGACGGCGAGGACGACAGCGAGCACCAGGCCGATGACGACCAGCCAGGGCAGCACTCCGACGGCGACGATGACCAGCGTCTCCACCGACGTGAGGAACGCGTCCCACATCCGCTCGCCGACACCCGGCGGCTGGTGGCCGTCATCGTCGACGGTGAAGGTGACCGTCAGCGTCGACATGGTCACCTGATCCACCAGGTGGTCGAGCTGGGCGGTGAGGGAGTCCAGCTCCGCCTGGCGTTGCGTGAGCATCTCCTCGGCGCGCAGGAGATCCTCGACCGAGTCCGCGCCCGTCATGAGCTCCGTGAGGCGATCTACCGACCCGCGCAGCGCCTCCTGCCGGGCCTGCAGATCAACGCGCTCGCGGGTGACGTCGGTGGCCTGCGTCGACTGAGAGACCACCTCCCCGTAGTCCGCGAGCGTATCGACGACCGCCTCGTACCTCTCCGCCGGGATCCGCACCGTGACCTCCGCCCGCGGGTGGCCGCCCCGGGTGCCGGCCTCCGACATCTCGACCCGACCTCCCTCGGAGCGGACGGCAGCGGAGAAGTCCGCCGCTGCGGACTCGGGCTCCCCGGTCCGCACGGAGGCGGTGCCGCGGGTGATGACATCGGTGCTTGTCGACGCCCCGTCCTCCGCCACCGCGGGCATGGCCCGCTCCACTGCCTGATCCCCCGAGCTCGGGGAGTCACCGGCGCAGGCGCTGACCAGCAGCGCGACAAGGAGCAGGAGGGTGGCTACCGCGGTGTGCCTCATGTGCCTCATGTGCCACAGCCTAGGCGGCGGAAGCGGACGAGGATAGCGCATGCCGGGAATCCGGGGTGCCGGGAGGCGGGTGGTTATCCACAGGTCGTGCCGAGGGCCCACGTTATCCACAGGGTGCGCGTTGTGGCGCTGCAGGCGCTGACCGCGCGTGCTGTGGTGGGGGCATGACCTACCACCGGACCGCAACCTTGACCCTGACCGGGGCAGCGCGCCCCTTCCACCGCACCCTCACCTTCCGCTCGGACCTGACAGGCGATGAGGTGCTCGACCGTCTGTGCCTGACACTCGGCCGCTTCCCCACCCCGGACGCCCTGCTGCGGGTGGGAGACACCTACTGGGCGCGGGAGGCCTATCACTTCGACCATCCCGACTTGAGCGACACGTTCATCACCAGACCCCTGCCCGCGGACCTGCGAGAGATGGAGTTCCTCCTCCACCGCACCGACGGATGGATCTTCCACGTGGAGTTCTCCGACGACGCCGACCTGCCCTGGCTGTCCCAGGACGACCTCCCCCCGGTCGTCGTCCGCGACACCACCCCGTTGCTGCCCGGACCGAAACTGCGCCTGGCCGAATACAACGCGGTGACACTCGCCCACGACAATCTCCCCCTCCCGCCGGACCTGGAGAGGATGATCGTCGTCGACGCGCTCGAGGGGCTCATGACGCCGGAGGTCACCGACATCGAGACGGCGATGGCGCTCTACACCACCCTGCGGGAGCAGGGCCGCCAGGCGGAGCTGCCCCGTCACCTCCGCTTCCTCACCCAGGTGCCCGACCGGGAGATTCTCTTCGATCTGCTGGACATGGCCGTGTCCGATCGTCCCCCACGCGTGACCAAGGCGGGTTATCTGCCGGTTGCGGTGGTCCGGGCGCTGGCCGAGAAATTCCCCGCCCTCTATCCGCCGCAGAGCACCTACCGCTACAGCTACGCGCACCGCATCGGCACCGCCCGGGAGGCCACCACCCTCACGAGTGTGCTCGCGGTCGGCGAGGCCGCCGGGCTGCTTGTGGTGGAACCGGGTGAGAATCTGCAGGCCACGGACTTCGGACGGCAGCTTCTCGACGGCGGCGCGGACACCTACCCCGAACTCCAGTCACGGTTGCTGCGGGCCTGGATCACCCAACCCGCGCCCCAGATCCCGGCCGAACCAGGCGGCCGGCGCCTCACCTTCCAGGAGTACCTCGAGCGACAGCCCACTGTGAACCGGGCCATCGACGAGGACGCCTACGGCCGGGTGCTCGCCCGCCCCCGTCCCCCGCAGCCCCCCGTTCCGGAGGATCTGGTCCCCTTCTGAGCACACATACGGCAAGATGTGAGGTCGCAGAAAGTTCCTCGAACGGAAGGCCCCACCCGTGACCACCCCGCTTGTCTCCACCGCCGACCACGCCGAGGGGCGCATCCGCGTCATCACGCTGGACAACCACGCCAAGCGCAACAAGCTCGACATCGCCATGTGTGACGCCATCGAGTCGGCCATGCTGGCGGCGGTGGAGGACGGCGCGCGGGTCGTGCTCCTCCACGGGGACGGCACCGTGTTCTCCGCCGGGGCGGACCTGTCCGGGGACGTCTACGCCGGGGGCTTCTACCCGCGGCTGCTGCGGATGCTCGGCACGATCCAGACGCTGCCCATCCCGGTGGTCGCCTGGGTCAACGGCCCGGCGATCGGCGCCGGTACCCAGTTGTCCATGGCGTGTGACCTCCGGGTGGTCCACGACACGGCGCTGTTCCGGGTGCCCATCGTCGACGTGGCGATCGCTCTCGACGAGGTGACCATCCGCACCCTGGAGCACCTCGTCGGCGGATCGGTGGCGCGCGCGATGCTGCTGACCGGCGCGGCCCTGTCCGCCGAGGACGCGGTGCGCTCGGGTTACGCGGTCCGGGCCGGCGGGTTCGACGACGCCCTCTCCGTGGCCGAGCTCATTGCCTCCAAGGCCCCGCTGACCCTGCGCCATCTCAAATACGAGTTCGCCCACACCTCGCATGCCCCCTACAGCGATGAGCAGCGCCGGGAGGTGGCTGCCGCGGCCTGGCACTCCCAGGACGTGGAGGAATCCCGCGCCGCCCGGGCGGAAAAGCGCGCCCCCCACTTCCAGGGGCGCTGAGCATGCGGCGGCTGGGGTGGGTTCTGGTGGCGGCCGTGGCCGTCGTCGGCGCGCAGGTCGGCCTGCTGGCGTGGGAACGGCAGCTCCCAGTCACTCAGACGCACTCGGAGGAGGGGGAGGTACGCCGCGAGGCCTCCGAGCTGCTCGAGCATTACCGCGCGCATCCGGCCACCGACGATGCGGGCTACCACCAGGCCTTCCTCTTCCTGCTCAGCGACCGGATCGCCGCCATGACCTTCACGAACGACGAGGCCGAGCTGCGCGAACACCACGCGGGAATCGCGGAGCTGGAACGTCGCTACCTCACCGGCGAGGACCTGGGAAGCACGGTCCGCTACCAGCGCAGTGACGGCACCGTCTTCGAGCACGACGGCCGCCCGAGCCCCGGCAACTAGGCCCTGCGCAGCACCGCGAAGAACATGGCGTCCGTGCCGTGGCGGTGCGGCCACATCTGCACGCTCCGGTGCGAACCGACATCCTCCATCGGGGCGGCCAGCTCGTGGGCGTCGAGTTCCACCGCTCCCAGCTCGCTGACTGCCCGATCGACGATGGCCCGGGTCTCCCGCAGATCCGGCGAACACGTCGAGTAGACGACGACACCACCGGGGCGCACCAGCTCCAGCGCGGAGGCCAGCAGCTCGAACTGAAGGGGGGCCAAACCGTCGATGTCGGACTCCGACTTCCGCCAGCGGGCCTCCGGGCGACGCCGCAGGGCACCGAGGCCGGAGCAGGGGGCGTCGACAAGCACGCGGTCGTAGCCGGGCTGCAGGCCCGGGGAACGGCCGTCGGCGACGTGGACGGTGACGGGCAGGTCGCGGGTGGCCTTGCGCACCAGTTCGGCGCGGTGCGGGGAGACCTCGACGGCGTCGACGTGGGCGGCGTCGATACGCGCGAGCGCGCCCATGAGCGCGGCCTTGCCACCGGGCCCGGCGCACAGATCCAACCAGCGGCCACCGTCCGCGCCCTCGACAGGGGCTTCGACGACGGCACGGGCGATGAGCTGGGAGCCTTCGTCCTGCACGGCCGCCAGGCCTTCGCGCACGGGCTCGAGATCGCCCGGGTCACCGGAGCCGAGGTGGACGGCATAGGGAGAGTACGGCCCTTCCTCGCCGCCGGTCATCAGGGCCAGCTCCTCGGCGGAGATCTCTCCGGGACGGGCCACGAGGTGGACGGTGGGTCGCTGCGAGTCGCCGTCGAGGGCCGCCTCGAGGTCGCCGAGGCCGAGCACACGGGAAAACGACTGCGCGATCCACTCCGGGTGCGCGTGGCGGAAGGCGGCGGCCGCGATCTCCCCGGGCGGGGTGAGCTTGTCGATCCACTTCTCCGGTGCCGTCCGCGAGATGGTGCGCATGATGCCGTTGGCGAAGCCCTTGGCCTTCTCCTGCCCGGCGGCCTCGACGAGGCGCACGGTGGTGTCCACGGCGGCGTGCGGCTCCACGCGGGTGTACAGCAGCTGGTAGGCGCCCAGGCGCAGCGCGTCGAGCACCTCGGGGGCGATCTGGTTCAGCGGCCGCGAGGAGCACTCGCCGATGACGGCATCGAGCACCCCGACGGTGCGCAGCGTGCCGTAGGTGATCTCGGTGGTGAACGCCGCATCACGCTCGGTGATGTTGCGCTCCCGCAGCATGCGCGGGAGGAGGAGGTTGGCGTAGGCGTCGTCCTCGCGCACGCGGGTGAGCACGTCGAAGGCCAGCAGGCGCGGCTTATCGACGCCCGCCGTGTTCCGCCGCACCTGCGGCTTTGTCGGCGGAGCCTGCTTCGCAGGCCCCTTCTTCGGCGCGCCGGAAGCGCGCGACCGGAATCCTCCGCTCATGAAAACCTCACCTTCTGCTCTGCCTGGAGGGCCGCGTTGCCGCGGGCCCAGTCGGCGGCGTTCATCATCTTCTTGCCCGGGGGCTGGGCCTGTCCGAGGGTGACGGCGCCGCTGCCGGTGCCGACGACCACCTCGTTCTTGCGGACCTCGATCTCCCCGGGAGCCAGCTGCGCCTGCGCGCCGGGGGTGACGGGGCCGAGTTTGACGCGGTCGTCGGCAAGCATCGTCCACGCGCCGGGTCCCGGGGTGTGCGCGCGGATGTGGCGGTCGACGGCGAAGTCGGGCTGCGCCCAGTCGACGCGCGCGTCCTCGGTGGTGATCTTCGGCGCGTAGGTGGCCTCGCCCTGCTGCGGCTGGGGCACGAGGGCCCCGGAGGCCAGGCCGTCCATGGTGGCGGCGAGGAGATCGGCGCCGGAGTAGGCGAGGCGGGTGAGCAGGTCATCAGCGGTGTCGGTGTCCCGGATCGCCTCGGTGACCGTTCCCAGCACCGGCCCGGTGTCCAGGCCTTCCTCGATGCGGAAGGTGGCGGCGCCGGTGATGTCGTCGCCCGCGCGGATGGCGGCCTGCACCGGGGCGGCTCCCCGCCAGGCCGGAAGCAGGGAGAAGTGCAGGTTGACCCAGCCGTGGGTGGGCAGGTCGAGCAGGTCAGCCGGGATGAGATTGCCGTAGGCGACCACCGGAATGGCATCGGGCGCAAGCTCGGTGAGGCGGGCGCGGATGTCAGCGTTGTCGCGCAGCGTGGTCGGGGTGAGCACCTCGATCCCGTGCTCCTGGGCCAGGGCACTGACCGGGGAGGGGTGGAGCGTGCGGCCGCGGCCCCGCCGGGCGTCAGGACGGGTGAGCACCGCGAGGATCTCGTGTTCGGTGTCCAGCAGCCGCTGGAGGGCGACGACGGCGGGTTCCGGCGTACCGGCGAAAATCAGACGCATGGGCGCTCCCTACTTGTTGAACCACTCGGAGGTACGGATGGCGGCCATGGCTTCCTTGCGGCGCTCCGGGGTCAGCCGCCTGAGAAAGAGCACCCCGTCGAGGTGATCCGTCTCGTGCTGGATGCACCGGGCCATGAGACCGGAGGCGACCATGGCGACGGGGTGGCCGTCGACGTCGACGCCGGTGACCCGGACCGTCTCATGGCGTTCGGTGTCGGCGGTGATGTCGGGGATGGACAGGCAGCCCTCGTTGCCCAGCTGGGTCTCGTCCCCGATCGCCTCCCACACCGGGTTGATGATGTGCCCGCGCAGGCCGTCCTCGATGTGGCTGCAGTCGTAGACGAAGATCCGGCGCGTCAGCCCGATCTGGTTGGCGGCCAGGCCCACACCTCCGGCCTCATCCATGGTCTCGAGCATGTCGGCGACCAGCGTGCGCAGGGAATCATCGAACTCGGTGATCTCATCCGACCGCGTGGTCAGGACGGGATCACCGAACAGGCGGATCTCGCGGAGTGTCATGGGGAACAGTCTACGTCGCGGCGATCAGCCGATATGGAGGGGATCGACCTGGATGCGCAGCGGCAGGTCCTCCCGGCGGCTGGCCTTGGCCACGACCGCCGCCTTGAGCATCCGACCGAGGCTAGCCCGCGGACCCAGAGGGGCCCGCAGGAGGAGGCGTTGGGGCGGGCCGAACTTCGCCTCGTCGTATTCACCGGGCAGGCTCACGCCCGGGGGCAGGTCGACGGGGCCGAGGACCTCGACCCCGGGGGGCAGATCGACGTGCTCCCGGAAGGCGTCGAGGGCGGCGTTCGCCCCGTCGACGGCGGCCATGTGGACGGCCGGGGGGAAGCCGACGTCGCGACGCTGCGCCAGCTCCCGCGCCGCCGCCCCCACCATGTCCCAGCGGATGAGGGACTGCACCACCGGCAGCCCGGGATCGGCGACCACCACCACTTCCCCGCTCTGGAAGGCGGGAGCGACGAGGGTGGCCACCGCCGCCCATGCCGCCAGGGTGTCCTCGGTGGCGCGGAGGTCCTGCCGGCCCAACAGCGACCACGTGTCCAGCAGCACTCCCGCCCCGTAGGTCCCGCGCGGTTCCGCACCGGGGGTGGCCACCACGAGGGCCTTGCCCGGCCCGACGGTGTCGACGATCCGGTTGCCCCCGGAGGTGATCACCTTGACGCCCGGGAAGGCGCGGCCCAGTTCCTCCGCCGTGCGCTCGGCGCCGAGGACGACGGCCCGCAGCTTCACCGAGCCGCACTCCCCGCAGCGGTGGCGGGCGTCCGGTGCCCCACACCAGCGGCAGGTGGGCACCCCGGCGTCGGTGCCCACGGGCAGTCCCAGGGGGCCGTGGCACTGGCGGCACCGGGCCGGCGCCCGGCAGGTGCCGCAGGCCAGCGTGGGGACATATCCCTTGCGCGGCACCTGCACCAGGGCCGGTTCCCCGCGTCCCAGGGCGCCCCGCAGCGCCTCGAAGGCGATCTTCGGCAGGCGTGCGCTCGCGGCCAGGGGGTCGCGTTCGAGTTCGAAGTCCGAGTCGCCGACGGCCCGGATGAGCGGTGCTTTCCGACGCACCGTCTCCCGCGACGCCACCAGCCCGTGCGCCCACCCCGACTCGACCAGCAGCTGCGCCTCCGCGGTCCGCGTGTACCCGGCGACGATGAGCGAACACCCCTCCTGCGCGCTGCGGGTGGTCAGTACCTCGCGGGCGTGGACATAGGGCGCGCGCGGGTCGACGAGGTTGTCGTCGCCGTCGTGGAGGATGACCGCCAGCCTCAGGTCCGCCACCGGGGCGAACGCCGCCGAGCGGGTGCCGATGACCAGCCGCCCCTGCCCCGCCAGCACCGACAGGAACCGCCGGTAGCGGGCCTGTGGCCCCTGTGCCGCGGTGAGCACGGTGATCTGCTTCGCGCCCACCAGCTCCCGCAGGGCCTCCTCGAGCGTATCGACGTCCCGTTGATCCGGCACCACCACCAGCGCCCCGCCGCCGTCGATGACCACCTTGACGGCCAGGGCGGCCAGCGCCTGCGCCCAGGAATCTCCAGGGGCGACCTGCCACGCCGCGCGCGCCGTCTGCCCGGCCAGGACCGCGTCGACGAAGGACTGCCCGTACTCGTAGGCGGCCCACGCCGAAAGATCCGGCTCGCTGACCTCCCCCAGCTCCTCCCAGGGAGTGGAGACATCGGTCTCCTCCGCGCGGGCGTGGCGCGAGGGCACCGCCGCGCGGATGAGATCGGAACGGGTGCCGGCGTAGCGGTCGGCGAGGGCGTCGATAAGCGCGGCCGTACGGGGCGGGTAGACGACATCCGGGGAAATGATCCGCTCGATCCACTTGAGCTGGCCCTCGTGGTCGGTGTGCGCGAGGCGCTCGAGCAGCAGCGCGTCGATAAGCCGCCCGGCGAAGCGGATGCGTACGCGCACCCCCGGCTGGGCGATGTCGTCGAGGTCGGCGGGCACCTGGTAGTCGAAGGCCCGGTCGAGGTGCGCCAGGCCCAGCAACGGCAGAACCCGCGCCACCGGCAGGTGTTCTGCGGGGACGCGGGGAGAGGCCATGCCGCTTACTCTAGCCGCGGGCGGCGGCGCGGAGCTCGTCCACCCGGTCGGTGCGCTCCCACGGCAGATCGAGGTCCAGGCGCCCGAAGTGGCCGTAGGCGGCGGTCTGGCGGTAGATGGGGCGCAACAGGTCCAGCTCGCGGATGATGGCGGCCGGACGCAGGTCGAAGACCTCCTCGACAGCGCCCTGGATGGCGGCGTCGCTCAGCCCCTCGGCGGCGGTGCCGAAGGTCTCCACGTACAGGCCCACCGGCTTGGCGCGTCCGATGGCGTAGGCGACCTGGACCTCGACGCGCTCGGCCAGCCCGGCGGCGACGATGTTCTTGGCCACCCAGCGCATGGCGTAGGCGGCGGAGCGGTCGACCTTGGACGGGTCCTTGCCGGAGAAGGCGCCACCGCCGTGGCGGGCCATGCCGCCGTAGGTGTCGACGATGATCTTGCGGCCCGTCA
>NZ_JAUNRW010000021.1 GCF_030535495.1 Corynebacterium sp.
CGGTGCGGATGGGCACGTTGATGCCCACGCCGAGGGTGTCCGTGCCGCAGATGACTTTGAGCAGGCCTGTCTGGGAGAGCTTCTCGACGAGGCGCCGGTATTTCGGCAGCATGCCCGCGTGGTGGACGCCGATGCCGCGGCGCAGCAGGCGGGAGAGCGTCTTGCCGTAGGTGGTGGTGAAACGGAAGGAGCCGATCTCGGCGACGATCTTCTCCTTGGTCTCGTCGTCGATGATCTTGAGGCTGGTCAGGGCCTGCGCCCGTTCGGTGGCTTCACGCTGGGAGAAGTGCACGACATAGATGGGTGCTTTGCCGTCGGACAGCAGGTTCTCGATCGTCTCGTGGACCGGGGTGTAGACGTAGGAGAAGTCCAGCGGTACCGGGCGGGTGGTACCGGCGACGAGCGAGGTGGTGCGTCCGGTACGCGCGGTGAGATCCTCCTGCAGGAAGGTCGTGTCACCGAGGGTGGCGGACATGAGGAGGAACTGGGCCTTCGGCAGCTCCAGCAGCGGGACCTGCCACGCCCAGCCGCGTTCCGGGTCGGAGTAGTAGTGGAACTCGTCCATGACGACCTGGTCGATTTTGGCGTCCGCGCCGTCGCGTAGTGCGATGTTGGCGACGATCTCGGCGGTCGCCGCGATGATGGGGGCCTTGCCGTTGACGGTGGCATCACCGGTCATCATGCCGACGTTCTCGGGGCCGAAGATCTCGCACAACGCGAAGAACTTCTCGCTCACCAGGGCCTTGATGGGGGCGGTGTAGAAGGAACGTTGCCCGCGGGCCATGGCGATGAAGTGGGCGGCGTTGGCCACCATCGACTTACCCGAACCGGTGGGTGTGGCCAGAATGACGTTGTCCCCGGCCAGGATGCCCAGTGCGGCCTCCTCCTGCGCCGGGTACAACTCGATGCCGCGGCCCTTCACCCAACTGAGGAAGCTGTCGAAGATGGATTCGTCGAGCAGGTTCTCCGGGACGTCGGACAGGTCGGGCAGCATCTGGGCGAGGTTCACACCTATTCACCCTAGTCGCAGGCGTCGTGTCGGCGACTATTCGTCGTCGTCCGGGCTGTCCTCCGGCAGCTCCGCAGGACCGCCGACATCCTCGGTGCGGTTGTCCTCCTCGGTGGAGTCGAGGGCGGCGAGGAAGCGCTCGAATTCCTCCCCGATCTCATCCCCGGAAGGCATCTCGTGCTCCCCGGGCAGCATCGCCTTCGGATTGGAGGCGCGGTAGCGTTCGAGTTCCTCGTCGTACTGGCGCTCCAGGTGAGCGACAACCTGCTGGATCTCGTGGCTGTCATCGACCTGCTCGGACAGCTGCTGGGTGACCCGCGCCATGTCATGCTCCAGGGCGCGCAGCGGCAGGGAGAGCTCGGCGGCGCGGGCCACGGCGTCGAGAAGCTCGTGGGTGGCGGCCGGATACGGCGACGCCGCGAGGTAGTGGGGAACATGCGCGGTGAACCCGGCGACGTTGCGGCCACGCTTGTGCAGGGCACGCTCGAGCATCATCGACGCCGACCCCGGCAGAATCACCTTCGAGTCGTAGGTGAACATGGAGTGCAGCAGCTGCGGGGTGTTGCTGTGGGCGGAGACGACCAGCGGGCGCGTGTGCGGCACTGCCATCGGGGCGGCGTAGAGGCAGATGGTCTGGTCCACGCCGAACTTCTCCACCAGATCTGCGACAGCCTCGGTGAACGCCTCCCAGCGCAGATCCGGTTCCGGACCCGACAGAAGCAGGAAGGACCGGCCCTCGGTGTCGCGCAGCACGCGCATCCCGAGGTCGAGGTTCTCCATACCGGTGATCTGGTTGTTGTCCATGGTCACGGCGGGGCGGCGGGAGCGGTAGTCGATCAGCTCATCGTTGTTGAACGAGGCCACCGGGCGCGAATCCAGGGCGGCGAGCAGGTGGTCGGCGCTTGCCTCCACGGCCTGCCCGGCATCGGCATAGCCCTGCAGGGCGACGATGAGGGTCGGGCCCTCCGGTGTCCCGGCTCCCACCTCCGGGGCCGGGTACTCGAGCTCGTACATGCGGCGCTCATTGTCCTGCATACCCATCATCCTCCTTCGGCTCTAACGGCATACATCCGCTTCCAACGCACATCACACGGGTGTTATTCCAGTTGAGTGACCAGTGTAGCCGTCCCATCTTGCCGCAACGCCCACCGAACCGCCACCCGGGATCAGTGGCGCCTGTGGACAACCCTGCCGTTGTCCACAGAAACGCGTCGCCCGCAGCGGCGGCCTGTGCTACCACGGGTACCCCGGGCAGGGTGAAGGGCATGACGACAGCCACCACCGCGTTGAGCACTCCAGGACAGATCGCCGCCAACCTGCCGGGCATCCTCGGCTTCTACCCCCATGATTCCCTCGTCATCGTCACCTTCACCGCCACCGACAGCTCCGAACGCTTCGACCTCGGCCCGGTTCTCCGCATGGACCTGGATGATCTCTCGGTGCTGCCGGATATCGGCGAATCCATCGCGGACATCGACCCCGCCCTCGTGCTCGGCTTTGTGGTGACCACCCGCCCGGACGAGCAGATCATCGAGATCATCGACGACCTCATCACCGCCGCCGAGGCCGGCCGCCTCCCCATCGACGTGGCCTGGGTGACCCCGGAGATCCTCACCGGGGAGCCGGTCACCATCGGCTTCGGCAGCTCCGACTTCCTCATGTCGGGTGTACCCAAGGAGTGGTGCAACGACGTTGTCGCCCCGGTGGTGGCAGCCCGCGCCATGGAACCCCTGCTGGCGCAGGGGGAACTTCCCGATCTCACCCGTGAGGAGGCGCAAGCGCACGTCGCACACGGCACCCCGCACCACACAGCCGCCGACTGCGCTCAGCTGAGCAGCTTCGCGGAGCAGCGGGCCCGGGAGTTGTCCCCGGCCGTCTATCCGGCGCTGGCCGCCGACGTCCGATTGCTTATCGACGAAGCCCGCGACCTCCCCCTCGACGAACTCCTGGCCGACGAGGAGGTCCTGCTCACCATGGCCACGCTGCTGGGGTGCCTCGACCTCCGCGACCTCATCATCGAGGACGTCCTGCGCACCCCGGCGACCGGGGCACAGCTCATGCTGGCGGTGGCGCGCACCTGCACGGGATTCATCCGCCACAACGCCCTGTGCCTCTACGCGCTGTGCATGGTGGAACTGAAACTGCCGATGCGCTCCATGCACGCACTACAGACGGTCATGGGGGAGGACCCCACCCACATGCTCACCCGGCTGCTCATCGCGCCGGCGCAGTGCGGGGAGTTCAACTTCATGGTCTCCTCCGTGCGGGAGGGATCCCGGATCGTCCGGGCCCGCCACGGAGTGGACGGGGAATCCGGGGTTGCCTAGCGCTTCTTCGCCGACCAGGCGCGGTCACCGAGCTGGCTGGTGAACGCCCAGGCGTCGGAGACAATCGTCTCCAGGTCGGTGCGCTGCGGGTTCCACCCCAACTCCTCCTGAATACGTGTCGAGGAGGCGATGAGGGTGGCGGGATCCCCGGCGCGCCGGGGTGCCACCTTGGCGGGAATGGGATGGCCCGTGACTTTGCGGCACATGTCGATGACCTGCCTGACGGAGTATCCGTCGCCGGATCCGAGGTTGTAGATCCGGTGGATGCCGGGCTCATTGCTCTCCAGGGCGAGCACATGGGCGTCCGCCAGGTCCCGGATGTGGATGTAATCGCGCACCGGCGTGCCGTCGGCGGTCGGCCAGTCATCACCGAACATGAAGATCTGCTCGCGGTGGCCGAGTGCGACCTGCAGCACCAGCGGAATGAGGTGGGTCTCGATCTCCCGGTTCTCGCCGATCTGACCGTAGGCACCCGCGACATTGAAGTAGCGCAGGCTCGTGGCCCCGAGGCCGTGGGCCTGGGCGTAGGAGGTGATGATGTAGTCGATCGCCAGTTTCGAGGCGCCGTACGGGTTGGTCGGGGCGGTCGGCATGTCCTCGGTGATGGGCACGACCTCCGGCTCACCGTAGGTGGCCGCGGTGGAGGAGAACACCAGATTGTGAACTCCGTGCTCGCGCATCGCGTCCAACAACGTCAGCGAGGTGACCACGTTGTGCTGCCAGTACTCCTCGGGCTTGTCCATCGATTCGCCCACCAGGGAGCGGGCGGCGAAGTGGATGACGCCGTCGAAATCTCCTTCACCCAGGACTGCGGAGGCGACGTCGCGGACATCGCCTTCCACCAGGCGGGCCCCGGCCGGTACCGCCTCCCGGTTGCCGGTGGAGAAGTTGTCGATGATGACTACCTCGTGCCCGGCCTCCAGGAGAACCTGGGCGCAGACGGATCCGACATAACCGGCCCCGCCGGTGACCAACAGCTTCATCAGACGATCTCCACCCGGATGGCGTGCGCCAGGTCAGGATCGATGGTCACCTCAGACGCGCCGGAGGAGATACGTACCGTGCCCCCTTCGTGCGTGACGGTGACGGTGGCGCCGACGGTGATGCCCGCCTCGACGAGCACGGCGAACTCCTTCTCGTCCACCTGCAGGATTTCGTTGATCTGGACGATCCGGGCCTCGGTCGGCGCACCCTCGGGAAGATCGACTGCGCGGATACCGTGATCGACGGCCGCGGGATCGACCACGCCCAGCTCCGCGAGACCCGGGATCGGGTTGCCGAAGGGGGAGCGGGAGGCGTCGTCGAGGACGGCGACCAGGCGTTCTTCCACGGCCTCGCTCATGACGTGCTCCCAGCGGCAGGCCTCGTCGTGGACCTGGTGGATGTCCAGGCCGAGGATGTCGGTGAGCAGTCGCTCGGCAAGCCGGTGCTTGCGCATGACGGCGGTCGCCAGTTCGCGGCCCTCGGGGGTCATCTCGAGGGAGCGGTCCGGGCGGACGACGACGAGGTTGTCGCGTTGCATACGGGCCACCGTCTGGCTCACGGTCGGGCCGGACTGCTCGAGGCGTTCGGCGATGCGTGCACGCAGCGGCGTAATACCCTCTTCCTCGAGTTCGTAGATGGTCCGCAGATACATCTCGGTGGTATCGACCAGGTCCTTCACGGCCCAACGCCTTTCTGCATTACAAGTCCGACAATGGATAGAAGCCTACCTCACGCAACGGCCGCCTTCCCGGTGCTCGGGAAGGCGGCGCGGGGCAGGTGACGGGGATGAGAACAGCGAAGGCTACAGCGCGTACTCGCGCAGGCGGGCGGCCCGATGGCCGTCGCGCAGCTTGCTCATGACCTCGCGCTCGATCTGGCGCACGCGCTCACGGGACAGACCGAAGCGACGCCCGATCTGGTCGAGGGTGCGCGGGACACCGTCGTCCAGGCCGTAGCGCAGGCGGATGACATCCTGCTCGCGCTCCTCGAGGGTGCCCAGGACAGAGCGGATGTCCGAGTGACGCATGGTGGCCACCACGGCGGATTCCGCGTCCGTCGCCTCGGCGTCCTCGATGAAATCCCCCAGCGGAGCCTCCTCGTCCGCGCCGACCGGCATGTCCAGCGACACCGGATCGCGGGACTGACGCAGCAGCATCTCGATGCGGGACTCCTCGATACCGGATTCCTCGGCCAGCTCCTCGTTGGTGGCCTCGCGGCCCAGGTGCTGGTACATCTCGCGCTTGATGCGGGAGAGCTTGTTGACCTGCTCCACGAGATGGACGGGAAGGCGGATGGTGCGCGACTGGTCGGCCATGCCGCGGGTGATCGCCTGGCGGATCCACCACGTGGCGTAGGTGGAGAACTTGAATCCCTTGGCGTAATCGAACTTCTCCATCGCGCGGATGAGTCCGAGGTTGCCCTCCTGGATGAGGTCCAGCAGCGGCATGCCGCGGCCGGTGTAACGCTTGGCCAGGGAGACGACCAGACGCAGGTTGGCCTCCAGCAGGTGGGCGCGGGCCTTGTTGCCGTCCTTCGCCAGCACCTTGAGGTCGCGCTTCATGGCGCGGGTGAGGTTCTTGTCCGTCTCCAGCAGGTGGGCGGCATAGAGGCCGACCTCGATGCGCTGGGCGAGTTCCACCTCTTCCTCTGCGTTGAGAAGGGCCGTGCGGCCGATGCCATTGAGATACACACGGACCAGGTCGGCGGACGGATTATCGTTGGTCTGGCCGCGGCGGCTTCCACGGTCGGTGGTCTCTACGTCAGGATCCTGCTGGGAAGGGGTGGTCATCGGGAGGCCTCCTAAAATCGCCGGTACTATCTGCTCAACGCGCGGCTGGGCGGTTTTGTTCCCGGGTCAAAAATCAGCACTCGACCAGCACCGTGAAGGGGCCCTCATTCACGGAGGTGACCTGCATCATCGCGCCGAACACACCTTCTGCCACCGGAATGTTCCGGGCGCGCAGGCCCGCCGCGATCTTCGCGATCACCGGTTCCGCGACCTCACCCGGGGCCGCGTCCGACCAACTCGGACGTCGCCCCTTGGCGGTACGCCCGTGGAGGGTGAACTGACTGACCAGCAGTACCGACTGCCCGGCTTCCTCGACGCCGCGCTCGCCGTCGAGAATGCGCAGTTCGGCGATTTTGCGCACCATCGTCTCCCAGGCATCGGGGGCATCGTCCCGGCCGACACCGACCAGCGCCAGCACGCCGGAACCGATCTCACCGACCACCACGCCGTCGACGGTGACCGACGCGGAGCTCACCCGGGTCAACACGGCCTTCACAGGAGCACCTCCGCGGGCAGGACGAGTCCGTGACGGACCAGATCGACGACGGCGGACACAGCGGAATCCACCAGGACATCCTCTTCAAGATCATTGGCCAGGGCATAGAGGCCGACGGTCTCGCGCAGCGAGAGCCCCTGCGGGTGCAGGCCGGCGACAATCGCCGCGAGATGCTTATCGACGTCATGACTCCACCGTGGACCCTCCGTGCGCGTCAGCCGGAGTGCGGCCGGGGTGAAACCGGCACCCGCGTCCGCGTCCGCCTGGGAGATGTCCTCCCGGGCCAGGCCCGGGCGGGCCAGGTAGGTGGCGTCGGCCAGCTCGGTGGCACTGCGCTCCCGCAACCAGGCGATGCGGTCGAAGTACTCCTCGATCTCCGGGCCGAGGGGATCGGTGAAGGACTGCGGCATGGACTCGGCCATGATGTCGGAGGGCTGATCCCCGATGTCGCGGATGGCCACGTAGCCGAACCCGATGCCGGTCACGCCGTGCTCGTCGAAGTGGCGCAGCCACGCCTCGGTACGCGCGGCGGCCTCCGGGGAGCGGGGGTCAATGGACTCGTCGCGCAACCACGTCCCCACGTAGTGCGCCGGGTCCGCGACGTCGCGCTCGATGATCCAGGCGGCCACCCCGCGCCTGGGCAACCAGGAGGCGACGCGCGCGGCCCAGGACTGCTCATGGGTGTGTACCCAGGCGGCCAGCAGGTGGGCCGTGCCGCCCTCGGTGAGGTGGCCGGGAGCTTGCGAGACGACGAGCTCCGAAGCGCCGTCGAGGTTGAGGCCCGAGTCGCGGTAGACGTGGCCGATCTCAGGCAGGCCGACGACGAAAGGCGGGTTGGCCACGATCCGGTCGAAGCGGCGGCCGGCGACCGGTTCGAACCAGGCACCTTCCAGCAGTTCGACCTCCGCGCCCGCCCCCGAAAACGTCGCGGCCGCCAACTCAAGGGCACGCGGGTGGATGTCGGTGGCTGTGACGTGCTCGGCGGTCCCCAGCTGCCCGAGGGCCTGGACTCCGGAGCCGGTGCCCAGATCGAGGACTGTGTCCACCGGGGTGACCGGGGTGGACTGCAGCAGGGACAGGCTCGCCGCGCCCACCCCGAGGACATGGTCGGGGCCGGGGACGTGCTCGGTCACGGAGGCGTCCGCATCGGAGAAGACCCACCTGTTCTCCCCGACGATGACGTGCGGGCGGATGTCCAGCACGAGGCGGACGGTGCCGGAACGGTCGACGGCGACGGCGTGGGCGTCGATAAGCCTCGTGGCCAGGGCGGCGCCGAGCAGGTCGGCGAGCTCGGTGGCGGGGACGGCATCGCGCAGGACGAACACGCGGATGAGCCGCGAGAGGCGCGAGCTATCGGAGGCGGCGTAGCGGACGGCGGCCGGTTCTCCCCGGTGCAGGGCATCGGTGGCGTCCGGGCCCAGATGGGCGGCGATGCCGTCGGCGGTGAATCCTTCCGCGGCGAACAGGGAGGTCAGCTCAGGGGCGAGGGCGGCGAGGCTCACGGTGTCTCCTCCGGGTCTTCATGGTCGATGATGTCGGATCGGTCGGCGTCGAGCTCCCGCTGCGGGGGCTTGTCCAGGCGGGCGCGATTCTGCTCTTCCACGGCTGCGTAGTACTCGCGGGCAGCCTGTGGTTTGTACACGTTACGGGTGCGCTTGTCCCTCACCTCGCCCTGGCCGTTGGCGATGACCACCGCAATCCACGGCAGCGGCACCGAGATGAGGAAGAGGATGCCCGAGACGATCCAGTCACCCAGCCACAGATAGCTGCCGGCGCTGATGAGCAGCGCCGGCAGGCGCGAGGCCTGCAACCAGGTGTACACCCGTTCGCGCCGCCGCAGGTTCTGGGCGGGGGTCCGGCGCGCGGTGGTGATCAGTTCCGCCCGACGTCGGCGCAGGCCGAAGCGACGGCGGGGGCGGGATTCCTCTCCCGGTTCCTCCGCCGGGTCGACGGCGTCGAAGGTGTCCTGATCCATACCGCTCAGGGTAGCCCTGTGTGCCATTCCGATCAGATGTGGGGCATGATGGTCCCCGTGAAGACCAGTACGAAGACCATCGAACGCCCAGACATCAGGGAAGACACCGACCTCGACGACGGCACCCCGAAGTTCTTCCACTACGTCAAGAAGAACCAGATCGTCGAGTCCGCTGTCAGCGGCAACATGGTTGTCGCGCTGTGCGGAGAGACCTTCCCGGTGACCAAGCAGGCCAAGCCGGGCTCACCGGTGTGCCCCGACTGCGAACGGATCTACAAGGGCCTGCGTCGCAAGTGAGTGGGGGTGCCAAGGGGCAGCTCCGCGCCTGGCAGCGGTCGGCGCTGACGAAGTTCCTGCTCCATAAGCCGAAGGATTTCCTGGCGGTGGCGACCCCGGGGGCCGGCAAGACCACGTTCGCGCTGCGCGTGGCCACCGAGCTCAAGGCGTCGCGTGCCGTCGACCGCATCATCGTCGTGGTGCCCACCGAGCACCTGAAGGTCCAGTGGTCGCAGGCCGCCGCCCGGGTGGGCCTGGCGCTGGATCCTCATTTCACCAACGCCTCGGCGGTCAATCCGTCCTATGACGGTGTGGTGGTCACCTACGCCCAGGTGGCGATGCACCCCTACAAGCATTACGCCGTGTGCTCGGCGAAACGCTCCCTGGTCGTCCTCGACGAGATCCACCACGGTGGTGACGCCAAGAGCTGGGGTGACGGCATCCGGGAGGCCTACGCGGACGCCGAGCACCGTCTGTCGCTGACGGGTACCCCCTTCCGTTCCGATGATTCCGCCATCCCCTTCGTCCGCTACGAGGAGGACGGTCAGGGGCACCTGGTGTCCCGATCCGACCACACCTACGGCTACGCCGACGCCCTGGCGGACGGTGTCGTGCGCCCGGTGGTGTTCCTCGCCTACTCGGGTGAGGCCCGCTGGAGGACCTCCGCCGGCGAGGAGTACGCCGCGCGTTTAGGAGAACCGCTCAACGCCGAGCAGACCGCACGCGCGTGGAAGACGGCCCTGGACCCGAAGGGCGACTGGATCCCGGCGGTCCTCCAGGCCGCCCACACCCGACTGCTGCAACTGCGCAGGAACATGCCGGATGCGGGCGGTCTGGTCATCGCCACCGACACGAAGACCGCGCGTGCCTACGCCAAGATTCTCGGGCAGCTGTCCTCGACACCGGTGGCGGTCATCCTGTCCGATGAGCCCGGATCCTCCGCCCGCATCGAGGAGTTCTCGGCCAGCAACGACGAATGGATGGTCGCGGTCCGCATGGTCTCCGAGGGTGTCGACGTCCCGCGCCTGGCCGTGGGCGTCTACGCCACCTCCGCGTCCACACCGTTGTTCTTCGCCCAGGCCATCGGGCGTTTCGTGCGTTCGCGCATGCCCGGTGAGACGGCCTCGGTGTTCCTCCCGTCCGTGCCCGTGCTGCTGGGCCTGGCCGAGAAGCTCGAGACCTCCCGCGATCACGTGCTGGGCAAGCCGGACCGCCCGGACGAGGGCTGGGACGACGAGGCGCTGGCAGCGGCCAACCGCGAGGAGAACGAGAAGGACGAGGAGAAGTCCTATGAGTCCCTCGGCGCCGATGCCGAGCTCGACTCGCTCATCTACGACGGCTCGACCTACGGCACCGCGACTTTCGCCGGGTCCGAGGAGGAGGCCGATTACCTCGGCCTGCCCGGGCTTCTCGACGCCGAGCAGATGAAGGCCCTCCTGCGTAAGCGCCAGGAGGAACAGCTCGACGCCCGCGACGAGGTGGCCGCCGCCAACGAGGCGGCCCGGCAGTCGGAGGGGAACAAGGCGGCCGCCGAGCGCGTCGCCAGTGATGTCCTGCCCCAGCTGCGCAAGGAACTCAACGCCATCGTCTCCCTCAAGGCCGGGCGCACCGGTCGCCCCCACGGGGCCATCCACACCGAGGCACGCAATGCCTGCGGCGGACCCCCGACGGCCCTGTGCACCGAGGAGCAGCTGCGCGACCGCATCGCCTATCTGCGGCAGTGGTAGGGACTGTGAAAACTCGGGGAAGACCCTGATTTTGTCCGTATTTGGCCCCCGCGGGGAGAGACACCCACCACTCGGGGGCCTATCCTTTGTAGAACATACGTATCTCTGTGGAAGGTGACAACGATGAGCAACCCGTTCAACCAGAACGATCAGAATCCGGCATCCGGTCCGGAGCAGCCGAACTACGACGCCTACCAGTACCCCTCCAGCGGGGACAACACCTCCCAGCAGGGCGGTGCCGGATACGGCGGTTACGACAACCCCGCCTACACGCAGGGAGCATATTCCGACGCAGGTTACGGCGGGGCCCCGGGCGGTGCCGGCTGGGCGCTCAACGAGGAGAAGAACCGCGTCGCCCCCTGGGCGCTCGGCGTGGGCATCGTCGCACTCATCGCTGCGATCAGCATGTTCTTCACCGCCTTCGCGGTCCTCATCGGCCTCATCGGCCTCATCATCTCGATCGTCGCACTGGTCCGCAGCCGTCGCATCCAGGGCCCGGGCCGCCGCACGGGAATGTCCGTCGCGGGCCTGGTGCTCTCCATCATCGCCATCGTCATCTCGATCCTCTTCTGGGTGTTCGTGGGTGGGTTGATCACGCAGTCTGGCATGCTCGAGTGCTTCGAACTTACCGACACCAATCAGCAGCAGGCCTGCGTCGAGGAATCCCTCGACTCCTGGATGAACAGCTAGCCCATGTCCAGCCCCGTCGCGGCGCCCTCCCCGGCGCAGAAGGTCCGCTACATCGCCCCTGATCTGGCCCGTGGACTCGCACTCCTGGGCATCGCGCTGGCGAATGTTCCCACCGCCTGGGCGCCGCCTGCCGACGCCGACTTGGCGGGGCATTTCGGCGGTATCTACGGCGAGGCCACGATCCTCGAGCAGATCGCCGTGGTCTTCCACGCCATGTTCGTCCACGTCCGCGGCCTCCCGCTGTTCACCACGCTCCTGGGATTCGGCGTCGGGCTGATCACCATGAGCCTCTGGCGACGGGGTTTCCCGCCGGGTGAGGCGAAGAAGGTCCTGTGGCGACGCTACGGCCTCCTCCTGCTCATCGGCCTGGTGCACATGGTCTTCCTCTTCTTCGGGGACATCATCGTGCAGTACTCACTCACGGCGTTGATCCTCATCGCCATGATCACTCTGCGCGATCGCACCCTCATGATCCTCGCCTACGTGCTGCTCGGTCTCAACGTGGTGTTCTTCCTCGGGGCCGGCATCGTCACCGCCGCGTTCCCCGTGGTCGCGGACTTGGCCACGACACCCGGCGACTTCATGGAGCCCACCTCCAGTTACCTGGGCTACCTCGGGTTCAACGCCATGGCCGGCGTCGCCGCCCTGGCGAGTTTCCCCATCACCACCGCCATGCTCGGCCCGCTCATGATCATCGGTTTCGTGTGGGCCCGCAGGGGAGTGCTTATCGACGCCCCCGCCCACCGCACCCTGCTCCGTTCCTGGGTGGCCGCCGGTGCGGCCGTCATCCTGCTCGTCGGGCTGCCCTGGGGGCTGGCCGCCATCGGCGTGCTCCCCGAGAGCTGGGAACTGCCGTTGATGCTCATCAACACCGGTGCCGGACTGATCACCGGGCCCGCCGCCCTGGCACTGGTGGCCCTGATGTTCCAGGGAACGGTGGACACCCTCAACCCCGCGCTGCGGGCGTTCGTCGCCCTGGGGCAACGCTCCATGTCTGGCTACATCCTGCAGTCGGTGCTCCTGCTCCTGCTCGTCCAGCCCTTCACCCTGGGCTGGGGGCGTGAAGCGGGCATCCTCCCGCAGATGGCCATCGCTTTCGGCGTGTGGGCTGTCACCCTGGCGTGGGCCTTCCTCTGGGACCTGCGCGGCTGGCCCGGGCCCATCGAGTGGCTGCACCGCCGTGCGAGCTACGGGCGCGAGGGGCTGCCCGCCGCCTACCGGGCGCCCGAGCTGCGCGCCCGCTGACCTTCGAGCGCGGAAGCACTACCGGGCTGAGTTGGGGTGTAACGCGAGAACGTGCATGTTCCCCATGCTTGTGCATGGGAGACATACATGAACTCGGGGGCGGGCGGCGCCACGAAGCGTCGAATTCCCTGACTGAGTTGGGGTCGTGTGACAACGTGCACATCTCCCATACACAAGCATGGGGGACATGCACGAACGTGGGATCGAACGTGGGGGCTAGTCCAGGTAGTCGCGCAGCACCTGGGAGCGTGACGGGTGGCGCAGCTTGGACATCGTCTTCGACTCGATCTGGCGGATACGCTCCCGCGTGACGCCGTAGACCTGGCCGATCTCATCCAGGGTGCGCGGCATGCCGTCGGTGAGACCGAAGCGGAGACGGACGACACCTGCCTCGCGCTCGGACAGCGTCTGCAGCACATCCTGGAGCTGATCCTGCAGCAGGGTGAAGGAGACGGCGTCGACGGCGACGACAGCCTCGGAATCCTCGATGAAGTCGCCGAGCTGGGAGTCACCCTCATCACCGATGGTCTGGTCGAGGGAGATGGGCTCGCGGGCGTACTGCTGGATCTCGAGGACCTTCTCCTCGGTGATGTCCATCTCCTTGGCCAGCTCCAGCGGGGTGGGCTCGCGGCCCAGGTCCTGCAGCAGCTCGCGCTGGATACGGCCCAGCTTGTTGATGACCTCGACCATGTGCACCGGAATGCGGATGGTGCGGGCCTGATCGGCCATGGCGCGGGTGATCGCCTGGCGGATCCACCAGGTCGCGTAGGTGGAGAACTTGTAGCCCTTGGTGTAGTCGAACTTCTCCACCGCGCGGATGAGGCCCAGGTTGCCCTCCTGAATGAGGTCGAGGAACGCCATGCCGCGGCCGGTGTAGCGCTTGGCAAGGGAGACGACCAGACGCAGGTTGGCCTCCAGCAGGTGGTTCTTGGCCTTGCGGCCGTCGCGGGCGATGGCGCGCAGGTCACGCTTGACCGCCGGGGTCAGCTTGGCGTCCTTGTCGCCACCAGCGAAGGCCTCCTCCATCTGCTCCATGCGGTAGGTGGCGTACAGACCGGCCTCGATGCGCTTGGCCAGGGAGACCTCCTGCTCGGCGTTGAGCAGGGCGACCTTGCCGATCTGCTTGAGGTAGGCGCGGACAGAGTCCGCGGAGGCGGTCAGTTCCGCGTCCTTGCGGGCCTGGCGGAGAGCTGCGGACTCGTCCTCGTCCCAGACGGAGGCGCCGGCGTCCTCTTCCTCTTCTTCCTCCTCCTCGACAGCTGCCTCGCCGAGCTCGTCCTCCTCGAGGGTGGCCTCGGTGAAGTCGGGCTCCTCGGGCTCGACCTCGTCGTCGAGCTCCTCCTCGAGGCCGTCGGGGGCCTCGGTCTCGGGCGCCGTGTCAGCCGGGGCAGCCGGGGCGGACTTCTTCACCGCCTTACGGGTGGTCTTCTTCGCCGCCTTGCGGGCGGTTTTCTTGGCTACCTAGCGGGCCGTCTTCTTGGCCACCTTCTTGGCGGCCTTCTTCACCGGTGTATCGGCGCCTGACGACACCGCAGAGTTGTCTGCGTGAACTGCGTTGTCAGTCGCTGCATTGCCTGAAGAATCCGTGGCTGCCACGTACGCCCTTTCGCCTTGCCTACTTAGAAGTGTGTCGGCCCCGTGCGGGGACGGGGCCTTCACCGTTGCGACGGTGTCCCGCACCGTCGTCGTCGTAATCAACCGCCCAGTATAGATCAATTATTCCGTGGGGTTTCAACCACCTTAGGGTGCGACGTGCGCCGCGACGGCCATCGCCGCGCCCACAATGCCCGCCCGGTTGCGCAGCTGGGCGGGGAAGATCGGCGCCTCGACGTCGAGAAGCGGCACCCACTTCTCATGCTGGCGGGAAATACCGCCGCCGACGATGAAGGCGCCGGGATTGAGCAGACGCTCGTACTCGCTCAGGACCTTGGTCACGCGCTTGGCCCACTTCTTGTAGCTGAGCTCGTCGCGGTCCTTGGCCGCGGAGGAGGCGCGACGTTCCGCCTCGACGGAATCGATGATGATGTGGCCGAGCTCGGTGTTGGGGAACAGGTGACCGTCGACCAGCAGGGCGGAACCGATGCCGGTGCCGAAGGTGAGGAACAGCGCCGATCCCTGGCGCGCACGGGGATCACCGAAGGCGACCTCGGCGATGCCGGCCGCATCGGCGTCGTTAAGCACGGAGATCTCCCGCTCGCCAAGATGACGGGCGAACAGCTCGTGGACGTCGGTGCCGATCCATGATTCATCGATGTTCGCCGCCGTGCGGGCGATCTGCCCCTTGATCACCGACGGCATGGTCAGCCCGACCGGGCCCTCCCATTCCGCGATGGCCACGATCTCCGCGGCGGTCGCGGCGACCGCCTCCGGAGTGGCCGGGCGCGGGGTCTTGATCTTGATGCGGTCGCCGATGAACTCGCCGTTGCCCAGATCCACGCGGGCACCCTTGATGCCTGATCCGCCGATGTCAATGCCGAAGCCGATTGTGCTCATGGCGCCAAGCATACAAACTGCGGGCACAATGGGATCCATGACGAAACCCGAACCGCAGCAGCTGAAGGACATCGCCGTTGAGGTGGCCACGGAGGCGGCCGCCAGAATCCTGGCCAAGAGGGCCGAGCTGGCCGCCTCGGCGGACGGGGACATCCGGGGTTTTGCGTCCACGAAATCCTCCGCGGTGGATCCGGTGACCATCGTGGACACCCTCGCCGAGGACTTCATCGCCGACCGACTGCTCGTCCTGCGCCCGGACGACGGCATCATCGGGGAGGAGGGCAGTTCCCGGTCTTCCGGCAGCGGAGTGTCCTGGATCGTCGACCCCATCGACGGGACCGTCAACTTCCTCTACGGACTGCCGGAATATGCGGTGTCCATCGCGGCGGCGGTCGACGGGGAGGTCCTCGCCGGCTGCGTGGTCAACGTCCCACGGGGGCATGTCTACTCCGCCTCGATCGGCGACGGCGCCTATGTGACACGCGACGGCGAGCGGGTCCGCCTGCGCTGCAACTCGGTTTCTGATCCGGCGTTGGCGCTGGTGGCCACCGGTTTCTCCTATTCCTCCGCCTGGCGCGCGCAGCAGGCGGCACTGCTGGCCGACCTCCTCCCGCAGGTCCGTGACATCCGCCGCATGGGGGCGGCCGCGCTCGACTTCTGCCGGGTCGCCGAGGGCACCGTCGACGCCTTCTACGAGCATGGTCTGCACTGCTGGGACTTCGCCGCCGGGGCGCTCATCGCCCGGGAGGCGGGGGCAGTGGCGCATACCCCCCGCTTATCGACGCCGGGGTCGGCCGGCGAGCCCGTCTCCGTTGCCGCAGGCCAGCTGGCTGCGGCCTGGGAGGAACTCACGGCGAGGGTGGGTGTGACAACGCCGTTACGAAGCCGTTAACACGCCGGTGGCCTGGGAGTATGACATGACGGCATTTGTCGCTTAATATGCGCCTCGACACTACGCACATCGACCGTGGACGCGGTTGAACTACACGTGAAGGATGTACGAGGCATGGCGACTGATTACGACGCACCGCGACGTCGCGTTGAGGACGAGCTGGAGACTGACTCGCTCGAGGGCCTCAAGGCCGCTGAGAGCCAGAGCCCCGGCATCGACGACGACGGTGACATTGTCGAGCCCTTCGAGCTGCCGGCCGTCGACCTGTCCGGCGAGGAGCTCAACGTCACCGTCGTGCCGAAGCAGGCCGACGAGTTCACGTGTGCCGAGTGCTTCCTGGTGCAGCGGCGCAACCGCGTCGCCTTCACCGAGGCAGATGGTTCTGAGGTCTGCCAGGACTGTGCGTAGATGAACAAAGGGCCCCGCGGGGCCCTTTTTCTTTGCCTGCGTTCCCCTCAGCGTTCGAGGTGCGCGAGTGAGGTATCGGTCTGCTCGGGGAGGAACGCCTGCAGCAGTTCCTCGGGGCGGCGGGTGCACACCAGCCAGTAAGGGGTGGGGTCCTCCGGGTCGTCGAGCACGAGCATGACCATCTCGCGGATCCATCCGTGGGAGACGACGAACGCCGCCGGATCAAGCTGGCGACCCATGGCGTTGCGCTTCGCGGTGGCGGGCACCGCCAGGGAGCGGGAAACGACGTCGTGGGGCAGGTTCGCGGACTTCACCGACAACCACCGGGTGCCGTCGGGATCCCGTTCGACGGTGACCACCGTCGAGGACAGGCTGAGCAGAATCCACACCGCCACCGCCGACAGCAGAATCAACGGCACGATGAGCCAGACGATGGTGCGGTTCTGGTGGAGCTGCAACGACGTCAGGACCACGAGGAACGCCGCCAGTGCCCACCAGTAGAGCGGCACCCACTGCCGCTCACGGAAGAGGATGCGGGGGGCGGAGGAAGAAGGAGAACCGGTGTCACTCACGATTCACCACTCTAACCCATCGCCTACATTGGTCTCCGTGACATATACGAGTGACGTAAGCCCGGTCCCCATCAAGCGACTGGACAAGGATCTGCCCCTGCCCGCCCGTGCCCACCGGGGTGATGCCGGCGTGGACCTCTACAGCACCGAGGACGTGACGCTGGCCCCCGGCCGGCGTCACCTGGTGGGAACCGGTGTCGCCCTGGCGCTGCCGCTGGGCACCGTCGGCCTCATCCACCCGCGTTCCGGCCTGGCCGCGAAACAGGGCCTGAGCATCGTCAACGCCCCCGGCACAGTGGACGCGGACTACCGCGGGGAGATCAAGGTGTGCCTCATCAACCTCGATCCTGACACTCCGATCGAGATCACCCGGGGCATGCGCATCGCCCAGCTGGTGGTCCAACGGGTGGAACTGGTCGACTTCATCGAGGTCGCAGACCTCGATGCCACCGAGCGTGGCGAAGGGGGCCACGGTTCCACCGGCACCCATTAGCCACTAGTACAGTGGGCGACAACGCACTACACGAGGAGACGATCACCATGGCTGTCTGGCCGTTCGGTAAGAAGCAGGAAGCGGCGGAATCCACCTACGAGGACACCACCCCGGAGGTGCCGGAGACCGTCGAGCCGCAGGAGACCACCGTCGACGGTGACACCGGCCCCTTCGACGGTGACACCGTCGATATCACGGAGTTCGACTTCTCCGATTTCTCCCTCGGCATCCTCGACCTCGGGTCCATGCGTATCCCGCTGCCGAAGAAGTCCCAGGTGCAGGTGGAGATGGGGGAGAAGGGGCCGAAGATGGTGCACATCGTCACCGAGTTCGGCCGCATCACCCCGGTCGCCTTCGCCGCCCCGAACTCCGCCGGCCAATGGGCAGAGGCGAGCGAGCAGATCACCCAGGGCATGATGAGCGACGGCCTGGACACCGACGTCGACCAGGGCCCCTGGGGTCCGGAGATCATCGGCCAGGGCGAACACGGCAAGATCCGGGTCATCGGTGTCGAGGGGCCGCGGTGGATGCTGCGCATGACCACCACTGCTCCGCACGAGCGCTCCGAGGGCCTGCGTGATCTGGCGCGGGAGATGACCGCCCGCACGTTCGTCTACCGTGGCTCCGACCCGATCCTGGCGGGTGATTCGCTGCCCGTCGTGCTGCCGAAGCAGCTGGTGGATCAGGTGCAGAAGGCGATGCAGCAGCGTGCACAGCAGCCGCCCCAGCAGCCGGCCGAAGCTCCCGCGGCCCCCGAGACCGAGCCGCAGCAGGTCGACGAGGTGGAGACCGAGGATCGTCAGTGACCCAGCTCGAGATCACCCGCATGGCCCACGGCGGGGAAGGGATCGCCGAGCTCGACGGACGCGTCGTCTTCGTCCGCGGCGCCTTCCCCGGCGACGTGGTGACGGTCCGCCTGACGCAGGACAAGAAGCGTTTCGCGCGTGCCGTGGTGACCGAGGTGGTCACGGCCGGGCCGCTGCGTGTCCCGCAGGCCTGCCCGGCGGCCGCCGCCGGAGCCGGATGCTGTGACTTCGGCGAACTCGATCCTGAGGCCGAAACGGCCCTCAAGGCCGACATCCTGCTCGGCCAGCTCACCCGTCTCGGGCGGGTGGCCCAGCCCCCGGAGCCGGAGTTGTACCCGCTGACGCCCGTGCGGGGCTGGCGGACCAGGGTGCGGCTGGGCGTCGATAAGCAGGGACGCGCGGGATTCCGCGCGCAGGGCACCCACGACATCATCCCGGTGGCGTGCAGCCAGGTCGTTCCGGAGCTTATCGACGGTCTCCTCGACCGCACCTACACCCCGGGCGCGGAGATCGTCGCCGTGCTGGATTCCACCGGTCAGCGCCATGTCGTGGAGACCCGTCGCGCGCCGCGTGGACGCCGCGTGGAGAAGGTGGAGCAGGTGCTGGAAGGATCCGGCACCGTCACCGAGCGTGCCGACGGCCACACCTTCCGTTTCCCGGCCACCGCCTTCTGGCAGGCCCATGTCGCTGCGCCTCACGCGTACACGGCGCTGGTGCGCCAGTGGCTGGGGGAGCTGAGCGCCGGTGGTGTCGGCTGGGATCTCTACGGCGGGGTCGGGTTGTTCGTGCCCGCGCTCGCCGACGCTCTCGGCGGAGTCATCCACTCCGTCGACTACTCGCCCGCGGCGGCCGAACTCACGCAGGACGGACTGGCCGGGTACTCCGTGGAACGGCACAACCAGCTGGTGGAGAAGGCGATCGGTACCCTGCCCGCACCGCGCGTGGTGGTGCTGGATCCGCCCCGGACGGGAGCGGGCGAGGAGGTCGTGGCGGGCGTCGCGAAGCAGGATCCGGAACGGATCATCCACGTCGGCTGCGATCCCGCAACCTTCTCACGCGACGTCGCCGCCTGGGGCGATGCCGGCTATCAGCTGCAGAAACTGGCGGTGCTCAACGCGTTTCCCGGAACGCATCACTTCGAGGTCATGGCGGAACTGTCCCGCTGAATCGCTGCCGGGTAGGATGGTCGGAACCGGTCGGACAAGGCTTAAGGCAAGGAGTCGAACAGACAACAATGGGTATTCTCAGTGGACTGTCGTCACCCGCGGACCTCCAGGGCCTGTCCCTGACCCAGTTGGAGGAGCTCGCGGAGGAGATCCGGCAGCTGCTCGTGGAGAAGGTGTCCGCGACCGGCGGTCACCTCGGCCCCAACCTCGGCGTGGTGGAACTGACCATCGCCCTGCACCAGATCTTCGACTCGCCGAACGATCCGATCATCTTCGACACCTCGCACCAGTCCTATGTGCACAAGATCCTCACCGGGCGCGCCGGCGACTTCGACACCCTGCGGCAGCGGGGCGGGATCTCCGGCTACACCGCACGCGGCGAATCCGAGCACGACTGGACCGAATCCTCCCACGCCTCCGCCGCCCTGTCCTACGCCGACGGCATGGCCAAGGCCTTCGAGATCTCCGGTGACAAGCGCAACGTCGTCGCCGTCGTCGGGGACGGCGCTCTGACCGGCGGCATGTGCTGGGAGGCCCTCAACAACATCGCCTCCGGGCACGACCGCAACGTGGTCATCGTGGTCAACGACAACGGTCGTTCGTATTCGCCGACGATCGGCGGCTTCGCGGACAACCTCGCCCGCCTGCGCATGGAACGCTCCTACGACGAGATCATGGAGCACGGCAAGAAGACCCTGAAGTCCATGGGCTGGGTCGGGGAGCGCACCTTCGAGGCACTGTCGTCCTTCAAGGAGGGCGTGAAGTCCCAGATCATCCCCACCGAGATGTTCCCCGAACTGGGCATGAAGTACGTCGGCCCGGTCAAGGGGCATGACCTGAAGTCACTGCTGCATGCGCTGACCTACGCGCGTGACTACGAGGGGCCGATCATCGTCCACGCGATCACCGAAAAGGGACACGGTTACGGCCCGGCCGTCAATGACGTCGCCGACCAGATGCACGCCACCGGCATCATCGACCCCGCCACCGGGGTGGCCCTGAGCCAGGCGAAACCGGACTGGACCTCGGTGTTCACCAGTTCGGTGCTGGCCGCGGCGGAGCGTCGCGAGGATATCGTCGCCATCACCGCCGCCATGGCCGGTCCCACCGGGCTGGCCGCCTTCGCCGAGGCCTACCCCGAGCGTTTCTTCGACGTCGGCATCGCCGAACAGCATGCCGTCACCTCCGCCGCGGGTCTGGCGCTGGCCGGCAAGCACCCCGTCGTGGCGATCTACTCCACGTTCCTCAACCGCGCCTTCGACCAGCTGCTCATGGACGTGGCGCTGCTGAGCCTGCCGGTCACCTTCGTCCTCGACCGCTCCGGTGTCACCGGCCCGGACGGCGCCTCCCACAACGGGGTGTGGGACATGGCGCTGACGAGCATCGTCCCCGGCATCCGCGTCGCTGCCCCGCGCGACGGGGCCCAGCTCGCCGAGCTTTTCGACGACTGCCTCGAGGTCTCCGACGGCCCCACCGTCATCCGCTACCCGAAGGGTGCGCTGCCCACCGAGATCCCGGCGCTCATGCAGACTGCCGACGGCGTGGACATGCTCCACTACTCGGATGCCGCCGCAGACGGGCTCGACGTGCTCCTCGTCGCGGTCGGTTCCTTCGCCGCCGTCGCCCTGTCGGTGGCCGCCGCCCTGGAGGACGACGGTGTCAACGTCACGGTCGTCGACCCCCGGTGGATCGTCCCGGTGGCCGGTTCCCTCGTCGGGCTCGCCGACGACCACGACCTCGTCGTCGTCATCGAGGACGGCGTCGTCCGCGGCGGCGTGGGCTCCCTTCTCAGTGAGGTGCTCTCCGCCGCCGAGGTGGACACCCCGCTGCGCCGCCTGGGCTTCCCGTCGATGTTCCCCATGCACAGCTCGCGTTCGGAGCTGCTCGCCGAGGTCGGCCTCGACCACGACGGGATCCTGTCCTCCGTGCGTTCGTGGCTGTCGGGGATCATCAAGGAGTAGCGACCCGAACGACCCCCTAAAACAGCGTCTCGGTGAGGACGGGGGCGGTCAGCTCGATCTGCCAGTCGCGGGCCTGGTGCGCGCGCAGCATGTCCGGCACCTCGAGCGGGGACCGTGTCTCCTGCCCGGAGGTCGCCTCCCACGACACCGCGCGGAGGGTGGCGGGTTTGAGGATGTTCTCGGCGGGAATGGCCAGGTCGGCGGAGAGTTCGTCGAGCAGCTCGCGTGCCGCCGAATAGCGGGCGAAGGATTCGGGGAACTCGTGGGACCACGTCTGCCGCGACGGCAGGCCGCGGGGCGAGCGGATGCGGGCCGGCCAGGTGCGGGGATCAGAGGTCAGGGCGCGGTCGACGACCTCGCCCCAGAAGCGCACCGCCTGGCGGCGACGGGCCGGGAAACCCTTGACGCGCGCCAGGTCACGTCCGGTGCGGGGCAGGGTGCGCGCGACCTCGATGAGGGCCTTCGTCGGCAGGATGCGCGAGACCGCGCGGTCGTCGGCCACCGCGATCGACTCGCGGGTCATCCACAGTTCGCGGGCCACCGCGAGCTGCTCGGGGCGCGTCAGAGACGAGACACCCTTCATGTCGCGCCACATCGCCTCGGTCGGGCCGGTGATGTCGGCGTGCGTCCGGCGGATGTGCTCGAATTCCTGGGAGGCCCAGTCGAGCTTGCCCTGGGTGTCGAGGATCTCCGCCATGGTCTCACCCAACTCCAGCAGCAGTTCGACGTCGAGGGCGGCGTAGGCCAGCCAGTTCTCGGGCAGGGGGCGCTGTGACCAGTCCTCGGCACCGTGGCCTTTGGCGAGGTGAACGTCGAAAAGCATCTCGATCATCGACGCCAGGTTGACGTGATCGAAACCGGCCAGGCGGCCGGCGAGTTCCGTGTCGAAGAGCGTTCCCGGGTACAGGCCCAGCCACGCCAGCGAGGGCAGATCGGAGGCGGCGGCGTGAATGATCCAGTCCTGCCCGTTGATCACCGGCGCCAGGGCCCGGGTGAACTCCGCGCGGGAGCCCTCCGGGTCGAGGAGGAGGGTGCCGACGTCGCGGCGGCGGATCTGGACGAGGAACGCGCGGTCGTCGTAACGAAAGCCCGAGGCCCGCTCGGTGTCGATGGCCCACGGCCCCTGCCCGGCGGCCAGCGCGGAGGCGGCGGAGGCGAAGTCGGCCGGCGTCGACAGGACGCGGGGAATGCCGTCACGGGGCGTGGTCAGGGCCGTCATGGCTCACCAGTTTACGTCAGGCGGGCCACGCCCTCCGGAGGGAGACCGGCGACATTGGCCAGGACACGGGAGAAGGCCTCGACGTGCGGCGCGAGGTCGAGATCGGAGGCGGTCCAGGAGGCGCGCATCTCCAGCTGGTGGGCGCGCGGCGGTCCGCCGATCTCCCCGAAACGCACCGAGGCGGTCGCGGTGACGGTGCCACCGAGGTTGGTGTGGTCGGCGCCGGTGTCGGCGAGTCCCTCGGTGAGCCACTCCCAGGCGACGTCGGGAAGCAGCGGGTCCGAGGCGACCTCGTGGTCCATGTCGGCCTGGATGTAGGCGACCAGACGCATCGCACCCTCCCAGGCCTCTTCGGCACCGGGATCGTGGAGGAGGATGAGGCGGCCGAAGGCGTCGCCTTCGGTCTCGGCCTCGTCCCAGGTGCGTTCGACCTCGAGGCCGATGGCGTGGCTGAACGGTGCCAGGCGCTGCGGCGGGCGGATCGTCCCGAGCGTGATCTCCGCGCGGAGCTGCGCCGTGTGCATCGACTCGACGGCCTGCGTGAAAACGGCCGGAGTTCCCGCCTCGTCGGCCGGGCGGGTGGTGTCGGAAGCATCTGGGGTGAACACGTCCTCAAAACTAACCAGGCGGGCGGGTGTGCAGGGTTAGGCGCGCCGTGGGTTGCCCCCGGCAGGGTCCTCCAACTTATGATGGATGACGTCGCCTCCCCACCGAAGAAAGAGGATTTCGTGAGCAAACTGAACTTCGATGAACTCAACGCCGTGCAGCGTTACACCCAGTTCGTCACCTTCCGCGCCATTCCGGGTGCCCTGGGCACCGAGCGCGAGGAGATCATCGCGGAGGCGCGTGCCTTCTTCGATCAGCTCGCCTCCGCCGGCAAGGTCGTCGTCCGCGGCATCTACGACGTGTCCGGCATCAACGCCGAGGCCGATCTCATGATCTGGTGGCATGCCGAGGAGTTCGAGGACCTGCAGGCCGCCTACCAGGGCTTCCGCCGCACCACCGTCCTGGGACAGCTGCTGGAGTCCACGTGGATCGGCACCGGTCTGCACCGCCCGGCGGAGTTCAACCGCTCGCACCTGCCGTCGTTCATCATGGGGGAGGAGGCGGAGGCGTGGATCACCGTCTACCCCTTCGTCCGCTCCTACGAGTGGTACCTGCTGGATCCGAAGGAGCGCCGCCGCATCCTGTCCGAGCACGGCCAGGCCGCCCGCGATTTCCCGGATGTCCGCGCCAACACGGTGCCGGCCTTCGCCCTCGGTGACTACGAGTGGATGCTGGCCTTCGAGGGGCCGGAGCTGCACCGCATCGTCGACCTCATGCACCAGATGCGCTACACCGACGCCCGCCTGCACGTCCGCGAGGAGACCCCGTTCTTCTCGGGTCGCCGGGTGGCGGACATCGGTGAGGTCGCGGCGATCCTGCCCTAGGATTCGCTTCTCGACGCCCCTTCCGACGGCTCCAGGGTCAACGAAATGGAGTTGATGCAGTAGCGCAGGTCGGTGGGGGTGTCGTAACCTTCGCCCTCGAAGACGTGGCCGAGGTGCGACTCGCAGGTGGCGCACAGCACCTCGATGCGGGTCATCCCGTGGGAGGTGTCGCGGCGTTCGATGATGCGGTCACCGGCCAGGGGGGAGAAGAAGGACGGCCAGCCGCAGTGGCTGTCGAATTTCTCGGTGGAGCGGAACAGTTCGGTGCCGCAGGCCCTACAGGCGTAGACGCCCTCGGTGGTGGTGTCGGTGTATTCACCGACGTGCGGGGGTTCGGTGCCGGCCCGGCGGAGGACGTGGAATTCCTCAGGGCTGAGGCGCTGGCGCCATTCGTCGTCGCTGATCAGGGTGAAGTCGGTCATGCGTCGAGTCTACTGTTTCGCTGCGCCACCAGACGAGGGCGCAGGTGGTGATGACGACGAGCAGGATGCCCCAGCCGAGGGTGGGGTGGAAGAAGTCGAGCCAGCGGGTGAGGTCGATCGCGCGCCAGGAGTGGAAGGACTCCGGGGTGAGGAAGAGGAAGGCGGCCAGCCAGGCGGTCCACGTGTGGAAGACGCTGGTGCGCTGCAGGACCGTGAACATCATCGGGAACAGCATCATGGAGTAGTACATCTGACCCAGGGAGGACAGGAAGAACACTCCGGTGAGAAGCAGCCCGGTGGTCGTGGTGGCCCACAGGAGGGGGTCGGTGTAGCGCCACCGCAGCAGGACGATGACACCGACGGCGACGACCGCGGCGAACAGCAGCCACAGGGCGTTTTCCAGCAGGGTGGGCATGCCGAAGTAGACGGCGGCGCCGGCGAGGGAGGAGTTGGCGTAGTCGCGGACCTCGGAGAGGTAGGGGACGAGGGTGGTCAGGTAGTCCGAGGCACCGGGCACCAGCGGCCAGGCGACGACATTGAACACGGCCGGGACGGCGAGGCCACCGAGGACGGGGCGCCAGTCGAGTTTGACGGCGGGCAACAACAGCAGCGGTGCGAACTGCGGTTTGATGAGGATCGCCAGGCCGATCACCAGCCCCGCGGCCCAGCCGTGGCCGCGTAGCAGCAGCCACAGGAAACCGACCAGGGCCAGCAGCAGCAGACCGTTGATGTTGGAGAAGATGAGCGTGTTGCGTACGGCCTCGGTGAGAAAGGCCAGGGCGATGGCACCGGGCCAGATCACCGAGCGCAGGGAGAAGCCGAACATTTTCGTCAGCAGCCCCAGGGCGGCGATGATCGCCAGGGCGTTGGCGATGATGAACGCGGTGCGGGCGGCGTCGTGGTTGCTCAGCCAGCCGAGGGGGCTGAGCAGCAGGGTGGCGCCCGGGTTGTAGAGGTAGTGCGGATCGACGTGGTGGTAGATCTCGTTGTAGACGGGCACACCGTCCAGGGAGCGGCGAACCGCCGAGTACACGGTGGTGAAGTCGTCGGTGACGGAGCCGTTGAGGGCCAGGACGAAGATCCGGTGCAGGACGAGGATGATCGCCAAGGGCCAGGCGACGGCGCGGCCGACCACGTCCACGCGGGTCAGCGGACGGTCGTGGGGCTCGGTCAGGGGGGTTCGGGCGACCCAGAGGCTCGTCACATTCACGCGATCACCGTACCGCACGGTAGCGGAGGAAAAGGGTACCGTCGTCGCTCGCCGCGTGGTGTTCGAGGTGCAGGCGGGTGGAGATGGTGTGCGTGGCGTCGAAAAGCGGCTTCTCCACGGGCACCTGTAGCAGCGGATCCACCGTCAGGTGGAGGACATCGACGGCGTCGGCGGAAAACATCATCGAGTAGAGCGACGGTCCCCCCTCACACAGCACCCGGAACAACCCCCGCGCGTGCAGGGCCCCCATGATCTCTGCGGCCGTGCCACTGCCGGTGGACACCCATTCCGCCCCGGCCGCGGTGAGCGCTTGCCGACGCGCGGCGAGGGCGGCGTCGGCCAATGCGTCCGCGGGGGCCAGAATCAGCGGGGCAGTGGCGGTGTTCCAGAACAGCTGACTCGACGGGTCGAGGTCGAGGGTGCGGGTGACCACGGCGACGGGGGCGACCGCTGACTGGCCGCGATCCCGGCGTCGGTAAGCGGTCGCGTCGGTGGTGCGGACCCCGAAATAGTTCTCGGCCACCGCGGTGCGCCCCCCGACCACGACGACATCGGCCCAGTCGCGCAGCGCATTGAGCAGCGCGTGGTCGGTGTCGTTGCCCAATGAACGGGAACTCCCGTTGACCGCCCCAGAACCGGAGAGCGTGCTGATCGCCATCGCCCGACACTCAGCGACACCGACCTCCCAGACGGGACCGATGAGAGGGGTGAGGAACGATTCCTCGGCGCCTGGCATCATGGTCGGCACTCTACACTGAGATCTGTGACCGATCTCCAGCAGCTGAAGGACAGCGCCCAGGCCCGCGCCGACCATGTGGCCAGGTACGGCGCGGAGTGGGCGACGGTGTGCGCGCGACAGGCCGGCGAACAGGCGTGGGCCCTGCGCGAGAACCTCGACGTTCTCACCGACCTGGCCTGGGAGGCCCGCAGTCAGGGGCTGGGTGCCCCGCGGGTCATCGGCAACGAGCAACTGGTGGCGACGGGCAACCGCCATCAGGATGCGGCACTGGCCATTCTGGCGCTGCAGGGATCACGCTTCGATTTCGACCACCGCCGGATGCACCAGATTCTCAGCATCATCGGCCCGGATCTGCTGGCCGAGGGCAACCTCGGGGAGGCATTCGAGCAGTTCGCGCGGCTGGCGGCGGGGGAGGTCGTGCCCACGGACGACATCCGGGCGGTGGCCGATGCCGGTGCGGCCGTCAAAGTCCAGCACCTGGTCCTGCACGGGCTCTGGTTGTCCCCGCACGCCACCTACGGGTCGCTGCTGGTGGAGATCGGGCGCCGCCTCATCCGGCAGAATCCGACCGACGCCAACGCCTGGATGCGGCGGGCCGACGGACACCGCCGGCTCCACGACTATCAGGCCGCGCTCGATGCCATCGACACCGCGATCTACCACCTGCCCGCCGACCGGCTGACCATCCACGACGACTTCGCGCGGCAGCGGCTGTTCATCACCAACGAGTGGCAGATGCACGACATGATCACCACACTCGGCCAGGACCAGCAGAATCACCTGCGCACCACGGTCAGCGCCTACGGGGAGAAGCTCCGGACGGAATACCAGTCGATGGTCTTCCGGGTGATGGAGATCCTGGCGTTGTTCACCGCACTCATCGGACTGCTGGCCGCGACGGTCGGCACCGCCGTGGCCGGGTCGCTGAGCATGTGGGAGAGAATCGCCGTCATGTCGGGGGCGTCGTTGTTCCTGATCTTCTTCTTCGTCATGGTGCGGGTGCTCTCCCGACCCGACCGGCGCACCTACGTCGAACTCCCGGAGGTTCCCCATGACGCGGCTTGACTGTGAGTATGTCGCCGACACCACCGACATGTCGGTGCCCGGAACCTACGACATCGCCGACCGGGTGCAGGCGCGCGAGGAGATCATCGCCTTCCTGCAGGGCCGGATCACGGCCGTGTGTGACGCCTATCCGGCACCGCAGATCCTCATGCTCTCCGGCGGCATCGACTCCATCCTGGTGGCGGCGGCAGCGGCCTCGCTCGATCGCGGCGACGGGGCTTTCGTGGCGATGACCCTGGCGCACCCGGGGCATGCAGCCGCCACCGAGGAGCTCCGGGTGGCGCAGCAGGTCGCGGCACTGGTGGGGATTCCGCACGAGGTGATCGCGCCCGATGCACATCAGTGGCGCGGGATCATCTCGGACACGGTGGCCCGCCTCGACAACTCCGATCCGTGGGAGGTCCTGGCCGGGGCGACCCTCGTGGCGGTCGATCGGCATGCGAGGTCCCGCGGGATGTCGGGGGCGTTGATCACCGGGGCGGGCGCCGACGCGCTGTTCCTCGGGGGAGGCGAGGCCGACCTGGCCGTCGACGACTGGGATGAGGCGGTGCGCTCGAAGGTCGCCGCGAACTTCACCCGCGACCGCTTCATCCCCGATTTCTACGAGCGGCTTCTCGACGATCCGGCCCGGCACATCCAGGTATGGCAGACACGGGAGGCTTATGAGTTGGCCCTGCGGATTCACCCCTCGGTGGTACGCGGCGGGGGCGTCGACAAGCAGATCCACCGCGAGGCAGCGCAGCACCTGGGCATCCCCGGCGAGCTTGTCCGGGCACGCAAGCACGCGATGCAGCTCTCCAGCGGGGGAGTAGACACCCTCGTCGCGCAGGCGCGCGAGGAGCTGGCGCGGGCGACCGCAGGAAAGACCTACAGTGACCCCAGGGAGGAGGACCCGGAGTTTCTCGTCGCCCGGCTCTGGCTCCGGGAGATCCACCGGCGGGGCAGGCAATGACAACGCCCCCGGGTGAAAACCCGGGGGCGTGGTGGAGCGGATGACGAGACTCGAACTCGCGACCCTCACCTTGGCAAGGTGATGCGCTACCAACTGCGCTACATCCGCAATCGAGACCCTGGGGGTCTCTGTGCGCGATACTGGGATTGAACCAGTGACCTCTTCCGTGTCAGGGAAGCGCTCTCCCGCTGAGCTAAACGCGCGTGGGCCAGAAAAATCCTGACCAGAGGTGGAAACGGGAATCGAACCCGTGTGCACGGTTTTGCAGACCGTTGCCTCAC
>NZ_JAUNRW010000108.1 GCF_030535495.1 Corynebacterium sp.
TGGCGCGGACCCAGGACGGCAACAACAACGTCTACTGCCAGGACAACGAGCTGGCGTGGATGGACTGGGACCAGCTGGACGAGAACTCCTCCCTCCACGCCTTCACCAAGCGCCTGCTCAACATCCGGCGCCGTCACCCGGTGTTCCGCCGCCGCCGCTTCCTCGCCGGTGGCCCCCTGGGTGCCGACGTCCGCGACCGAGACATCGCCTGGCTGGTGCCCTCCGGCAAGCTGATGACGCAGGACGACTGGGACTTCGCCTTCGGCAAGGCCCTCATGGTCTACCTCAACGGCCACGCCATCACCGAGCCGGACGCCCGCGGTCAGAAGATCGTCGACGACTCCTTCATCCTCATGTTCAACGCGCACTACGAGGAGATCGAGTTCACCCTGCCGCCGCGCGCCTTCGGTGCCCGCTGGCAGCTGCTCGTGGACACCACCGAGGACATCGGTTACCCGATCGAGGCCTCCATCATCGAGGCGAAGGGCACCATCACGGTCCCCTCGCGCGCCACGATGGTGCTCAAGCAGATTGAGCCGCCGGTCTACGACGAGGAGGACGAGGTCGACGCCGTCGAGGTCGTCGACGAGGCCGAGCGCGAGAAGGATCTCGGTGTCGTCGGTGACAAGGTGACCGCGGATTCCGCCGCCACCGCCGAGAAGATCACCGAGGAGCCCACCGTCGCAGAGCTCGAGGCCGAGGTGGAGGACACCGAGGAGGACGAGATCGAGCCGGGTCAGAACAAGACCCTCCTCGCCGGAATGAGCGAGGAGGAGCAGCTGGCTGCCAAGCGCCGGGCGGCGCTGCGCGACGAGTACACCGACGAGGAGGCCTAACTGCTGCGGTGTTCCTCCACGTCACGGGTGTGGTCGATGAGCCACCCGAGGAACGGGTAGAACACCGGCAGCAGGCTGCGGCCCAGGTCCGTGAGTTCGTAGGCCACGTGCGGGGGCACCTCCTCGAACTCCCAGCGGGCGATGAGACCGTCGTCGACAAGCTGGCGAAGCCGTTGGGTGAGCATCTTGGGGGAGATGCCGTCCACGGCCTCCTCGAGTGCGCCGTAGCGTAGTTGGGCACCGTCGAGCGCGAGGATGATGAGGATCGACCATTTGTCGCCGAGGCTGGCCAGCAGTGCGCGGCTCGGGCAGGTGCGGTCGAAGGGATCGGCGTCGCGTACCCAGTCGTCCATGCCCGCCCATGCTACCCCGGTAGACTGAACGTTCACCCTGCCTTCCCCGACGATCGGAGTCGACGTGATCCCGGCCCACGGCGCCCAGCTCAGTGTCACCGCCACCAGCATCCGCATTGATCGTTCCGCCCTCCTGACAGCGCTGACGGGCGAGGAGTCATGGGAGGTGCCCCTGTCGCAGGTCACCGGCGTGCGTGTGGAGGAGCCCTCGCTTCTCGACGCCGGGTCCCTCACCCTCGAGGGCCCCGGCACCGTCATCCCGCTTGCCCCGGGGCAGGCGCAGGCGGCCGAGGATCTTCGTGCGGCGATCGAGGCGGCACGCCGCGGCGAGGTACCGGCGGCGGTGGCCGGGCTGGACTTCGTGGCGGTGGACCGGGAGGTGGCGCGGAAGTTCATCGACGGCGTCGAGACGGAGGTGACCTCCCGGGACGACGCCCTGCCGGAGTTCATCGGCAATCTGCCGGTGGTCGCCCACGACGCCCAGTTCCACATGATGATGCTCCGCCGTGAGTACCTGGAAGCCGGCCGCGCCGTTCCGCAGATTTCCTACGTGTGCACCCTCATCCTGGCCCGCGCGAGCGGCCGGGATGTTCCCATGACGCTCGACGCCCGTGGTGCCGCCGAACTGCTCGTCGACATGGCACGGGAGCACAACCACCGCGGCAGCGTCGCCGAGTTCCAGCACGCCTCCGGTTTCACCCTGGGCGCCCTCAGCGCCGCGCACGCCTACCCGGTCCTGCGTGACCGTTCCGGGGCGCGGGCGGTCGTGCAGAAGCAGGAGCAGGCCGCGCCGGCGCAGCCCCGGCGTGCTCCCTGGCAGTCGGTGGCCACCCCGGATGTCATTCCCACCGCCAACCCCGATGCCGACCCCACCGGGCCATTGTTCGGCGAGCATGTCACCCTCACCGGTGACTTCGAACCCCATGACAAGGGGCGGCTGTGGTCGGCGATCGCGGATCTGGGCGCGGACATCGGGAAGAACGTGACGAAGAAGACGACGATCCTCGTCGCCGGGACCTGGGCGACGAAGACCTCGAAGGAGAAGCGGGCGGAGGAGCTGATCGCCAAGGGCCAGGACATTCAGATCTGGACCGGGGAGCAGCTCATCGCGGTCCTGGGTATCGACGAGGACGAACAACCCCCGTTTTAGGGATACCGGGAACCTTTCGGCTCCATGGGCAGTCCAACTGTGGTGACGATGCCGACTACCTCGGAAAGGACCCCCGCCCATGCCGCTCGATCCCGCCTCCCTGCTGCCCGCGTTACGACCCCATGCCTGGGTCCAGCACGCCGGGCTGAGTGACGACGGATTCTCCGACACCATCGCCTACATCGCCCTCTCCCGCGAGCTGTGCGCGACCTTCACCTGCCACGGGGCGGACGTGAGTTACCGCGGTCTGGGGGACCTGGATCTCTCCGCGCACCGCGCCTGGGACCGCGCCGCCGCCAACCTCATCGCCCGCGCCCGCACGCCCGAGGGAATCCGGGTGCGCACCCGTCCGGCCTCACACCTGCTCGGCACCGGTGTCACCGGTCTGCAGGTCAGCCTGCCCGGCGCGCCCGCCACCGCCTGGCTCGCACACCCGCAGACCTTCACCGTGCTCGACACGCACCTGGCGACCCTGCTGGGAGAACCGGTGGCCTGGCTGGCCCTGACGGAGAACACACTGGTGGCGGTGGGAGAAGACCACCGCGTGGACCTGCGGGAGGCGTGGGTGCCCGAACCCCTGGTGCTCCGGCACGGTTTCCCGGCGGCTGTGTCGCCCCGCACGCGGGTGGCCGCACCCGCCTAAGCTGTGAGGTGCACTTTTCTTCATTCATCCGACCCGAGGAGTTCCATGCGTCGTCCGATCACCGCCACCTACCGTCTGCAGCTGCGCGGACCGCAGGCGGACCCGTCGGGTCGGGCCTTCGGTTTCGCCGAGGCGGCCGCCCAGGTTCCCTACCTGCAGTCCCTGGGTGTTAGCCACATCTACCTCTCCCCCATCTTCACCGCGGACCCGACATCCAGCCACAACTACGATGTCACCGACCCCACCGAGATCAACCCGGAGCTCGGCGGCATGGAGGGCCTGCGGGAGCTGGCGGCGGCCGCCCACGACGCCGGTCTGGGGCTGATCATCGACATCGTCCCCAACCACCTCGGAGTGGAGAATCCGCGCCTGAACAAGTGGTGGTGGGACGTGCTCAAGCACGGGCAGGACTCGGAGTACGAGCACTACTTCGACATCGACTGGCACGCGGACAACGGTGCCGGCGGCAAGCTGGGTATGCCGGTGCTGGGCTCCCCGGAGGACGTGGACAAGCTGGAGCTGCGGGAGGACGACGGGGAGATCGTCCTGGCCTACTACGACAACATCTTCCCGGTCGGCGACGAGGTCACCCTCGACGATGACGTGGCCGAGGTCTACGACAAGCAGCACTACCGCCTCATGTACTGGCGCGACGGGGTCATCTCCTACCGCCGCTTCTTCTCGGTCAACGGCCTGGCGGGCATCCGCCAGGAGGATCCGATGGTCTTCGAGCACACACACCGCATCGTGCGGCAGCTCATCGCCGAGGATCTCATCGACGGTGTGCGTGTGGACCACCCGGACGGCCTCTCCGACCCCTTCGGCTACCTCAACCGCCTCCGCGAGGTCGTCGGGCCGGAGCGCTGGCTGATCGTGGAGAAGATCCTCGAAGTGGATGAGACCCTCGATCCGCGTCTGGCGGTGGACGGCACCACCGGTTATGACGCCCTCCGCGAACTCGACGGCGTGTTCGTCTCCCGGGTGGCCGAGGACTCCATGTCGATGCTGGCACTTCAGCAGACGGGGTCGACGTGGGACGAGGCCGCCGTCGAGGTGACCATGCACGAGCTCAAGCGGGAGGTCGCCCGTGATGAGCTGGCCGCCGAGATCCGCCGCCTGGCCCGCGCCATGCGCCGCGACAACTTCTCCACCGCCGGTTCGGGCGTGTCGGAGGAGGATCTGCTGACCACCATCACCGAGCTGGTGGCCGCCATGCCCGTCTATCGCGCGGACTACCTCTCACTTTCCCGTGTCACCGCCACCGTCGTCGCCGAGATGTCGCGTCGCTTCCCCTCGCGTCGGGATGCCCTCGACCTCATCAGCGCCGCCCTCAACGCCAACGCGGAGGCCAAGATCCGTTTCGCGCAGGTCTGCGGTGCCGTCATGGCCAAGGGCGTGGAGGACACCACCTTCTACCGCGCCGCCCGACTCGTCGCCCTGCAGGAGGTGGGTGGCGCCCCGGGTCGTTTCGGTGTCTCGGCCGCCGAGTTCCACCTGCTGCAGCAGGAGCGCGCCCGCCTGTGGCCGAAGGCGATGACCACGCTGTCCACGCACGACACCAAGCGCGGCGAGGACGTGCGCGCCCGCATCATCGAGCTCACCGAGCGCCCGACGGACTTCTCCGAGCTGGTCCACCGCGTCACCTCCGTCGTCCCCGCCCCGGATGCCGCCACCGGACACTTCCTGCTGCAGAACCTGCTGGGTGTGTGGCCGGCGGACGGCCAGATCACTGATTCGCTGCGCCAGCGCGTCCACGCCTACGCCGAGAAGGCCCTGCGCGAAGCCAGTGTTCACACCACGTGGGTCAACCCGAACGAGTCCTTCGAGCAGGCCGTCACCGACTGGCTCGATGTGCTTCTCGACGGCCCCGTCACCTCCATGATCAGCGAGTTCGTCGCCCCCCTGGCCCGCGGCGCGGTGCGGATCTCCCTGGGGCGCAAGCTCCTGCAGCTCACCGGGCCGGGCATCCCGGACATCTACCAGGGCACCGAGTTCTTCGACGACTCCCTGGTGGACCCGGACAACCGTCGATTCGTCGACTACACCGCCCGCCGCCAGACGCTGGACATCCTCGCCGCCGGGGTGGACTGGGAGGACCTGGCCGCCGAGGCCGAGGCACAGGCGGAGACCACGGGCTCCTACCCGCACCTGGATCTCTACGGTGACCGGGCGAAACTGCACATCGTGCACGAGGGTCTCAAGGTGCGCGCCGACCACCCGGAGTACTTCGTCGGTGGTGAGATGCAGGCGGTGTTCGCGGTCGGGCCGCAGGAGTCCCACCTCATCGGCCTGGCCCGTGGCGCGGCCGACACCCCGGGTGAGGCCGGTATCGGTCTGATCACCCTGGCCACCCGCCGCCCCCTCCTCCTGGAGGCCGACGGCGGCTGGAACGACACCACCGTCACCCTGCCGGAAGGCACCTGGCTCGACCGCCTGACGGGGCGTTCCTACGAGGCCACCGTGCCGCTGGCCGAGGTCCTCACCATCTTCCCGACCGCGCTCCTGGTCAGAGATGTCTGATCGGATCGCCCGCCTGGGCAACCACTACCACGAGTGGGTCCGGGCCCATCCGCAGGCGGCGGAAGATTTCGCCGCCGGGGTGGAGGACCTGCTCGCGGATGCGGGCGTGACCTTCGACCGCGTGGTCGCCCGGGTGAAGGACTGGCCGTCGTTCAAGGCCAAGGCCTACAAGAAGCGCGCGAACGGCGAGTGGATGTACCCGGATCCCTGGGCGGACATTCACGATCTCATCGGTGTGCGCGTGACCACCTTCCACTCCACTGAGATCCCGGTGGCCATCGATGTTCTCAAGCAGTCCTTCACCGTGGAACGTTCCGTGGACAAGACGGCGGAGACCCGCATCGCCGGCGGTTTCGGTTACGGTTCCCACCACCTCATTCTCACGGTGGACGAGAATTCCTCGGACATCACGGAGCTCGCCGACTATCAGGGTGTGAGTTTCGAGGTGCAGATCCGCACGGTCCTGCAGCACGCCTGGGCGGAGTTCGAGCATGACATCCGCTACAAGCGCGGCATTGAGGAACTCGATCCGAAGGTCGACCGCGCCTTCGCGTTGGCCGCCGGGCTCATCGAGCTGGCGGATCAGCAGTTCGACCAGATCGCGGTGGCGCAGGATTCCACCGACGCCGCCCGTGACGACGTGGACCTCACCCCCGAGACCCTGCCGGGTGTACTTGCCATGCTGCTGGGCAACAGGTTCCCGCGCTCGCGTTCGGAGAACTACCGCTTCCTCGCCGAGATCCTCGCCGCCTCCGGCATCACCACGGTCGCCGAACTCGCCGAGCTTCTCGACGACGGCGACATCACCGCCGTCCACGGCGCCCTGCGCTACCGCTTCCACCCGGGGCAGATCCGTCTCATCGATGATCTCCTTCTGCGACGCTTCGGTCGTGACCACATCACACGCACCGGGGACATCGGTGCGCGCCCGGCCCTGCGGCCGCAACAGCTGGCGCGCCGGCTGAAACTGATGCGCGGCGCGCGCATCGTGGGTGACGGCACCCAGGGTGAGGCAGTACCATGAGCAGGGTTAGCACCATTTCCCCGAATAAGGAGCATCTTTCATGTCGTCCATCCGTGAAGACTTCCCCCAGCTGGCTGACGCCCTCCACGTGTGGGCTCTGACCGTCGCGAACTTCTTCCGCCCGATGGGCATCGACTTCCCGCCGGCACACTGGGGTCTCTGGTAGCACCCCGGGGAGTTGTTGACGCAATATCGGCCTCGACACCTTCGGTGACGTCAACGGCGTCGCCGAAGCGGTCGAGGCCGATCGCGTCGGTGTCTCTCTGGAGA
>NZ_JAUNRW010000109.1 GCF_030535495.1 Corynebacterium sp.
CACCCCTTTGTCGAGGTAGCGTTCGCGTGCTGCCTCGGCGGCAGTGGCTATGAGGGCGTCTGTGGTGGTCGGGGTCGGGTGTAGTCGGGTGAGGTGTTCTTCCGCGTCGGAGACGGCGACGATGTCCGCGGCGAGGCGTTCGAGACGTCTGGTGGCCGCCCACAGCACCTGTTTGGTGGTGTCGTCGAAGCTGCGCACACCGTCGTCGATGGCCTCGAGGTAGGAGTCGATGGTGGCCAGCGGGGTGCGCATCTCGTGGCCGAGGTCGGCGAGCATCCGTCGTCTGGTGACGTCGGTGGCAGCGAGACGTCGGGCGAGTTCGTTGACGCTGGTGGCCAGGTCGTCGAACTCTCGGCCGAGCTTGGGGCTGGTCACCCGGGTCGCGTAGTGCCCTTGGGCGATGTCGGCGGTGGTGGTGGTGACCATGGTGACCGAGCGTTGGACTCGGTGGGTGAGGTACCAGGTCGCTGCTAAGGCGAGCAGCACGGCGATGCCCACCGCGAGCCCCCAGGCCAGGATGATCGCGACGGTGAATGCTTCTTCGACGTGGGCGGCTTGGGCGGAGTTGTGATCGATGCCTGCTTGACCGAGGTGGTCGTGGAAGATGCCCGGGGCCAGTGCGGAGGCAACGAGCCACGCGCTGGCTGTGCAGCCGACGACCACGCTGGTCATCGCCAGCAGCAGGCGGGTGCCGAAGTTGACTCCGGCCGCGCGGCGACGGGGGCGGCGGGGGTCGGGCGTGGCCGGTGTTGGTGGCGGGGTGGATCTCATTGGCCTGGTCCCATGCGGTAGCCGACGCCTCTGACCGTGCGCACGTAGCGGCCCACGAAGGCGTCGTCGCCGAGTTTGCGACGCAGGTGGCCGATGTGGACGTCGACCAGGTGGTCATCGCCCACCCAGTTCGGTCCCCACACGGCGGCCATCAATTGTGCGCGGGTGACGACGATCCCGGGGTCGCGGGCCAGGGCGGCGAGGATGTCGAACTCGGTGCGGGTCAGCTCGACGTCGGCACCTCCGACGGTGACCTCTCGCCCGGCGGTGTCGATGGTCAGCTGGCCGATCGAGCGCACATGGGATGGTGTCTTTCCGCCGCCCCCGGTTGTGCCCTGCCGTGGTCGGCGCATCATCGCTTGAATCCGGGCCGAGAGTTCTCGAGGGCTGAACGGTTTGGTCATGTAGTCGTCTGCGCCCACAGACAGTCCGATCAGGGTGTCGACTTCCTCGGTCCGGGCGGTGAGCATGATGATGTAGGCGTCACTGTGGGTTCTGACCTGTCGGCAGACCTCGATCCCGTCCAGCCCGGGCAGGCCCAGGTCGAGAACGATCACATCCGGGGCGTTGCGGCGGGCCAGGTCCACAGCATCCTGGCCGTCCCCGGTGATCGTGACGACAAAGCCGTCGCGCTCGAGATAGGAACCCACCAGATCGGCCAGGGGCTCTTCGTCGTCAACCACCAGCGCCCGCAGCCCGGGAGAATCGGCGCGGCGCGTTCGACGGTCACCGGGGTCACGGAGGAAGGACATACCCGTCATCTTCGCCTCACCGACTGGAGGCCCGTCACCGCGGTGGGGGTCTTGATCGAATCTTCACACGATCTCCATCGAAGCCGCCGGGATGCACAGTCACGATGGCCACTGCAGGCAGACGCGGGAGGTACATCATGGTCGGGTGGGGCGGGTTGGTGCTCGGCACCGTCGTCGTGGCCATCCTGTGGGCCTCGACGATGCTGCTGGTTACCGCGCTGTTCGGCGAGCCGTCTGCGGAGTCGCAGCAGTGACCGGGATGTCGCGGCGAGCATTTCTCCTTGGGTCGGCCCTGGCTGGCGCCGGGGCGTTGGGGGCGTGTGGCCAGTCCGGCCCCTCGGGGGTGCCGGTGGTGGCGTCAGACCCAGTGGTGGGCGAGGTCGAGGCGCAGCGCCAGCGTGCAAGTCAGCGCATCGTCGATGCTCGCTTGTCCCCTCGCCCGGTGGAGGTGGACCTGGGTGGGATCGTGGTCGCCACCTGGGCCTACGGTCCGACCGTGCCGGGTCCCGTCCTGCGGGCCAAAGCCGGTGACCTACTGCGCGTGGAGATCGATAACCAGCTTGATGAGCCGACCAGTGTGCACTGGCATGGCATCGCCCTGCGCAACGATATGGACGGCGTGCCCGGCCTGACCCAGGAGGCGATCGAGCCAGGAGACCGGTTCACCTACGAGTTCACCGTGCCGGATGCCGGTACCCACTGGTATCACTCGCATTCCGGGCTGCAGCTCGACCGGGGCCTGTACGGCCCGCTGATCATCGACGACCCGGCCGAACCGGGGGACTTCGACCATGAATGGGTGGTCGTCATCGATGACTGGCTCGACGGCATCGACGGCACCCCTAACGACGCGGCCCGCGCCTTGGGCATCGACACTCCGGGGCCTCAAGGTCGCGCCCCGGGCCACGGCCGAATGCACGACGGTCCAGATCATCAAAGTATGAACTCCCGGTTGCTCGGCGCCGCCGGCGACGTCAGCTATCCGCACTTTCTGCTCAATGGGAAGATTCCCGCCGACCCGGTCCGGTGGATCGCCAGACCGGGGCAGCGGGCGCGGATCCGGTTCATCAACGCCGGCGCCGACACGTTCTTCCGTGTCGCCGTCGGCGGGCACACGATGACCGTCACCCACACCGACGGCTTTCCCACCGCACCGCACCAGACAGAATCGATCCTGCTCGCGATGGGCGAGCGAGTCGACGTCCTGGTCACCTTGGCCGACGGCGTGTTCCCGGTGTTCGCCGAGGCTGAGGGCAAGAACGGTCACGCCTTCGCTATCGTGCGCACCGGTTCCGGCGATCTGCCCGACGATCCCCGTCCCATCGAACTCGACCGGCGGGTGCTGCTTCCGGCAGACCTGAACCCGGCGCCGGCATCGCGCCTGACAGACCAGGGTCATGACCGTTATCTCAGCGTCGACCTGGGCGGCGGGATGATGCCCTATCGCTGGACCCTCAACGGGCAGGCTCATCCCGACACCACACCGCTGGAGGTCTCCCGCGGTCAGCGGGTTCGGATGCGGCTGCGCAACATGTCCGACATGGCCCACCCGATGCATCTGCACGGTCACACCTTCGCCCTTGCCGATAGTGGGCTGCGCAAAGACACCGTCACTCTCCGACCTATGCGCACCGCGGAGATCGAATTCGACACCGACAACCCCGGCCAATGGGCCTTGCACTGCCACAACGCCTATCACATGGAGGCCGGAATGATGACGACCCTGTCCTACCTAGCCTGACCGCCACTGCGGTCACCAACCCGAAAGGCGCTCCACCACCATGACCCGCACCACCATGCTGATCCCCGCCACCCTGATCGCGGCCACGCTGGCTCTATCAGCCTGCACAGACAACACCGAAGACAGCTCGACCGCGTCCCTCACGTCAACCAGCACATCCGCACCCGCGACAGACACCGCCGCCGCCTCTCAAAGCGAGGCCACACATGGCGGCCAAGGGGGCCACGATGGCATGGAACATCCCGCGGACGGCGGCCCGGTGCCCGAGGGCATGGCGCAGGCCACTGATCCGACCTACCCGGTCGGCACCGAGGTCACGCTGACGGCCGACCACATGGAGGGCATGAACGGTGCCATCGCCACCATCGTCGGCGCGTACGACACCTACACCTACGCAATCGACTACACCCCCACCGACGGCAAAGATCCCGTGCTCAACCACAAGTGGGTCGTCCAGGAAGAGCTCAAGGACGCGGGCGACGACCGTCTCGACGATGGCACCGAAGTGACCGTGACCGCCGACCACATGCACGGCATGGGCGGCGCAACGGCGATGATCGCGTCCTCGACCGACGAGACCGTCTATGTCGTGGACTACGAGGCTGACGGGATGACGATGACGAACCACAAGTGGGTCGTCGAAAGTGAGATCAAGCCGGCGTCCTAGGCAACAGGTACCGGGCTTCGAGGGACGGACAGACTATGAACGACCAGCACACCCATCACGGAGCCGCCGGGGCCCAGACCCGCGAGCAGGGCGGTCACCACACGCACGACGAGCACTCGGCACACCAGTCTCACGGCGGGCACGAGAACCATAGTGGCCACGACGATGCAGGCCATGGCGGGCACGCGGATCATGTCGCCCAGTTCCGGCGACTGTTCTGGATCACCCTCGTCCTGGCGGTCCCAGTGGTGGCGTTCAACGACATGTTCGCCCACCTCATCGGCTACGACCTGCCCGACGCCCGGTGGGTGTGGTGGGTCTCCCCCGCCCTGGGCACCGTGGTCTACTTCTGGGGCGGCAGGCCGTTCCTGACCGGGGCCGTGTCCGAGATCCGCGCTCGCCAGCCCGGCATGATGCTGCTCATCGGGTTGGCCATCACCGTGGCGTTCCTCGCGTCCTGGGGCGCGAGCCTGGGCGTGCTCGACCACGCGCTGAACTTCTGGTGGGAGCTGGCCCTGCTGGTGGTCATCATGCTGCTGGGCCACTGGATCGAGATGCGCTCGCTGGCGCAGACCACCTCCGCACTGGACTCGCTGGCGGCGTTGCTGCCGGATGAGGCGGAGAAGGTCGACGGCGAGAACGTCGTCACCGTCGCCCCGGCCGACCTGGTGGTCGGGGACGTGGTGGTCGTCCGCCCCGGGGCGTCGGTACCCGCCGACGGGCAGATCGTCGACGGCTCGGCCAGCATGGACGAATCCATGGTCACCGGCGAATCCCAGGCGGTCCGCCGCGGCATCGGCGACCACGTCGTCGCCGGCACGGTGGCCACCGACTCGGGCCTGCGCGTCGAAGTCACCGCCATCGGTGAGGACACAGCGCTGGCCGGGATTCAGAAACTGGTCACCGACGCACAGGCCTCGTCCTCTCGCGCCCAGCGCCTCGCCGACACCGCCGCCGGGTGGCTGTTCTGGTTCGCCCTCGCCTCGGCCGTGATCACTGCCGCCGTCTGGAGCGTGCTCGGCCTGCCCGACGCGGCGGTGGTGCGCACGGTCACCGTGCTGGTCATCGCCTGCCCCCACGCTCTCGGCCTGGCGATCCCCCTGGTCGTGTCGATCGCGACCGAACGCGCCGCCCGCGGCGGCGTCCTGATCAAAGACCGACTCGCGCTCGAGTCGATGCGCACCATCGACGCCGTCCTGTTCGACAAGACCGGAACCCTGACCAAGGGCGAACCCACCGTCACCGCAATTGAACCGACAGACGGTCACACCGCCAACGAGGTACTCGCCCTGGCCGCTGCCGCCGAAAGCGACAGTGAGCATCCACTCGCCAGAGCCGTCGCCGGGGCCGCACGGGCCCGCGACCTCACCGTGTCGACGGCGACCGACTTCTCCTCCTCCCCCGCCGTGGGCGTCAAGGCCACCGTGGACGGCACCGTTATCGAGGTCGGCGGCCCCTATCTTCTCGATCAGCACGGCCGCGATGAACTGCCCGTCGCCGACCAGTGGCGCACGCAAGGGGCGATCATCCTGCACGTCCTCGCCGACGGCCGGGTCATCGGCGCACTGCGGCTGGCCGACGAAATCCGGCCAGAATCCCGCGCGGCTGTCGACGCCCTGCACGACGCTGGAGCTCTCGTCGTCATGATCACCGGCGACGCGAAAGCCGTGGCCGACACCGTCGCCGCCGACCTCGGCATCGACCGGGTCTTCGCCGGGGTCCGGCCAGAAGACAAGGCCGCCAAGGTCGCCGAACTGCAGTCCGAAGGCAAGAAGGTCGCCATGGTCGGCGACGGGGTCAACGACGCCCCCGCACTGGCCCAGGCCGACGTCGGCATCGCCATCGGCGCCGGCACCGACGTGGCGATCGGCTCCGCCGGCGTCATCCTCGCCAGCTCCGATCCCCGTTCCGTCCTCGCGGTCATCGAGCTGTCCCGGGCGAGCTACCGCAAGATGAAGCAGAACCTGTGGTGGGCCGCCGGCTACAACCTCGCCGCCGTGCCCCTGGCCGCCGGGATCCTCACCCCGATCGGGTTCGTCCTCCCCATGAGCGTCGGCGCCATCCTCATGTCACTGTCCACCGTCGTCGTCGCCCTCAACGCCCAACTGCTCCGCCGACTCGACCTGCGCCCCGAGCACCTCACCACCACCAAGAAGCGAGAATTCCAAGTATGACCACCACCCACCCCACACCCCGACGAACCGCGATCGCCCTCCTCGCCGCCGGCTCCCTCGCCCTGGCCAGCTGCTCAACCGATAACGACCCAGCCCAAGAAGCAGCCTCGCCTCCAGCGTCCCTAGAGGCCTACGGACTCGCCGGCCTCGACGCACCCCAGATCATCGACAAACTCGACACCATGCCAGTAGCCGACAGACCGGCCGACCTCACCGCCTCGGTACAACCCACCGAACTATCCCTGAACACCGGCAGTGAGGAACTCGCAACGCTGCCCATGCCCGACGACGAGTTCTACCTCTCGGTAGCGCCCTACGAAAACAGAACCCACTCCTGCCACTTCCACAGCCTGACCACCTGCCTCGGCGAGATGGCAGGCGAACAGGTCCACGTCACAGTCACCGACACCACCACCGGCCAGACCCTCATCGACGAGCCGCGCACCACCTACGACAACGGCTTCCTCGGGCTCTGGCTCCCCCGGGACATCACCGCCACCCTGACCATCGACCACGACGGCAAAACAGCCACCTCCCCCATCGCCACCGGGGACCAGGACCTCACCTGCCTGACCACCATGCAAATCGCCTAAACCTGCGGCAGGCAAGACT
>NZ_JAUNRW010000110.1:0-2498 GCF_030535495.1 Corynebacterium sp.
TCGGACTCACGCGGGATCTGGGAGCCGTTGGTGTTGCACACGGCCAGGACCTTCGCGCCCTGGGTCTTCGCGTGGCGGACGGCCTCGAGCGTGTCGGCGGTCTCACCGGACTGGGAGATGGCGAGGACGAGGGTGCGCTCGTCGAGGACCGGGTCGCGGTAGCGGAACTCGGAGGCCACCTCGATCTGCACGGGGATGCGCACCCAGTGCTCGATGGCGTACTTGGCCAGCAGCCCGGAGTGGTACGCGGAACCGCAGGCCACGACGAAGACCTGGTTGATGGACTTCAGGTCCGTCTCGGAGATGTCCGACTCGTCGAGAATGACGCGGCCGTCGTGGAAGTGTCCGCCGAGGGTGTCGCGGACGGCGGCGGGCTGCTCGTGGATCTCCTTCATCATGAAGGAGTCGAAACCACCCTTTTCGGCGGCCTCCAGATCCCAGTCGATGGTGAAGGGGCGCCCCTCGGCGGCGCTGCCGTCGAAGTTGAGCACCTCGTAGCCGTCACGGGTGATGATGACGACGTTGTCCTGCTCCAGCTCCACCGCGTTCTTGGTGAACTCGATGAACGCGGCGACATCGGACCCCAGGAACATCTCACCCTCGCCGACGCCGACGATGAGCGGGGTCGAGCGGCGGGCCGCGATGATCTGGCCCGGGTGGTCGGCGTGCGTGAACAGCAGCGTGAACGCACCCTCGAGGCGACCCAGCACCGCGAGCGCGGAGGCCCGGAAATCACCGGCGGTCTCGCCGTCGTTGTAGGCCAGGGCCAGCAGGTGGGCGGCGACCTCCGAGTCGGTGTCGGAGTCGAGGGTGATGCCGGCGTCGATAAGCTCCTGCCGCAGCGGGGAGAAGTTCTCGATGATGCCGTTGTGCACGATGGCGACGCGGCCGTCGAAGGAGACGTGCGGGTGCGCGTTCTCATCGGTGGGGCGACCGTGGGTGGCCCAGCGGGTGTGGCCGATGGCGGTGGTGCCCGGCATGTCGCCGAGGATCGCCTCGAGGTTGGCCAGCTTGCCGGCCTTCTTGACCACCGAGATGCTTCCGTCATTGACGGCGATTCCCGACGAGTCGTACCCGCGGTACTCCATCCGTCGCAGCGCCTCCAGCGCGAGGTTCAGTCCCTGTCGTTCACCGACGTATCCAACGATTCCACACATGGAGGAAATCGTAGACCACGGTGTCTGTCCCGCAACAGGTATCACCCGTGTGGCGCTGCCCCCTTCTCCCCCGGGTTGTCCCTCAACACCTCCTTTCCTCCCGTGTGACATTCATAACGAGGCCCGAAACGTTATCCTGGGGACGTGTCTGCGAATCTGAAGAAGCATCTGGCCCAGTTGTCCAAGCGTGGCCCGCACCGCGTGCTCGTCGGCGATCTCGACTACGCCGGTCTGCCCGGTAAGGTCTACGCCCCCGCGGAAGGCAACGGCGTGCCTGCCGTCGCTTTCGGCCATGACTGGATGAAATCGATCAAGGCCTATCACGGCACTCTTCGTCACCTGGCCAGCTGGGGCATCGTCGTCACCGCCCCCGACACCGAGACCGGTCTAGTCCCCGACCACCGGGGATTCTCCGCCGATCTCGAGTCGTGCCTCCAGATCGCCGCCGGCGTCAAGCTGGGCCAGGGCAAGGTGACCGTCTCCCCCGGCAAGCTCGGCGTGGTCGGCCACGGCATGGGCGGCGGTGCCGCGGTCCTGTGCGCCGCCAACAACCCCCGCGTCAAGGCCGTCGCCGCCGTCTACCCGGCTGCCACCGCACCGCCCGCCATCGAGGCTGCCCGCTCGGTCACCGTCCCGGGTCTGGTCATCGCCGGCGGCGACCCGGGCCTGATCGGTGACCTCCTCGACCCCGGCAACCCCGCCAAGGTCGCCTTCCACTGGGGTGGTGACGTCGCCTACCGCGAGATCAGCAAGGGCAACCAGGCTTCCTTCACCGAGGACAGCTTCATCAAGCTGGCCCTCGGCCAGGGCATCCCCCGTTATTCCGTCCAGGAGACCGCCCGCGGTCTGCTCACCGGTTTCCTCCTCCACCAGCTCCGCGGAGAGGGCAAGTACTCCGACTTCTCCGAGCAGCTCGCCGAAGGCCCGGGTGTGGAGTCCTTCACCGACGCCGACCTCGCGGAGAAGGCCGGCATCAAGCTGGGATCGAGCACCAAGCTCTAGACCTCACCCCTTCCGCAGCAGACCCTGCACCCGCCCGCGAGCAGACGACGGGCGGGGCGGGGTCTGCTGCTGTCGCGGCGTAGGTCGCGGTGCAGGTCGCGGCTGGCGGACCGACGTCTCCACCCGCCCCTGCGCCTCGGCCAGCGCCTTCTCGAACTCGACCATCCGCTGCGTCGTACGCTGACGGAACTGTCGCGCGAATTCCTCGAACTCCATTACCAGGCACCTGCCTTTCGTGCGCCCACCGAGGACTCCGGCGGGGAGGGTTGTGGGTCAACGGGTGGCGCCGACGTAGGGGCCGGCATAGGGGCTGGCGCGGGGGCAGGGGCTGGGGCGGGG
>NZ_JAUNRW010000110.1:2508-6674 GCF_030535495.1 Corynebacterium sp.
GGTCACCGGTGCGGCCGCGGGATCGGAGGCACCCGCGGGGGCCGGGGGCGGGGCTGCGGCCATTGCTGCCTCCATCTTCTTCGGCGGAGGCGGCGGCTCCGGCACCTGATCCAGCGGCTGCTTCGGGGGCGCAGGGGGCTCCGGCGGCTCGGGAGGCTCAGGCACCGGTTCCAGAGCCGGTTCCGGGGCGGGCGGAGCTTCCGCCATGGCCCATTCCGACACCGCCTCAATGAGCAGCGCCACGCCCACCAATGCCACGCCGATCCCGAGCAGTCCCAGGACCCCGCACATCTCCGGATTCGACGAAGAGTCGACACACTCGTCCACCGGTGCCGGTGCCGGTGGCTCCGGATCGTCGGTCTCCCGGGAGGCCGGGTCCTCTTCCTCCTTTGTCGGAGGTGCAGGTGGCTCCTGAGGTGGGGGCTCCACCGCCTGCGGCGTCGTGGGTGTCTCACACACCGGCGGTGCCGGCGGCGAGGTTGGCGGCGGGGTCGGTGTCGGCGGTACCGCGCACTCCTGCTTCTTCGGCGGCGCTGGCGGCTCCTGCTGCACTGGCGGTTCCAGCGGTGCCGGAGGCATCTGAGGGGATGGCTCCACCGCCTGCGGTGTCGTCGGTGGCGGTGGTGGCGGAGGTGTCACCTGCTTCTTCGGTCCGCCCGCAGGAGATTCGATCGGAGTGGCCGGTGTCGCAGCCTCGGCGCACTCGACCACCGGGGGTGCCGCGCGTTCCACGGGTTGCTCGCAGACCCGGTTCCCACGGGAGAGGAACTCGTCGAGACACCCGGCCACGGCGGTGTCCCTGTCCCGACAGGTGTTGACGATGCACTCCCCCGCCGAGTCGATGAGGTCCGCGCCTGCCCCCACGCATTCAGAGAACACCTCGGGGTGTTCCAGCGGGTCCACGCGGGCGAGGAAGGCGCACAGCTGGGCGATCACGGCCTCCAGGGCCACGAGCACCTCCTGGCAGGCCGCATCAGAGACGTTGGTGACGTCGTCGAGGGCGTCGGTGGCCTCGGCGGCGTCGTCGACAAGCTCCTCGGACTGCTCACGGTTGCGGAACCAGTCCCGCGCGCTGCCCGCCAGCCTGCCGAGGACCTCGCCGAGGGCCGCCTGGGCGATCAACTCGGCCACCTTGGCGAGGATCCCCCCGCGCAGCGTCTCTGCGCTGGCGTCGGTGACGGCAGCCCGGGTGTGGCTCAGCAGCATGCCCGGATCCAAGCCGTCAGTCGAACTCAGCGCCTGCGCGACGATGGATGGGCTGACACCGGCACCGGTATAGCGCCCTGCCGAGGCTCCGATGAGCATCCGCTCCACGCCCCGGTACGCGGTGGCGAGGTCGCTCATGACAGCTCACCCCCGAAATGCTTGTCGACGTCCCCGTAGACCCGCATCTGCTCCGCCGCCGCGTCAGTCACGGCCCGGAGATTCTCGATACGGGTGGCACCAGCGTCGTGGACGTTCTGCAGCATCGCGGCGATAGCCGCCCCGCGGTCGGCGAAAGCCCTCCCGGCGGCGGCCACCGGAAATCCCGGGCGGGTGCCCAGTTGGCGCAGCTGCTGTTGTTCTGCCTCGGTGCGCATGCGCGCCAAGGCGGTCAGTGTTGGTGTGAGGTCAATGTGTATCCCGGACAAGAAAAATCCCCCTTGCGTCGTCCGTGGTGGGTGGTCCCACCATCATTGGACTGCGCAAGAGGGCAAAAGGTTCCCGGGGGTGGCTAAACTGCCGCCACCACGGCCGCCAGTTGGCCGGCGACGCGCCGTGCCTGCTCGGTCTCCGCGGCCTCGACCATGACGCGGAACAGCTCCTCCGTCCCCGAGGGGCGCAGCAGGACACGACCGTTGGAACCGAGCTCCGCCTCAGCCTCAACCATGGCCTCCTGAACGGCCTCGGAGCCCATGATCGCGGCCTTGTTGGCCACCGGCACGTTGATGAGCACCTGCGGCAGCACGGTCATCACGCTGGCCAACTCACCGAGCGACTGACCGGTCTCCGCCATCCGTGCCATCAGCTTGAGGCCGGTGAGCGTTCCGTCACCCGTGGTGCAGTGGACCGGCAGAACGATGTGTCCGGACTGCTCGCCACCGAGGCGGAACCCGCCCTCGTTGAGCCCCTCGAGAACGTAGCGGTCGCCGACCTTCGTCTCGAGCATGGTGATGCCCTGCTCCTCCATTGCCAGGCGCAGACCGAGATTGGACATGACGGTGGCCACGAGGGTGTTCTTGCGCAGCTCGGACTTCTCCTTCATCGCCACCGCCAGCACCGCCATGATCTGGTCGCCGTCGATGACATTGCCCTCGGCGTCGACGGCCAGGCACCGGTCGGCGTCACCGTCGTGAGCCAGGCCCAGGTGGGCACCGTGTTCGACGACGGCCTTCTGCAGCTGGTCGATGTGGGTGGAACCGCAGTTGTCGTTGATGTTGTAGGCGTTGGGCTTGTTGTGGATCGCCACCACCTCCGCGCCGGCCGCCTCATAGGCCTTCGGAGCCACATCGGAGGCGGCACCGTTGGCCGCGTCGACGACCACCTTGATGCCGCTCAGATCGATCGGTGAGGCCTCCGCCAGGTGCTTGAGGTAGCGATCCTGGGCGTCGGGGGACTCCTCGATGACGCGCCCGACGCCGGTACCGGTGGGGCCGTTATCGGCGAGCGAGGACATGGCGACCTCGATCTCATCCTCCACCGCGTCGGGCAGTTTGCGGCCGCCGGCGGAGAAGAACTTGATGCCGTTGTCCGGCATGGGGTTGTGCGAGGCGGAGATCATCACGCCCATGTCAGCGCCGTAGTCGTCGGTGAGGAAAGCAACACCCGGGGTCGGGATGACACCGACGCGCAGGACATCGACACCCCGCGACGCCATGCCCGCGGCCAGGGCGGCGGCCAGCATTTCACCGGAGACGCGCGGGTCACGGCCGATGATGGCGGTGGGGCGACGCTCGGTGGAACGTCGATTCTTGGTCAACACGTGCGCTGCCGCCGCTCCGAGCTGCAGGGCCAGCGAGACAGTGAGATCCTTGTTCGCCAGGCCGCGAACGCCGTCAGTACCGAAGAGTCGAGTCATGTCGGATATTATGCCTGCCACACCCCGTCAACGGCGAACGCCGCCCCACCCGGAGGTGGAGCGGCGTCGGCAAGCGGCGGAAAAATCAGCGCTTGGAGTACTGCGGGGCACGACGTGCCTTGTGCAGACCAGCCTTCTTACGCTCGACGGCACGAGCGTCACGGGTGAGCAGGCCGGCCTTCTTCAGGGCGGCGCGGTCAGCCGGGTTGTACTGGTTCAGGGCACGGGCGATGGCCAGGCGCAGGGCGCCGGACTGGCCGGTCGGGCCGCCACCAGCGATGTTGGCCTTGATGTCGAACTGACCCTCGCGCTCGAGGAGAGCGAGCGGCTGCATGATGTCCTGCAGGTGCAGCTTGTTCGGGAAGTACTCCTCGATCGGGCGGCCGTTGCAGGTGATCTCACCGGAGCCGGCGACCAGGTGGACGCGGGCGATGGCGCGCTTACGACGACCGACGGTCTGGATCGGGCCGTCCAGCTCGATCGGGGCAGCAGCCTCGACAGCCTCCTCGTCGGAGACCTCCGGAGCGACGGCGTCGCCGATGGTGTAGTTGAACTCCTCGGTGGCAGCGGTGGCGGCGTCGATGTCGCCGGCCTCGGCCACGGTCTGGTCCTCGTTCAGGTTCTCGTTCTGCTCGGTCACTGTGCCACCTGCTTGATCTCGTAGGTCTCGGGCTGCTGGCCGGCGTACGGGTGCTCGGAGCCGGCGTAAACGTGGAGCTTCTTCACGGAAGCGCGGGAGAGCTTGTTGTGCGGCATCATGCCGGTGATAGCTTCCTCGACCACGCGCTCCGGACGGGTGTCCAGAGCCTTGCCCAGGGTCATGGAGCGCAGACCACCCGGGTAGCCGGTGTGGCGGTAGCGCATCTCGCGGTCACGCTTGTTGGAGGAGACGTGAACCTTGTCGGCGTTGATGATGACGACGTGGTCGCCGCAGTCAACGTTCGGGGTGAACTGGGGCTTGCCCTTGCCGCGCAGCAGATCGGCTGCGTGGGTGGCGAGACGGCCCAGCACCACGTCGGTGGCGTCGATGACGTACCACTTACGGGTGATGTCACCGCTCTTCGGGTGGTAAGTAGACACTAATGACTCCTTGAAAGTCTGTCTGGGG
>NZ_JAUNRW010000111.1 GCF_030535495.1 Corynebacterium sp.
TTGGTGATCTTGCCCATGGACGCAAAGCGCAGCGGGAGGTAGAAGCCGGAGTAGAAGAGGAATGACTCCAGCATGACGGAGGCGATCTTCTTCCGCTGCGGGCTTCCGGTCTGGTACTGCTCGATGATGGTGCGGCCCTTGTACTGCAGGTTCTCGTTCTCGCGGGACCAGCGGAAGGCGGCGTCGATCTCGGGGGTGTCGGCCAGCGTCATGAAGATGTTGGAGTAGCTCTTCGCGTGCACCGACTCCATGAAGGCGATGTTGGTGTACACGGCCTCCTCGTGCGGGGTGACGGCGTCCGGGAGGATGGACACGGCGCCGACGGTGCCCTGCATGGTGTCCAGGAAGGTCAGGCCGGTGAACACGCGCATGGTCGCCAGCTGCTCTTCGTCGGTCATGTTGCGCCACGACGGGATGTCGTTGGACACCGGGACCTTCTCGGGCAGCCAGAAGTTGGAGGTGAGGCGGTTCCAGATGTCCAGGTCGGTCTGGTCCGGGATGCGGTTCCAGTCGATGGAATCAAGAACGTTGCCGGCCTGGTAGTGGACAGGGGTGCTGATCGTCTTAGTGCTCACGTTCTCCCACCGGGACTCGAACCCGGAAGCTGGAAAACACCAGCGTGTTGCCTGTTACACCATGGGAAATCCCCTGTGCATTGATACGGCCCAGGGGCAGGCCTCTGCCCGTCATGGTAACTCATTGAGAGGTGACGTGAGTTCGCCGCAGGTTCTGCTGGCTCGGTAGGGTGTGCGGCGTTACGGAGAAACGTCGATAAGCATCGTGACTAAGCAGCAGAAAGGAAGCCCTCGAAGCAGTGAATACTCGTGCCCGGCAACGCGCGCGGCTCACCGGTCCGCGCATCCTGTGGCGGACCTTTCTCGGGTCTTTTGCCGCCGCGATGCTCGCCTTTGTCTGCGCTGCGGCGTTCTTCTTGCTGCCGCCGACGCCGATCCTGCAGGAGTCGGACGTAGTGGTGGTGCTCGGTGGGGCCTCGGACGGCCGGCACGAGGTCGGCGCGGACCTGGTCAATGAGGGGATGGCGGACAACTATGTCGTCGCCGTGCCCCGCGGCCGGAATGACCCGGTGGGCTGGGCGCACTGCACGGGCACCAAGACGCCGGACGCGCGGGAGACCTGGTGTCTCACCCCGCGCCCCTCTACGACGGCGGGGGAGGCGATGGGCGTGGAGAAGCTGGCGCAGGAACAGGGTTGGGACACAGTCACCGTGGTGACCAGCCGACCGCATACGCGCCGCACACAGATGATTTTCGAGCGCTGCACCGATCTGGAGATCAGCCTCGCCCACATCGACAACGTCCGCTGGTGGCTGGTGCCGCGTGACATGGCCCGCGAGACGCTGGGGGCGCTGAAGTTCTGGGTGACCGATCCCTGCGCCGTGTAGGGGGGTCTACGCCCGGTGATCCTCGATATGGGCGTTGAGCTCGCCGACGGTGGGCAGGGAGAACACGGTGGCGTCGTCGAGGCGCACTCCGAACGCGTCCTCGATCCGCACGGCGATCTCGATCATGGCCAGCGAGGAGATCCCCAGGTCCGTGAGCTTGGCCTCGGGGGTCAACGCCTCGGGCTCGATGCCGGAGGCGTCCTCGATGATCTGGGCAAGTTCAGGGGAGGGGACTGGTGTGGTCATGGCACCGATCCTAATGGGTGGAAGGGGGATCGGTAATGTGACAGGTATGGCTTTCACCCCGCGCGAACTCACGCAGCTCTTCCGCAGTTGGGTGATGCGACTGACCCCGGGTGGCCGCCGGCGTCTGGCCCTGGAGCTCGGCGAGCTGCACTCCGGGGTCCGCGAACCGGGCCTGACGGACATTGACCGGGTGGGCACGGTGGACAATGGGGGCATCCTCGTCCACTGGTACGAGTACGGGGACGTCCGCGCCTATGACTCCTCGGTGACCATCGTGTTCGTCCACGGCTTCACGTTGGCGGCGGAGTCCTTCTTCCTGCAGGTCAATCACCTGCGGGAGAAATGGCCCAACGCCCGGATCCTGCTGCTCGATGTCCGCGGCCACGGCCAAACCGGCAAGGTCGACCCCTCCCTGTGCACCGTCGAGGGGGCGGCGGATGACACCCTCGCCGTGCTGCGCGCCCGCGGGGTGGAGGGGCCGATCATCCTCGTCGGGCATTCGCTCGGTGGGCTGGTGGCGCTCAACCTGGTGCGGCGCTGCCCGCCGGTGCTGCGCGGCAACATCGCCGGCATCGTGCTCGTGGCCACCTCCATCGAGGCGCTGTCCGATCAGGGCCTGCCGCAGATCCTCGCCTCCCCGGTCGCTGACCAGGTGTACAACGCCGTGGAGAGCTCGCCGAAGGAGGCGCGCAAGTTCAAGGAGCAGGCGGCGATGGTCCTCGCCCCGGCGCTGGCGGTGACCGTCTTCCACCGCAAGACCGACTACGACATCATCGAGTTCCACGCGGCGATGATCCACGAGACCCCGCTGGAGACCTTCGTCGGCTACTTCGAGGACCTCCAGGAACACGATGAGCTGGCCGCGGGGGAGCACCTGCAGGGCATCCCCGGCTACGTCATCGCCGGGGAGAAAGATGACGTCACTCCACTCGCCCAGGCCGAGCGCCTCATCGAGGTCTGGCCCGATGCCTGGCTGCAGATCGCCCAGCACGCCGGACACATGGTGCCGCTCGAGGCCCCGGAGGTGATCAACGCGGCGATCGACCGCCTGATGATCCGCACGCTGGAGGACAACTAGACTGACGGGCGTGACTGCTCTGGATCTGGTGAAGGACTGGCCCGTCGACACGTACGCGGCGGCGGTGATCAACGGCGATGACATCGACCGCGTCGGTGACCTGGGCAAGGTCTTCGACCTCATGAGTGTGACCAAGCCGCTGTCCGCCTACGGATTCCTCATGGCGATGGAGGAGGGCATCTTCGAGCTCGACACCCCGCTCGGCCCGGAGGGTTCGACCGTGCGCCACCTGCTGGCCCACGCCAGCGGCGTGGGGTTCAAGGAGGGCGACAAGGTCCGCGAGGTGGGGCAGCGGCGCATCTACTCCAACTACGGTTTCGAGATTCTTGCTGGCGCCGTCTCCGAGGCCGCCGGCATGACCTTCGCCCAGTACCTCCAGGAGGGCATCCTCGACCCCCTGGGCATGAAGTGGACGCGCCTGCTCGGTTCCGCCGGCTGGGAGGCCGAGGGCACGGCGCACGACTTCATCACCTTCCTGCTCGAGCTTCTGCACCCGTCGCTGCTGCATGAGTCGACGCTGGCCGAGGCCACGACGGTGCAGTTCCCGGAGCTCAACGGCATCGTCCCCGGCTACGGCATGATGAAGCCCTGCCCCTGGGGCCTGGGGTTCGAGATCAAGGGTGAGAAGGATCCGCACTGGACGGGGGCGAACATGCCGGCCGACACCTTCGGACACTTCGGGCAGTCCGGTACCTACCTGTGGGTGGCGCCGGGCACCGGCCGGGCAATGGTGGCGCTGACCGACCGTCCCTTCGGGGACTGGGCCAAGCCCCTGTGGGCGGAGACGAACGAGGCGATCTGGGCGGAGCTGGCCGACTGAGATTCCTGTTGCCTGTGTGGCTGATGTGATGTTGGTGGCAGGTGCTGACAAGCGGGCGCACATGTGGAATAGTGCCGCATATGTCTCGTATCTCCGCGCGTACCCTCATTGCTTCCGCCGGCCTGGCCGTGGGCCTCGGCGTCCTCAGCCCCGCCACCGCCTCCGCCGATGCGGTCGATGACCTGCTCAACCGTTTCCCCTCCGGCCAGATCTCCTGCGAGCAGGCCCGTGGGTACTGGACCAACGAGTCCGACTACAACAACAAGCGTGCCCAGGCGCAGGCCGTCGCCGCCTTCCACCCGCGTGGTGGGGAGATCCGCGCGGCGCTTGGCCGCGTCGAGGAGGCCGCGAACCGCTGTGGCCTCAAGGGCGGCGGCGCTCAGCAGGGCCCCTCCCAGCCGGCCCCGCAGCGTCCGGCACCCTCCCAGCCGGCTCCGCAGCGTCCGGCCCCGTCTCAGCCTGCTCCCTCCCAGCCTGCCCAGCAGCAGTCCCCGGTGATCCCGGTGCTGGTGGCCCCGGGCACCCCGGCCATCGAGGTTCCGGTCCCGGGTGTGGGCACCGTCGCCCTGCCGGACCTGGTGCGCATTGTCACCGAGTTCCTCGGCCAGTTCACCCTCCCGGCTGGCTCCTCCCTGCCGCGCTAAACCCTTTTACTTCTCGATCTCCCGCACCTCGGCCTGGAAGCCGTGGTCGCGGGAGATTGTCGTCAGTGCCTCGTCCAGATCCCGCAGTTGGTCCGCGGCCGCGTAGAGGACCTGTCGGCAGGCGACGTAGACGCGGTTGTCCGGGCCCGCGCTGCGGTGCCAGGAGATGAACCAGTTGGCGGTGAGGGGATCGGCGCCCGGGATCTCCAGGGGGGAGTCCTCCGGCAGGCAGTCGGCGATGAGCGACTCGATGCGGGGGCGCAGCCGGCGGGGCAGGCCGGAGATGGAGAGCACGGCGGCGTGGCCGGTCGAAATCGACGGCATGTCTGGGGTGCTCGGGTCCACGTCGGTCCAGGGGGCATCGGGGTCCGAGGAATCGGCGGCGCCCAACCAGCGGTGAAGAGCAGGTGCAAGGGTGGTCATGTCGAAGATCCTTCGGCAGTAGAGACCGCCACCGGGCACCGCGGGCGGGTGGGGTCGGTGGCGTAAGACGAGGGTCGTCTTCCCCAACGGCCTCGAATTGCACTGCCGTCGAGTGTCCGCCTCTGTGACCTCACCCGCAACTCTAAACCCCCACTACAACCCCCATTTCTTCAAGCTGAACTTGAGGTTGATGGGGGTGGACGTCAGCTTCCGAAGAGCTTGTGCCACAGAGTGTTGGTCTCCGGGGCCTGCCTGGTGATCACCTTGACGGTGCAACCCCGCACCACACCGGTGAGCACCACCCGCGGGGCGTTGGGGTGCGGCTGGGTCGTCTCCACGCTGACGGTGCTCAGCGTGTCCCGCAGGCGATTGTCCACGAAGACCCCCGGAGGAACGATGATGTCCACCACGGACATGTTTGCCTGGATCTCGAAGGTGCACACCGGGGCGGCGGCCTGCGCCTGCCGCAGGTCGAGCTTGAGGGTGGAGCCGTTGAGCTTGAAGCGCGACATCTCCGGCACGGTCCACTGTCCGACGCGCTTGATCTCGCCCATGGTGGACACCACGGGCTGGTTCTCCACCGGCATGGCCATGTGGGCACCCGCCTGCGCCATGGGCACCGGGGTGTGGGGCAGCTGCGGGGGCTGCGCCATGGGGGCGGAGGGACGGTACTCCAGGTACTGGACCCGGATGCGGTCGAGCACCGACTTGTCCTGCGTCGACCACACCACATCACACAGCCGGTCGAACTCCTCGAACTGCAGGCGGCCGGCACCGACGAGGCGGGTCAGGTCAGCCTGCAGGTGCTCGCGGTCCTCATCGCGGGGCGGAACGGGGTTTCTGCGCGGTATCACGCAGACCACGATACCTGGGGGAGAAGGGGGCGTCGATAAGCGAAAGACCCTGCCGAAGCAGGGTCTTCACACTCGAGTATTTCCTACACCACGGTGGGATCGTCCAGCTGATACTTCTCCGCGGCCTCCTGGGCGACGGAGATGTCGATCTTGCCCTCGCGGGCCAGACCCATGAGGACGGCGACGACGACGGACTCGGCGTCGATGTTGAAGTAGCGGCGCGCGGCCGGGCGGGTATCGGAGAAGCCGAAACCGTCGGCACCGAGGACGATGTACTGCCCCGGGACGTAGGCGCGGATCTGCTCCTGCAGGTCGGTGGCGAAATCAGACACCGCCACATAGGTGCCGGAGTTGACCTTGTTGAGCTGCTGGGTGGCAAACGCCTCCTCGATCTCCCCGGCCGGGTTGCGCAGCTGCTCCTTGTTCTTCGCCGCACCGTCGCGGGCCAGCTCGACCCAGGAGGTGACGGAGAAGACGTTGGCCTTCACGCCGTACTCCTCGGCCAGCATCTGCTGGGCCTTGAGAGCCCACTGCATGCCCACACCGGAGGCCAGGATGGAGGCCTCGTGGCCGCCCTCGACCTCGAGCTCCTCCGCGCGGGAGAACAGGTACATGCCCTTGTGCAGGCCCTCGACGTCGAGGTTCTCCGGCTCGGCCGGCTGCGGGACGGGCTCGTTGTACACGGTGAGGTAGTAGATGACGTTCTCGCCGCGATCCGGGCCGTACATGCGGTCGATGCCCTCGTGCAGCAGGTGGGCGATCTCGTAGGCGAAGGCCGGGTCGTAGGAGACCACGCCCGGGTTTGTCGACGCCAGGATCTGGGAGTGACCGTCCATGTGCTGCAGGCCCTCACCCGTCAGGGTGGTGCGGCCGGCGGTGGCGCCGATGAGGAAGCCACGGCACATCTGGTCGGCGGCGGCCCAGATGCCGTCACCGGTGCGCTGGAAGCCGAACATGGAGTAGAAGATGTACAGCGGGATCATCGCCTCGCCGTGGGTGGCGTAGGAGGAACCGGCGGCCATGAAGGAGGCGACGGA
>NZ_JAUNRW010000022.1 GCF_030535495.1 Corynebacterium sp.
CCACGGTGGCGTGGACGACGTTGATGGCGTTGTCGGAGCCGAGGGACTTCGACAGGATGTCCTGCACGCCGGCGCACTCGAGCACCGGGCGGGCAGCGCCACCGGCGATGACACCGGTACCCGGGGCAGCCGGGCGGAGCATGACGATGCCCGCTGCGGCCTCACCCTGGACCGGGTGGGTGATGGTGCCACCGACCATCGGGACGCGGAAGAAGTTCTTGCGAGCCTCTTCTGCACCCTTCTGGATAGCGGCGGGAACTTCCTTGGCCTTGCCGTAGCCGACGCCGACCATGCCCTGGCCGTCACCGACGATCACGAGGGCGGTGAAGCTGAAGCGACGACCACCCTTGACGACCTTGGAGACACGGTTGATGGTGACGACGCGCTCGATGTACTTGTCGCGCTCGTCCTGCTGCTGGTTGCGACGATCGTCGCGGTCGCGGCGGTTGCCGCCGCGGCCCTGGCGCTCGTTGCGCTCGTTGGAGTTGTCGGCGGAGCGTCCGCCGTCACGCCGTTCACGTCCCGGCATTACGCATTCCTTCCGTTGATGTTCTTGATGTCGATGGTCATTAGAACTTCAGACCACCTTCACGAGCGGCATCGGCGAGAGCGGCGATGCGGCCGTGGTACTTGTAACCCGCACGGTCGAAGACGACCTTCTCGATGCCGGCTGCCTTGGCGCGCTCTGCGATGAGAGCTCCGACCTTGGCACCCTTGGCCTTCTTGTCACCCTCGGCGGAGCGGATCTCCGGCTCCATGGAGGATGCGGCGACCAGGGTGTGGCCGGCCAGGTCGTCGATGACCTGGACGTGAAGGTGGCGGGAGGTGCGGTGCACGACCAGACGCGGCGCCTCAGCGGTGCCACGCAGGGTCTTGCGGATACGGAAGTGGCGACGTGCGCGGGCCTGACGACGGCGAGTGGAGATGTCCTTGCCGACCGGGGTGCGCTTGGTGTTCTCAGTGCTCATTGCTTACTTACCCGTCTTTCCGACCTTGCGGCGGACCTGCTCACCCTCGTAGCGGATGCCCTTACCCTTGTAGGGATCGTCCTTCCGCAGACGACGGATGTTGGCGGCGATCTGCCCGACCTGCTGCTTGTCAATACCCGAGATGGAGAACTTGGTGGTGCCATCAACCGCGAAGGTGATGCCCTCCGGAGCCTCGATCAGGATCGGGTGGGAGTAGCCGAGGGCGAACTCGAGGTTCTTGCCCTTGGGCTGGACACGGTAGCCGACGCCGAAGATCTCCATCTTGATGGTGTAGCCCTCGGTGACGCCGACAACAAGGTTGTTGACCAGCGAGCGGGACAGACCGTGGAGGGCGCGGCTCTGGCGGTTGTCGTCCGGACGGGAGACAACGATCTCGTTGTCCTCCACGGCGACGGTGATCGGGGCCGGGACGTCCAGGGACAGGGTGCCCTTCGGGCCCTTGACCTCGACGTTCTGGCCGTTCACCGTGGTGGTGACGCCGGACGGGATGGTGATCGGGTTCTTACCGATACGCGACATGTTTCAAATCCTCCCTGTTACCAGACGTAGGCGAGAACTTCTCCGCCCACGCCCTTCTCGGTAGCCTGGCGGTCGGTCAAAAGACCCTGGGACGTGGAGATGATCGCCACGCCCAGGCCTCCGAGGACCTGCGGCAGGTTGGTGGACTTGGCGTACACGCGCAGACCCGGCTTGGAGACGCGGCGGACACCAGCGATGGAGCGCTCGCGGGACGGGCCGTACTTCAGCTCGAGGTTCAGGGTCTTGCCGACCTTGGCGTCCTCGACGGTGTAGTTGGCGATGTAGCCCTCCTGCTTGAGGATCTCGGCGATGTTCGCCTTGATCTTCGAGGACGGCATCGACACGGTGTCGTGGTGCGCGTGGTTAGCGTTGCGCACGCGCGACAGCATGTCGGCAATGGGGTCAGTCATGGTCATGTGTTGTGACCGTTTACCTTTCTCGTTGGGGTTCCGCACCCACCGTGGGACGTGTACCGGGTGTTCCGTCGGGCCACTTGACGCTCCCGCAGGCTCAGTAACCTGGGGCGCTCGCTGCCGCTTTTCACCCGGTCGCCATGAAATGGCGGGGGGCCTACAACAAAGTTGGGATGTTCAGTTCTTGGGCGGTCCTGCGCCCTCCCTGACGGGGAGCACAAGTCCAGCGGTCAAGGCTACCTGCTTCCTGCCCGCACACCAAATCTCTTCCTAGACTGGTCGCATGCTGACAACCTCACTGGCCGCTGATCTCGCCGCCACCCGCACCACACGCGAGGACCTCTACCGGTGGTTCCACCAGAATCCCGAGCTCTCCAGTGTCGAGCACACCACATCCCGGCGCATTCTCGACGAGCTTATCGACGCCGGCGTCACCGCTTCCCCCGTCGGTTCCACCGGGGTGGTGGCCGTGCTGGACAACGGCCCCGGCGCGGTGGTCGCCGCCCGGGCCGACATCGACGCCCTGCCCGTCACGGAGGCCTCCGGCAAGGAGTATGCGGCCACGGGCGCGGTGTCCCACGCCTGCGGTCATGACGTACACATCTCCTCCCTGCTCGGCGCGGTGGATTACCTGCAGCGCCATCGCGACGCCTGGTCCGGCACCTTTGTCGCGGTCTTCCAGCCCGCGGAGGAGACCGCCTCCGGGGCCCGCCAGATGCTGGCCGACGGTCTGGCCGGGATGATCCCCCACCCGGATGTCTACCTGGGCCAGCACGTCCTGGGCTCGGTCCCCGGCGACCATGTCGGTACCACGGCCGGTCCCGTGCTGTCTGCCGGGGCGTCGGTGAAGGTGACGGTGCACGGGCGGGGGTCCCACGGCTCCATGCCGGAGAAGTCGGTGGATCCGGTGGTGCTGGCGGCGTCGATCGTCATGCGCCTGCAAACCATCGTGGCCCGCGAGATCGCCCCGCGGGAGACGGCCGTGGTGACGGTCGGGGCGCTGCAGGCGGGGAAGAAATCGAACGTCATCTCCGACCGGGCGGAGTTGCTCATCAACACCCGGGCGTATGACGCGGGCGTCGATAAGCATCTCAAGGAGGCGATCGAGCGCCTGGTGCGGGCGGAGTGCGCGGCGTCGGCGAGCCCGCGCGAGCCGGATTTTGAGTGGTACGACACCTACCCGCTGACCTCCAATGATCCCGCAAGTACTTCGCGAGTTCGCGCGGCCTTCGAGGGCTGGTTCGGTGAGAGGGTGGTGGACATGGAGCCGGTGTCGGCCTCGGAGGACTTCTCGGTCATCCCCGATGCCCTCGGGACTCCCTACTGCTACTGGGGGTTGGGCGGATTCGCCGATCAGGCCACCGCTCCCGGTAACCACAATCCCGCCTTCGCCCCGGACCTGCAGCCCACGCTGGACAACGGGGTCGCGGCGATCGTCGTGGCGGCGTCAGCCTGGCTGAATCACCCCGACCCCCCGGAATGATCCGGAGGGTCACGGTGTCAGGAGAATGCGGGGGTTAACCGGCGGCCAGTTCCTCGGGGGTCTTGTTCTGCAGCAGGAAGGGCACGAGGCCGGAGACCAGCAGCAGCGCGGCCAGGGCGATGAACGGAACGGTGTAGCCTCCGGTGGCCTCGGCCAGTGCGCCGATACCGGAGCCCTGGACGATGCCGCCGACGAAGGCGCCGATGTTGATGACGGCGAAGGCGGAGCCGATGATGCGGACCGGGATGGTCTGGTACGGCAGCAGCAGGATGACACCGAAGGCCCACATGATGGCCATGTTGGCCAGCCACAGGCAGAGGGCGGATCCCCAGAAGCCGGCGGCGCCACCGAGGAAGCTCGGGACCATGACCGTGCCGACGAGGAAGACGGCACCGAGGACGGACATGAGGAGCATGAACTGCTTCTCCTTGCCGGCGAAGTACTTCTTGATGACGTCCGCGGCGGTCCAGGTGGCGATGAGCAGGGTGATGCCGTAGCCGACCATGACGATCGTCAGTTCGGTGGCGGTGGGGGCGAAGGTCTCGACGTACATGATGTTGGCCCAGGTGAGCAGACCGACACCGACGAGGTTGTTGAGCAGCAGGGTCAGGGCGAGAACCAGGACGTTGCGGTTCTTCCAGCCGTCAGTGATCTTGACGTCCTTCTGCGGGGCGGCGGCAGCGGCGGCAGCGGCCTCCGGGGACTGCTTCGGACGGCCCGGGACGAGCGTGACGAACATGACCACACAGACCGCGAAGAGGGCGGCGAGGATCCAGTAGGCGGTGCGGAAGTCCTGGGAGATGATGAAGGGCTGGAAGATGAGGTAGACGAGGATGGTGCCGATACCGGCGGTGGCCACGACCTTGCCCTGCACGCCACCGCGCTGCTCCTGGCTGAAGTTCTTCGCGATGACCGGCGGGGTGCCGTTGGTGTAGCCGGCCTGTCCGAAACCGACGATCATGCGGGCGATGAGGATGAGCACAGCGTAGGCCGCGCCGCCGATGACTCCGGCGGCTCCGAAGAGCAGGTCACCTGCGACCAGCAGGGACAGGGCGATCGGGACGAAGAGCTTGTAACCGAACTTGTCGACGAACCAGCCCGCCACGAAGGTCATGACGATGAATGTCAGGTAGTAGAAGGACGTGAGGTTACCGATCTGGACCCGGTCGAGGGCGGGGAGGCCGAGGTTGGCCATGTACTCCGCGTCGGCGAGGTAGGGGCTGATCGCGCCGATCATGCCCTTGTCCAGGTTGGCGATGAGGCCGATGCTGAAGAGGGTGGCGAACACCTTCTTCTGGGTGGTGTCGAGTTTCATTGCAGTGTCTCCTGAAAAGTGATGTCTGGTGGTGTGCAGCGGTGGTTACTTCGCGAGGAAGTCAAGCGCGACCTGGACCTCGATCTGTGCGCCGATCTCCAGGCAGTTTTCGTTGATGTTGAACTTGGGGTGGTGGTTCATGTACGGCAGGCCGTCCTCCTCGGTGCCGGCCCCCAGGAAGAGGAAGCAGCCCGGGACCTTCTTGGCGAACCAGGAGAAGTCCTCGGAGGCGGAGGTTCCGGGACCCCAGTAGGCGTCGTCGCCGATGAGCTTCTGCCCGGCCGCGAAGGCGATGTCGCAGAGCTCGTCGTTGTTGATGACGACGGGGTAGGCATCGGCCCACTGGTACTCGGCGGAGGCACCGTGGGCGGCGCAGACGCCGTCGATGATCTCCTCGGCGCGGCGCGACATGACGGCGTAGTCGTCGTCGTTGTCGGAGCGGATGGACACACCGAGGGAGGCGGTGTCCGGGATGACGTTCGGCGCGTCACCGGAGAGGAAGCGGCCGACGTTGACGATGTTCATGTTGGCCGGGGCGACGGAACGCGCGGTGATGGTGTTGAGGGCGACGACGGACTGGGCGCCGACGAGCACCGGATCGATGCCGTTCTGCGGCATGGAACCGTGGGATCCCTGGCCCTGGATGGTGGCGAAGAAGCCGCCGGCGATGGTGGAGGCCGCGCCCTTGTGCACGGACAGGGTGCCCAGCTTCTGGTTCATGACGTGGATGCCGTAGATGCCGTCGACGTCGTCGACCACTCCGGCCTCGACCATCTCGATGGCTCCGCCGGGGTTCTTCTCCTCGGCGTGCTGGAAGATGAACTTGACGGTGCCGGCGAACTCCGCGCGCATGTCGGCGAGGGTCTTCGCGGCACCGAGGAGCATGGCCGTGTGGGCGTCGTGCCCGCAGGCGTGGGCGATGCCGTCCTTGACGGAGGAGAACTCCTCGCCGGTGTCCTCCTGCAGGGGGAGGGCATCCATGTCGGCGCGCAGGGCGACAACCTTGCCCTCCCCCTTCCCACCCCGGAGGATGCCGAGGACGGAGGTCTCGGTGGGGCGCTGCACCTCGATACCGAATTCCTCGAGCTTCGCGGCGACGAAGGCGGAGGTCTCGTGCTCCTGGAAGGAGAGCTCGGGGTTGCGGTGGAAGTGGCGGCGCCAGGCGATGATGTCGGCGGTGGGGACGGCGGGCGCGGTCTGGGCGGACATGGTGCGGTCCTTTCGGGGAGGTGGTGTGTTTCGCTTCTGCCGCCACTATAACGTTCTATTAGATCGTTTTAGTAGTCCGCAGGAGATAGTGGGATACACATCACACTTGCCTGCATCCTCGCTGCATGTATCGTTTTAGTAGAACGGTCCACTAAACTGTCCAGTAACCCCTGACCCGCACCGCGAAAGTGACCACCATGAAACGCTCCCGCCCCACCATGAAGGACGTCGCCCACCGCGCCGGAGTCTCCCCCGCCACCGTCTCCCTCGTGGTCCGCGGCAGCTCGCAGATCCCCACGGACACCGCGGAACGGGTCCGCACGGCCATGGAGGAGCTCGGCTACGTCTACAACCGCCTGGCCGGCAATCTCCGCGGCGGAACGACCCCCACCTTCGGGCTCCTGGTCACCAACCCCCGCAACCCCTACTTCGCCGAGGTCATCATGGCCGTGGAGCGCAGCCTCGCCGACACAGAGGAGATGGTGGTCACCGCCTTCAGCCTCGGCGGTGCCCGCCGTGAGCACACGATGGCCACGAAGTTGGCGGGTCAGGGCATCTCCGGCCTGGTGTTCATGCCGTCCAACGAGTACGACGACACGCAGCTCGACGGGCTGCGCCGCGCACTCGGCATCCCCGTCACCATGCTCATCCACTCCACCGCTCCGGGGCATGACAGCGTGCTCATCGACGACCACCGGGCCGGAGCACTCCTCGGTGCCCACCTCGCCGACATCGGGGTCCGGCGGGTCGCCTTTCTCGGTGGCCTCCCCGACCGCCGCAATGTCACCGCCCGCCTCGACGGACTCCGCGCGGCACTGCCCGCGGGCACCGTCACCCACATCCCCGACGAGGCGCTCAGTTACGAGTTCTCCACCGGCGGCCACCTCGCCGACCGGGCGCTGGCGCTTGACGACGGCCCGCCCGAGGCCATCGTCTGCTTCAACGACGCCTACGCCATCGGCGTCTACGCCTCCCTGCGGCGTGCCGGCCTGCGCCCCGGAGTGGACACCGCCGTCGCCGGATTCGACGACATCCCCCTCTCCCGCGAACTCGGAGTGCCCCTGACCACCGTTAACACCCAGCCCGGCGCCATGGGCCTGGCCGCTCTCGAGTCGCTGCGTCGCCGCATCGCCGAGCCGCAGAGCCCCCCACGCATCGAGGTCATGGCCCCCGAACTCGTCGTCCGCGAATCCACCACCACCTGGAGCCCGCAGTGACCCACGCTGCCGAGAATCTGGGCAAGTCCCTGCACTTCGCAGCGACGATGTCACGCCTCATGCTGGCCAACACCGCCGCCGCCTCCGAGGTGGTCCGCGCCATCATCGCGATCACCGAGCATGACGGCCTGCAGGGGGTGCGAGCGGACGTCACCTACAACCAGATCGTCATCACCTACCGCGACGTCTACGGCAAACCCCATGTGTGGATCGAGGCGATTCCGGGCCGCGACTTCAATTTCGGTTCCTACACCGAGCTCGCCCGGCTACTCGACGACTACCTCGTCGCCCGCACCCTCACCCTCGATGAGGCACTCGCCCGGGTCCACGCCCTGGAACACGCCACTCCCCGCTACGGCACCGGGGTCATCCGCCTCATCTGTGGTGTGGCCGGTGCCCTGGTGGCGGTCATCTTCGGGGCCGGTTGGCTGGCGGCCGGTGTGGCCTTCGTGGCGAACATCGTCGTCCACTGGGTGTTCACCATCCTCGGCGCCCGGCGCTGGCCGTCGTTTTTCCTGCAGATCATCTCCGGTTTCACCGCCGCACTGTCGGCGGCGGTGGTGGTGGCCGTCCACCCCACCGCCGACGGTTCCCAGGTCGTGGTCGCCGTCATCATGATCATGCTCGCCGGCATGACCTCCACCGGAGCGGTGCAGGATCTGCTCACCGGGTGGTATCTCACCGGCACCGGGCGCCTCATCGAGGCGTTCGTCAACACGATCGGACTCATCGTCGGAGTCCAGCTCGGCATGCGCATCCTCGCGCTGGCCGACATCCACCTCACCGTGGGCAGCGATGTCGATGTCGCCCCGCACCCGGTCTGGGTGATGCTTATCGCCGCCACCCTCACCGCCTGCTCCTTCTGTATCGTCGCCGGACTGCGCCTCCAGGCCATGCCCGCAGCCGCCGTGCTCACCTGCGGTACGTGGTTCAGCTTCTATCTGCTCAGCCAGTTCGGAGCGGATGCTGTGTGGGCCTCCGGCGTGGCCGCACTGTTCGCCGGGCTCGTCTCCCCCGTCCTCGGCGGGCTCATGCGCATCCCGGCCGCCAACCTGGCCAGCATCGCCATCATCCTCATGTTCCCCGGCCTGCTCCTCTACCGGGGCCTGCTGTCGTGGGGTACGGACATCAACGACGGTATCACTCTGCTGCTGCAGGCGCTGTCGACCGCCATGGCCCTGGCCATCGGAGTGATGTTCGGCCAGTACCTCACCTCCGAGGTCGCCGGATTCCTCACCCGGGCCCGTCGCCACCCCTCCACCTTTCTGCCCCACTTCCTGCGCCCATTCCGGGCCCGCCCCGAGAAAGAACTCATCCGGACATGTCCACCCCTGTGACAGGATCCCCCCGCCCCTACGTGCTCGTCGCCACCGGTGCGTTTCTGGTGATGGTCGCCAACGCCATCCCCCTGTCCATCCTCAGCATCTTCACCCCCTTCATCACCCGCGACCTGGGATTCGACACCGGTTCCTTCCAGATCTACTACAGCCTGCTGGCGGTGGCGACAGCGCTGGCGATGCCACTGTCCGGCCGCCTCATGACACCGCTCGGTGCCCGCCGGATCCTCCTTGTCGGCGGTGTGATCTCTACCGTCGGTCTGATCGGACTCTCCCTCTCGCGGGTGCTGTGGCACTTCTACCTCTCCGGGGCCCTCCTGGGATTCGGAGTCGGGTTGGGATGCATGTTCGTCCCCGTCGTCCTGGTCAACACCTGGTTCGTCGCCCGCCGCGGCCTGGCGATGGGTGTCGTTCTCGCCGGCACCGGCGTCGGTGGCGCGGTGATGAGTCTGCTCATCCCGCTCGTCATCGGCGCGGGCGCGGGATGGCGCACCGGATTCCTCGTACTCGCCGCCATCATGGGTATGTTCACCATCGCGCCCACGTTCCTGCTCATCCGGAACCAGCCCTCCGATGTGGGACTGCTCCCCTACGGCGGGCTGGCGCCACAACGGGAGACCCCCACCAGCGAACCCGGAATGACCTTCGGACAGGCGATGCGCAGCCCCTGGTTCCACCTCTTCTACCTCATGATCGTGCTGCTCGGGATCATCATCGCGGTCGTGCAGTCGTTGTCGGTGCATCTCGATCTCATCGGTCTGCCCGCCGCCATCGGCCCGCTCATGATGATCATCACCCTGGGGTTGGTGTTCTGGAAGATCATCCTCGGCGTCCTCGTCGATGTCCTCGGCCTGCGGTGGGCCATGCTCATCACCCTCGGGTTGTGCGCGGCCGCCTTCCTCGCCATGCCGGGCACCACGTCGATGTGGATCCTCGTGCTGTGCATGATCGGCATCTCCGCGGGTACCGCCAACGGCACAGTCATCCCCCCGCTGGCCGGGGCGGTGGCCTTCGGCGCCCGGGACTACCCGGCGATCTGGGGTGTCGGTGCCACCGCATTCTCGGTGGGCACCGCCGCCGGTACTCCGCTGTGGGGCTGGGCCCAGGATCTCACGGGGGATTTCACCCTCGCCTTCCGCCTGCTGCCCCTGCTCATCGTGATCACCATCGCCGGATTGTTCCTGGCGATGAACCGCGGCCGGGCCGCCTATGCCGAGGTCTTGTTGAGCCAGGCGTAGACCCCGCCGATGAGCAGGCCGCCGCCGATGAGGTTGCCCACCCAGACAACAGTCCAGTTGAGCGCCACCCCGCCCGCGCTCAGCACCTCGGGCAGGGAGAACAGCGCGAGGCTGAACAGGGAGAAGTTGGCGATGACGTGCTCCAGGCCCAACCCGACGAAGATCGCGATGATGGGCACGATGGTGAAGAACTTCGCGGTGATGTCCGGTGTCCGCAGCGCCGCCAGCACCCCCATGTTCACCACGAAATTGGCCAGCACCGCCTCCACCAGTGCCTGGCCCGGCCCCTTGTCCAGCTTGCCCGAGCTGAGCATCCCCAGCAGGTGATCCGGGGTCAGGCCCGTGAACTTCGCCGCCTGCCCGAGTGCCACACCCACCAGCAGGGCCCCGACGAGGTTGCACACGGTGCACACCACCAGCAGCCAGACAGCCTTTGGGACCGTCACCAGGCGGGAGACCACCCCGTAGGACATCGACATCATGTTGCCGGTGGCCAGCTCCGAATCCAGGACGACGATGGAGAACAGGCCCAGCCCGAACAGCAGCGCGAAGACGACGGCTCCCAGGCCGGGGGCCAGCGCCTCCACGGCCGCGCCCGCCACCACTGCGAACGCGGTGCCCAGTGTCAGGTAGGCGCCGGCGAGGACGGAGCGGACGGCGAAGCGGGGCAGGTCGGCGTCGAAAAGCGCGACCTTGGCGGTGATCGCGGCGCTCGCGCTGGCATGGATGGGTTGCATACCTGACATTGAACCAGCCCCGCCCGGCACAGACGACGAACGCCCCCTTCCCCGGAGGGAAGAGGGCGTCGAGAAGAAGTGGTTACTTCTTGAACGGGAAGCCGAGCTCGCGGAGCAGAGCACGACCCTCGTCGTTGTTGGTCGCGGAGGTGACCACGGTGATGTCCATACCACGCGGACGGTCAACCTTGTCGACGTCGATCTCGTAGAACATGGTCTGCTCAGTGAGGCCGAAGGTGTAGTTGCCGTGGCCGTCGAACTGCTGGTCCGACAGGCCGCGGAAGTCACGGATACGCGGGAGGGCGACGGTCAGCAGACGGTCGAGGAACTCCCACATGCGGTCGCCACGCAGGGTGACGCGGGCGCCGATCGGCATGCCCTCACGCAGCTTGAAGTTGGCGATGGAGGTCTTGGCGCGACGCAGCTGCGGCTTCTGGCCGGTGATCAGCGTGAGGTCCTCGAGGGCACCGTTGATCAGCTTGGAGTCGCGGGCAGCCTCGCCGACGCCCATGTTGACGACGACCTTCTCGACGCCGGGGATCTGCATGATGTTCTCGTAGGAGAACTCCTCACCGAGCTTGGTGCGGATCTCCTCGCGGTAGCGGGTCTTCAGACGGGGGGTGTAGTTCTCGCTCATGCCTAGATGTCCTTCCCGTTACGACGCGAGACACGGACCTTCTTGCCGTTCTCGTCGAGGCGGTAGCCGACGCGGGTCGGGGTGCCGTCGGAATCGAGGACCATCACGTTGGAGACGTGGATCGGAGCCTCCTGGGTCACGATGCCGCCGGACTGAGCGCCGCGCTCCTGAGCGGAGTTGGCGACGTGCTTCTTGATGCGGTTGACGCCCTCGACGAGGACCTTGTCGGTCTTCGGGAAAGCCTGGATGACCTTGCCCTTGGCGCCCTTATCGGGGCCAGAGATGACGAGGACCATATCGCCCTTGTGGATCTTCAACTAGATCACCTCCGGAGCCAGGGACACGATCTTCATGAACTTCTTGTCGCGCAGCTCGCGGGCGACAGGGCCGAAGATACGGGTACCACGGGGCTCGTTGTCGGGCTTGATGATGACGGCAGCGTTCTCATCAAAGCGGATGTAGGAGCCGTCGGTACGACGGGTCTCCTTCTTGGCGCGGACGATGACGGCCTTGACGACTTCGCCGGCCTTCACGTTGCCACCCGGGGTGGCCTCCTTGACAGTGGCGACGATAACGTCACCAATGCCAGCAAAGCGTCGTCCGGAGCCGCCGAGCACGCGGATGCACAGAATTTCCCGTGCACCGGTGTTGTCGGCGACCTTGAGACGCGATTCCTGCTGGATCACGATGGGTCTCCTTGACCTGGATTGATGTGCGTCAGATTTCCGGCCTGTACGCACCTGGTCTATGTACTGCTGCTGTCCTCGCTTATCGACGAACGCCGCGCGGGCGTCGAAGGGTCTCGGCGTCGCGCCCGGAAAATGCACGCGTCACCGACCAGCTCGGTCAACCTCGACATTCAACCATATCGGCTGGTGGGAATCCAAATCACCGACGGCCGTTGATCTGCACCTCCGGACCGGGCCACCGCTCTTCGACCCGCTCCCGGAGTTCCGCTGTCTCTGCGTGGCCGGGTTCTCCTCCCGCGACGGGGGAAACCTGCAGCAGCAGTGGCCCGGCGGCGTCTGCCGCGCCGCGATCGCCGCGGGGTGGGTTGGTGTGCACACCGGAGATCAGGAGCCCGTCCGGGATGTCAGCGACGATATCTGCCAGGGCCTCCTGCTGCTCCATCCGTCCTGTGCCGGGGTCATGCAGGGACATGACGGCACCGCAGGGGCGGCGGGTGATCCGCAGTGACGGGTCCGCCGGGGGTGACCACCCGGTGTGCTGGCCCAGCTCGCGCAGGGCGTGGAAGGAGACATCCAGGTCCGCGAGCAGCGTCTGCCGGTTGCGGTCGACGGTGCATTCACGTTCCCGCGGGCGTTCATCGTCAATGACCACGGAGGGTGTGGAATCCAGCGTGATCACAAGACGTGATCCCTCCGGCAGCGGTGCGCCGAGCACCACTTCGACCTCGTCCCAGGCCCGGGGATCTGCCCCGGTGACGGTGACCGGCCGGTCAGCGATCTGCCCGGTGATCTCCAGGCGCACCGGCGCCTCGGGCAGCTCCCTCGCGCGCACCTCCTCCAGCAGCGCCCGGATATCGGACGCCTCCGCTGCACCGACGGTGGCGTGCAGATGGACCTCGACCTCCTGCTTGCGTCGGTGTGGCCCACCGTCCACCGTCCAGTCGACGCCCGGATATCCGGCGGCGAACTCTTGCATCGACCGCACCATGTCGCCGCCGGCGTCCATGGTGGCCTGGGTATCGGCGGTGGGCGGGCGGTCGTACTCCTCGATCTCCCTGCCCAGGCCCGCCAGTTGCCAGCCCGCGACTGCCACCACCAGCACCAGGGGAAGTACCACGGCAGCGAGGAGGCCGAGGACAACGAGTGAGATCCGCCGCGTCATGTCCCCAGACTGTCAGAGGCGGTCCAACATCGCACTATTCCCGAGCACCGTCTGACAGAATGAGTGGTGTGACTGAGACAACTCTCGACTCCGTGGTCGCGCTGCGTGATGCCGTCGCCGCCACCGAGTTCTCCACCAATCCGGAGGCCGCCGCAGAGGCCCGGGCCATCGCCGACCAGATCGACGATTACATCCTGCCCCGTCTGGCCAACATCGACGCCCCGCTGTTGGCCGTCGTCGGCGGCTCCACCGGCTCCGGCAAGTCGACGCTGGTCAACGCGATCGTCGGCAGGCAGGTCTCCACCTCCGGTGTCATCCGCCCGACCACACGCCAGCCGGTCCTGGTCAGCCATCCGAATGACGCCGCGTGGTTCCACTCCACGCACGTCCTGCCCGGCCTGGCCCGGGAACAGGGCGAGCCCGGCGCGAATCCCTCCGCGACCTCGCTGCGCCTGGTGTCCACCGAGTCGATCAGCCCCGGGCTGGCGCTTCTCGACGCCCCCGACTTCGACTCCATCGACGACCGCAATCGCGCCCTGGCCTCCCAGCTGCTCGCGGCGGCCGACCTGTGGGTGTTCGTCACCACGCCCTCCCGCTATGCGGATCAGCTGGTGTGGAACTTCCTGCACGACGCCGCCGGCCGCGACATCGAGGTCATCGTCGTGCTCAACCGCGTCGACGAGGACGCGCTGGCCACCGTGCCGGAGGATCTGCGCCGGATGATGGCGGAGGCCGGCCTCGGCGAGGCCACCATGTTCACCGTGCCCGACGCGGGCCAGGTGGAGACGCTGTTGCCGGAAGGGCTCGTCGATACGCTGCGTGAGCACCTCGACCACCTGGCGGAGGACGCCGCGGCGCGTCGCACCATGGCCGCGCGGACGGTGCTCGGCGCGCTCGGCAGCGTCAACGGCCGCGTGGAGGCCCTGGCAGCGACGAAGCAGCGGCAGGAGGAGTTCGCCGGGCTGCTCGGCGATGCCCTCGACGAGACCTACGACTCCGCCCGCCGGCACGTCATCGACGCCACCTCCGACGGCAATCTGCTCCGCCAGGAGGTGCTGCAGCGGTGGCAGGACTTCGTGGGCACCTCGGATGCGTTCCGCACCATCGAGCGGTGGTACTCCGCCGCCCTCGACGCCATCGGTTCCTTCTTCTCCGGTCGCCCCGCCCCGGTGCGCGAGGTGGAGACGGAGATCGAGGCCGGCCTGCACGCCGTCATCGTCGATGCGGCCGAGACCGCAGCCACCCGCAGCTGGTCACACCTGGGATCGGTGGCCCCGCAGCTGCGCGCCGCCGCGCACCCGGCCCTCGCGCACGCGAGCCCCGGTATCGACGACAAGGCCGCCCAACTGGTCCGTGACTGGCAGGCCAGCCTCGTGGAGACGATTCAGTCCACGGCCGGTGACAAGCGCATGAAGGCGCGCATCATGTCGTTGGGGCTCAACGTCGCCACGGTCGCCCTCATGCTCGTCGTCTTCGCCTCCACCGCGGGACTGACCGGTGGCGAACTCGCCATCGCCGGCGGTTCGGCCGTGGTGGGGCAGAAACTCCTGGAGACGATCTTCGGTGAGGAGGCGGTGCGGCGCATGGCCACCCGCGCCCGCGAGGACCTCGACGAGCGGACCACCGCGCTGCTCGACGGGGAACGCGCCCGCTACTGGGACATCACCGACGAACTGACCTCCGGCACCTCGGCCACCGCACTGGTGGCCGCCGCCGAGACCGCCGAGCGTGATGTCCGCACCCAGACAGGAGGGCTGTAAGGCATGTTCCGGAAGAAGCGCAGCATCACCGAGCGCCTGGACGCGCTCCAGGAGGCCGTCGCCCTCGGCGAGGGCCTGCTCTCCCCCGCCGAACACGCCGACCTGGCCCGGGTGGCCGAGGCCGCCTCCGAGCGCCGCGCCCTGTCGGGTGAGCACACGGTCGTCGGATTCTTCGGTGCCACCGGCTCCGGCAAGACCTCCCTGTTCAACGCCGTGGTCGGCGAGGACCTGGGTAAGACCGCCGCCCGCCGCCCCACCACCTCCTCCCCCCTGGCCGCCGTGTGGGATCCGCAGGGCTCGGAGGAACTCCTCGACTGGCTCCAGGTGGAGGACCGCCGTAACCGCTCCGGCGAGTTCGCCCCCGGTTCCGGGCCGGTCATCCTGCTCGATCTGCCCGACTTCGACTCGGTGGAGCCGGTGCACCGGGAGATCGCCACCCGCCTGGCCGGCCAGGTCGACGTACTCGTGTGGGTCACCGACCCGGAGAAGTACGCCGACTCGATCATCCACGACCATTTCATCCGCCCCCATGCCTCCCACAGCTCGGTCACGCTCGCGGTGCTCAACAAGTCCGACCGCCTCGCCGGCGATGATGCTCAGCGCGTGTCCTCGTCCCTCGAGCAGTTGCTTGTCGACGACGGCCTGAAGAAGGTCAAGGTCATCCGCACCTCCGCCCGCACGGGCGCGGGTGTCGACGACCTGCGGACGGCCATCGCGAAGGTCGCCTCCGCGCACTCGGCCCAGCAGTCGCGCATCGAGGCGGACCTGGAGACGGTCACCGCGCCGTTCGTGACGAAGCAGAAGCTCTCGGATGTCACCGCCATGGACAAGCGGCGTCTCGACGACCACCTCGCCGAAGCCGCCGGTGCCGAACGCCTCGCCGCCATCACCGCCGCCGCCTACCGCAAACGGCTGGGGCAGAAGACCGGCTGGCTGCTCACCTCCTGGCTGCTGCGCCTGCGCGCCGATCCACTCAAACGCCTGGGACTGCGCGAAGAGGCCGATGAGCTCGGCGTGCACCGTTCGTCCATCCCGCAGCTCGACGCCTCCGGCAAGGCCGTGGCCAACCGGGGGGTGCGTGGTTATGCCGAGGCGGTGGCCGCCGGCCTCCCGGATCGGTGGGCGAGTTCGGTGGTGGATGAGACGGAACGCATCGTCGATACGCTCCCCGAGGAACTCGACCGCGCGGCGGCACGCACCCGACTGCCCGCCCAACCGTCGAAGGCGTGGGGGCTGTTCACCATCATCCAGTGGCTGGCTCTCGTCGCCGCCCTGGTGGGGATCGGCTGGTACCTGCTCGCCGCGTTCCTGCCCGGTGTGCTCTACCCCTTCATGGACAACATCATCCCCGAGATCGAGGGCTGGCCCATCCCGACGCTGCTCATCGTCGGCGGTCTGCTGCTGGGCATCGTGCTGGGTATGTTCACCGGCGTGTTCGGCCTGGCGATCGGCTCCAGCGTCAAACACCGCACGCGGCGTGCCCTGCGGCGTGAGGTCGGGTCCATCTCCCAGGCCAAGGTCGTCGAACCACTGCTGGCGGTCCGCGCCCGCTACCTGGAGTTTCTCGATTCCATCCGGCGGGCGGCGGGACGCTAGCCTGCGGGCGGGTCCCCCCGCCGCTACTCGTAGCGCAACGCCTCGATGGGATCGAGCTTGGCGGCCTTGTTCGCCGGGTAGTAACCGAAGAACAGGCCGATGCCGAGGGCGAACAGGAGCGAGACGACCACTGCTCCCACCGGTGGCAGAACGAACTGCCCCAGCAGCTGCGCCCCGAGCATGCCCAGCCCGCCACCGAGCAGCACACCGATGAGCCCGCCGATGAGGCAGACGATCATCGCCTCGACGACGAACTGCATGCGGATCGCCCGCCGCGTGGCACCCAGGGCCTTGCGGACACCGATCTCGCGGGTGCGCTCGGTGACCGTGATGAGCATGATGTTCATGACTCCGATACCACCGACCAGCAGGGAGATACCGCCGATGGCGGAGATGGCCACACTCATCATCGCCATCGTCTGGTTGAGCTGCTCCACCTCCTTCTTGGTGTCCAGGACCTTGGCGGTGTAGTCCGGGTCATCGGCGTATCGGCGCTCAGCCCACGACTGGACATCCTGCGAGAGCTGGGCGGAATCTGCTCCGGGACCCACCCGCAACCGGACCTGGTCGAAAGCCTCGGTCGGCTTCGTCGAGACGCGGTTCTGCGTGGTGTACGGGGCGTAGAGGAGGGCCTCGTCCGTGGACCCCACGAGAACGGACGTCTTCTCGGATTTCCCGTAGGTGCCCACCACCTGGAACGTCGCATACTGCCCGTCGACCTCGACGTCGATGTCCTGGCCCAGCGCGGATGCCGGATCACCGTTGAAGAAGGTCTCCACGAGCTCAGGGGAGATCACCGCCACCGCCCGGTCACCGGTGACGTCATCCGCGTTGAGCAGACGCCCCGCCGTGAGCGAGTGCTTCTGCATCGCGAGATGGTCGCCGTTGACAAAGCTCATCCTGGCGGAACCCGTGGACAGTCCCCGGGTGAGGGTGGCGGTGGAGCTGCCGGCCTCGATCGCCACACCTTCGGCACGGTCGGCGAAATGCATGCGCAGCTCGTCGACCATGTCCGGGGTGAGCTTGGAGGACGGCTCGACCGGCTCGGTGTTGAACATCGGGTCGGTGCCGCCGGCCTGGTCGCGGGACTGGACCTGCAGCGTGATGTCATTGACGCCGAACTGCTCCAGGCTGGACATCGTCTGCGCCTGCATCGCCTTGCCCAGGGTCATGATCGCGATGACTGAGCCGATACCGATGATGACTCCCAGGAGGGTGAGCATGGATCGCATCTTGTTGGTGCGCAGGCTGCCCAGGGCCAGGGAGACGGATTCCTGCAGATTCATGCGATGAGTCCGTCCTTCATGGTGATGATGCGCCCGGTTTCGCCGGCCAGCTCCGGGTTGTGGGTGATGAACAGGATGGTCATCCCGTGATCCCGGTGCAGGTCATGGAACAGGTCCATGACCAGGCGGCCGGTGGCGGAGTCCAGGGCACCGGTGGGTTCGTCGGCCAGCAGCAGATCCGGGGAGTTCGCCAGTGAACGGGCGATGGCCACGCGCTGTTTCTGACCACCGGAGAGTTCATTGGGCAGATGCCCGGTGCGGTCCCCCATACCGACGAGATCAAGCAGCTCGCGGGCACGCTCCGCCCGCTCGCGCGGGGGAACACCCGCGTACATCATGGGCATCTCGACGTTCTTCGCGGCGTCGATACGCCCGATGAGGTTGAAGTTCTGGAACACGAAGCCGATTTTGCGACTGCGCAGCTGCGCGAGGTCGTCATCGGCGACGGCGAGTACGTCCGTCCCCCCGAGGTGGTAGGTCCCGGAGGTCGGCTGATCGAGCAGGCCGATGATGTTCATCAGCGTCGATTTGCCCGAACCGGAGGCGCCGATGACGGAGACGAACTCGCCTTCCTGCACGTCGACATCGCATCCGTGCAGGATGGTGATCTCCGCCGGCGTGCCTTCGTTGAAGCGTTTGACGATGCCGCGCATCTCGATGAGCGCACTCACCCGACCTTCACCTGCTGCCCCACGGAATCGCGGTGGTTGGCGGCCTGATTGAGCACCTTATCGCCGGCCTTGACGCCGGTCACGGTGGCCTCGAAGTCCGTGAGGATACCCACTGTCACCGGTACCTTGGTCACCTCATGGTGGCCTCCGGAGGGGCGCAGGACCAGGACGGAGTACTTCCCGTTGTCGTCGACGAGTGCCTCGCGGGGCACCGCCAGGGCCTTGTCCGCCTTCTCTGCGATGATCTGGGCCTTGGCGCTGCCTCCGATACGCAGCTCCTTGATGTCCCCGGTCACCTCCACCTCGACGGGAAACTCCGGGCGCGGGGTCTGCGCGGAGGCCTCGGCGGGGGCGCTCTCCGCCACCGGCGACACGCTGATCACCCGTCCCCGGAACTCCCGGGAGCCGGTCGACGGGGTGGTGAAGGAGACCTCGTTACCCACCTTCAGCTTCCCCGCCTCGAGTTCCTTGACCTTGGCCTTGAGGACGAGGCGATCGGGATCGGCGACGGTCACCAGCGGTCCGGCCGCCGGGGTTCCCTCCTTGGCGCCGACGGCGGTGACCACCCCGGCCATGGGCGCCCGCGCCTCCCGCGCGGCGATGTCCACCTGCAGGCGGCTGACCTGCTGGCCGGCTGCAGACTGCGCGGCCGCCATGCCGCGCCGCGCCTGCTCCACCGCCGTGGCGTTCGTGTCCAGCTGCTGGCGGGCAGCCAGCTGCGCCACCTCCAGAGCCACGGCCGCCTCCGTCTTGGCGGCGAAGGCCTGGGCCACGGCACGCTGCTGGGTGGCCAGCTCCTGGTCGATGCGGCGCAGGGTGATCTCGTAGTTCTCCTGCGCCGTGGTGAGATTGCGGTTGGCGCCGGCGTAGCGGTGATCCGACTCCAGTTCACCGAGGAGCGGGGTGATGGTCTCCGCCTCGGGGCTCAGCGCCGCATTGACGGTCGCCATTCCCGCCCGCGCCGCTTCGAGGGCGGCGGTGAACACGTCCCGGCGGGCGGTCTCGACAGCCGCCGCCTGGGTGTGCAGCTCCGGCTCGGCCCCCTGGTCCACGTTCGCCCGCTTATCGGCGAACACCTGCTCCGCCTCCGTGAGTTGCCCGTCTGCCTGCCGTAGTCCGGACTGCGCGGCGGTGATCTGCGGGTGGAGACCTTGCTCCACGGATTCCTGCAGCTGCTGGTACTGCTGCTGCGCGTTCTCCACGGCGCTGAGATTGGAGGCGTCCGCGGTGATCTGCTGGGCCAGCTGGGAGTCGATCTCCTTCTGCACGGCCGAGACATCGATCTCGGCGAGAATCTGGCCTTCCTGGACGCGGTCGCCGACGCGGACGTGCACCGTCTCCACCGGCCCGCTGAGCGGGGTGGACAACGCGACGGAATGCCGGGACTCGATCGTGCCGGTCACCGGTACCTTCGACACGACCTCCTTGGGCGCGAGCTCGGTGTACTCGTTCGCGGCGACACTGCGTTCCGGCCCGGAGCGCAGCAGGGCCCAGGCAACTCCGGCGACGAGGAGACTTAGCACAACCGCCAGAGAGATGATCACCCGGCGGTCCGACAGAAGAGTAGAAGGATTCACAGGAATGACCATAGGCCCCTATGAGAGAAAAAGCCTCAGGGTATCCCCGGATATTCCACCCCCTATTTCCCCCGGTGGTCGTGCGCAGCGAAAAGCCCCCCGGTCTCCCGATGTGTTCGGGAAAGCGGAGGGCTTCTCAGGGGAAGGAAGGCTTACTTGGCCTTCTCGACGATCTCGATGAGACGGAAGTGCTTGTCCTTGGACAGCGGACGGGTCTCCTGGATGCGGACGCGGTCGCCGATGCCGGCAACTTCGTCCTCGTCGTGCGCCTTCACCTTGGAGTTGGTGCGCAGGATCTTGCCGTAGAGGGCGTGCTGCTTGCGATCCTCCAGCTCGACGACGATGGTCTTCTGCATCTTGTCAGAAACCACGTAGCCGGTGCGGATCTTGCGAGCGCCCTTCTCCTTCTTGTTCTCGTTCACGTTTGCCTCACTCATGATTTAAGCCTCAGCTCCCGGAACGACGGACAGGCCCAGCTCACGCTCGCGGATGACGGTGTAGATGCGGGCGATGTCGCGCTTGACCGTGCGAAGGCGGCGGTTGTTGGTCAGCTGACCGGTGGCCAGCTGGAAGCGCAGGTTGAACAGCTCTTCCTTGGCCTCAGTGAGGCGGGTCTCCAGCTCGGCGGCGTCAAGCTCGCGGAACTCGAAAGCAGGGGTACCGGTTGCCATTAGAACTGGTCCTCCTTCTTGATGATGCGGACCTTGCAGGGCAGCTTCTGGCCGGCGCGGCGCAGAGCCTCGAGGGCGGTGGCCTCATCCGGGTAGGACATCTCGAAGAGGATGCGACCCGGCTTGACGTTGGCGACCCACTTCTCGACGGCGCCCTTACCGGAACCCATACGCACACCGAGTGCCTTCTGGGTCAGCGGACGATCCGGGAAGATGTTGATCCACACCTTGCCACCACGCTTGACGTGGCGGTTGATGGCGATACGTGCGGACTCGATCTGACGGTTGGTGACGTAGGCCGGCTCGAGAGCCTGGATGCCGTAGTCACCGAAGTTGATCCTGTTGCCGCCCTTGGACACGCCCGAACGGTTCGGACGGTGCTGGCGACGGAACTTCACGCGCTTGGGGATAAGCATTCTTAGCCCTCCTGCTTCTGCTCGGCGCGCTGACGACGCTGGCCACCGCGACGCGGACGTGCGTTGCGATCGCCACGGCCACGGCGCTCAGCCGGTGCGTTGATCTCGGACTCGCGACGACCGCCGACGACGTCACCCTTGTAGATCCACACCTTGACGCCGATACGGCCGAAGGTGGTGTGGGCCTCTGCGGTGCCGTAGTCGATCTCGGCGCGCAGGGTGTGCAGCGGAACGCGACCCTCGTGGTAGCGCTCCACGCGGCCCATCTCGGCACCGCCGAGACGACCCGCACAGACAACCTTGATGCCCTTGACCTGCGGCTGGCGCATGGCGGACTGGATGGCCTTACGCATGGCGCGACGGAACGCGACACGGTTGACCAGCTGCTCAGCGACGGACTGGGCGACCAGTGCGGCGTTGGCGTCGATGTTCTTGACCTCGAGGATGTTGAGGGCGACCATCTTGCCGGTGAGCTTCTCCAGCTCACGGCGGATGCGGTCGGCCTCAGCACCGCGGCGACCGATCACGATGCCCGGGCGGGCGGTGTGGATGTCGACGCGGACGCGGTCACGGGTGCGCTCGATGACGACATCGGCGATACCGGCGCGCTCCAGTCCCTTGGACAGGAAATCGCGGATCTTGATGTCCTCGGCGACGTAATCTGCGTAGCTCTTCTCGGCGAACCAGTGGGACTTCCAGTCGGAAGTGATGCCCAGCCGGAGGCCGTGAGGATGAATCTTCTGGCCCACTACTTGGCCCCTTCCTTCTGGCTCTCAACCACAACGGTGATGTGGCTGGTGCGCTTGCGGATCTGGAAAGCACGGCCCTGAGCGCGCGGCTGGAAGCGACGCATGGTCGGACCCTCGTTGGCGTAGGCCTCGGAGATGACCAGGGTGCGCGGGTCCAGGCCGAAGTTGTTCTCGGCGTTGGCGGCTGCGGAGGCGACAACCTTGGCGATGGCCTTGGCTGCATCCTGCGGAGCGTACTTCAGGATCGCGAGTGCCTCGGAGACGGACTTGCCGCGGACGAGGTCCAGAATGCGGCCAGCCTTCATCGAGGAGGTGCGGACGTATTTGGCCGTCGCGCGTGCGGAGGTGATGGTGTCACTCATCGCTATCGACGTCCCTTCTTGTCGTCCTTGATGTGACCCTTGAAGGTCTTGGTGGGTGCGAACTCGCCCAGCTTGTGACCGACCATGGAGTCGTCCACGAACACCGGCACGTGCTTGCGACCGTCGTGGACGGCGAAGGTGTGGCCGATGAAGTCCGGGAGAATGGTGGAGCGGCGGGACCAGGTCTTGATGACCTGCTTGGTGCCGGCCTCGTTCTGAGCATCCACCTTGTTGAGGAGGTGCTCATCGACGAACGGGCCCTTCTTAAGGCTGCGTGGCATATCGTTTACCTCCTCTTAGCGCTTCTTGTTGGACCGGCGACGACGCACGATCATGTTGTTGGAGTAGCGGTTCGGGTTGCGGGTGCGGCCTTCCTTCTGGCCCCACGGCGACACCGGGTGGCGACCACCCGAGGTCTTACCCTCACCACCACCGTGCGGGTGGTCGACCGGGTTCATGACGACACCACGGACGGTCGGGCGGACGCCCTTCCAGCGCATACGGCCGGCCTTGCCCCAGCGGATGTTGATCTGCTCGGCGTTGCCGACCTCACCGACGGTGGCGCGGCAGCGGATGTCAACGCGGCGGATCTCGGAGGACGGCATACGCAGAACCGCGTAGGTGCCCTCCTTACCCAGCAGCTGGATGGACGCACCAGCGGAACGTGCGAGCTTGGCGCCGGCGCCCGGCTTCAGCTCGACGTTGTGGATGGTGGTACCGGTCGGGATGTTGCGCAGCGGCAGGTTGTTGCCCACCTTGATGTCGGCGTTGGCGCCGGACTCGACGATGGTGCCCTGCTTCAGGCCCTTGGGGGCCAGGATGTAGCGCTTCTCACCATCGAAGTAGTGGAGCAGCGCGATGTTGGCGGTGCGGTTCGGGTCGTACTCGATGTGAGCGACCTTGGCCAGCACGCCGTCCTTGTCGTTGCGACGGAAGTCGATGACGCGGTAGCGACGCTTGTGGCCGCCACCCTTGTGACGGGTGGTGATGTGGCCGTGCACGTTGCGGCCGCCGGTCTTGTGCAGCGGGCGCAGCAGAGACTTCTCCGGGGTCGAACGAGTGATCTCGTCGAACATGGAGACGGAGCTCTGACGGCGACCCGGGGTTGTCGGCTTGTACTTACGAATAGCCATAATGTGTCCTTTTCTCTCGACCCTTAGGAGGCGGAGCCGCCGAAGATGTCGATGGAGTCGCTGCCCTCACGGAGCGTCACGTAGGCGCGCTTGGTGGACTTGCGCTGACCGTAACCGGTGCGGGTGCGCTTGCGCTTGCCCTCACGGTTGGCGGTGTTGACGGAATCCACCTTCACGCCGAAGATCTGCTCCACGGCAATCTTGATCTGGGTCTTGTTGGAGGCCGGGTCGACGAGGAACGTGTAGACGTTCTGCTCCATCAGACCGTAGGACTTCTCCGAGACGACCGGCGCGATGATGATGTCGCGCGGGTTGGCGATCTTGGCCATTAGTTCTCCTCCTGGTCCGCAACATTGTTGCGGTTGATGAAGGCGTGCAGGGCCTCAACGGAGAACACGACATCGTCCGACTTGAGGACGTCGTAGGTGTTCAGCTGGCTGGCGTCCAGGATGTGGACACCGGGCAGGTTGTTGGCGCTGCGGCGGGCGTTGAGGTCCTCGCGGCCGACGACCAGCAGAACCGACTTGCGGTCGGTCAGGCGCTCGATGAAGGTGCGTGCCGACTTGGTCGACGGGGACTGACCCGGGACGAGCTCGGTGATCACGTGGATACGTGCGTTACGAGCGCGATCGGACAGGGCGCCTGCGAGTGCGGCGGCCTTCATCTTCTTGGGGGTGCGCTGGCTGTAGTCGCGCGGCTTCGGACCGTGGGAGATACCACCACCGGCGTAGTGCGGTGCGCGGATCGAGCCCTGACGGGCGCGGCCGGTTCCCTTCTGACGGTACGGCTTGCGGCCACCACCACGGACCTCAGCACGGGTCTTGGTGGAGTGGGTGCCCTGGCGGGCTCCGGCGAGCTGGGCGTTGACGACCTGGTGCATCAGAGCGATGGACACCTCGCGGTCGAAGATCTCGGCCGGCAGCTCAACCTGGCCGTCGGTCTTACCGTCAGCGGTGTGGACGTCGAGCTTCAGATTGGTCATGCGTGAGCACCGCCCTTCACTGCGGTCTTAACGGTCACGATGCCACCACGGTTGCCCGGGATTGCGCCCTTGATGAGCAGCAGGTTGGCATCGGCGTCAATCTTCTGAACCTTGAGGTTCTGGGTGGTGACGCGGTCAGTACCCATGCGGCCGGCCATGCGCTTGCCCTTGAAAATGCGACCCGGGGTCGCGGCAGCGCCGATACCACCGGGACGGCGGTGAGCGGCCTGGTTACCGTGGGAGGCACCCTGACCGGCGAAGCCGTGGCGCTTCATGCCGCCGGCAAAGCCCTTACCCTTGGAGGTACCGGTGACGTCGACGAACTGGACGCCGTCGAAGATCTCGACGGTGATGTCCTGGCCGACCTCGTAGCCGGAGACGTCATCCATACGGATTTCCGTCACGTGGCGACGCGGGGTGACGCCGGCCTTCTTGAAGTGACCTGCGGCCGGCTTGTTGGCCTTGCGCGGGTCGATGTCGCCGTAGGCGATCTGGATGGCGTTGTAGCCATCGGTTTCCTGGGTGCGAATCTGGGTCACGACGCACGGCCCGGCCTCGACGACGGTCACCGGAATAACGCGGTTCTCCTCGTCGAAGACCTGGGTCATGCCGAGCTTGGTGCCCAGAATGCCCTTGATCTCGTTTTCACTCATTATCTATTCTCCGCCAAGTATCTCGTCGATCACTGAATGTTCACGTCGACGCTGGCCGGAAGGTCGATGCGCATGAGAGCGTCAACCGTCTTCGGCGTCGGGTCGAGGATGTCGATCAGGCGCTTGTGGGTGCGCATCTCGAAGTGCTCGCGAGAATCCTTGTACTTGTGGGGAGAACGAATAACGGCGTACACGTTCTTTTCGGTGGGCAACGGCACCGGGCCAACGACGCGGGCACCCGTACGGGTGACGGTCTCGACGATCTTCTTTGCGGATGCGTCGATCGCCTCGTGGTCGTAGGCCTTAAGCCGAATGCGGATCTTCTGTCCGGCCACGCTTATCCTCTTCCTCGCTTCGTCCCACATCCATGATGGAGCGGTGGGAATTCGCTTCTCGATTTCTCTATAACGTTGTCCGGGCTATGGGGCCTGGGCGCAACGCCAGTTTCTGACTGCCATGACTGGCCGGGAGGTCTCCGGGGCTGTTCACGTCGAACTGACAAACAACATCACCGGGAGCACTCCTGACGGGGTACAAGACCCGTGTATGTCAGGTAGGAAGGGAACGTTATCTCGCGATAAGCGTGGGCCCTCGTATACTGCCGCTGTTTATTTGCCATGCCCCTTCTCCGGTCTCCACGCTCGGGTGTGTCCAACCTGAAGTCGGTGACCTTGACCCGATGTGCGGAGCCTTCCCAGCCTGTCCTGACGGACTGCCTGACGAAGGTGTCATGTTCGCCCTACCAGCGACGATCTGTTCTCAAGCTGCGCTCGAGCAGACGCCGTGTTAAGGCAACCCATGTATTAAAGCACGTCACCACCCCGAAACACAATCCGCCCGCCGTCGACCGGACATGAGATCACTCCGCGACACATCTGTGAATGGCGTCACTGCTCGACGGTGAGGATCTCCCGTACCGGCGCGAGGTGGTGTTCCGGACCCCCACCGGGCGGCTGCATCACCAGCGCCTGCCCCGCCTCACACGCCACCAGCTGCTCCCAGGCACGGGAGTCCTGGTGCAGCGCGCGTCTGCCGGCCACGAAGTGCTCGAATCCGTGGGAGAGCACCACCTGGGAATCGTCGTCGAGGATGACGAGGTAGACAGCGTCACCCATCGTCCGCCGCCGGAGACCGCTCAAAGAGTCCACCGTCGACGTCGGGATGTCATCGAGCAGCGTCATACGGGTGAGCACGCCCAGTCGATGATCGACGCCGTCCGCGGAGGTGACCACCAACGGCCCGCCGATGACAGCGGGCCGTACGGTGGCATAACGCCACACGCCGGGCTGCGCCGTCACCCCCGGCCGACGCACGATGACCCGCCACGGGTCCACCATCACCCGGTGTGCAGGAGCCTCGGTGATCACGAGGTAGCGGGCGGTGACGCGGGCGTCGACAAGCGGAAGTTCCGCGGGATGGAGCTTTTCCATCGCGGCGAGCTCGCGGAGCAGGTCCTCGTCGGTGGCACCCCACCCGACCCCGCGGTTGGCCAGCATGGCGAACAACGTCGGCAGAGACATGTCCGGGTGCCCCTCCCACACCCGTCGCACGGCATCGAGCACCCGCGGGTCGTGCATCAGATACGGGCGGACACGGTGTCCGAACCCGGCACTGCCTCGGCGATGTCGTTGCCGAGTGCCACGATGCGGTTGTGCTCGTCGACGTGGACGATGCGCGGCTCGTACTCGAGCGCCTCCTCGTAGGTGGCCTGCAGGTAGGAGATGAGGATGACGATGTCTCCGGGGTGGATGAGGTGCGCGGCGGCACCGTTGATGCAGATCTCGCCGGTCCCCGGACGGCCGGTGATGACATAGGTCTCCAGACGTGCACCGTTGGTGACGTCCACGATCGCGACCTTCTCCCCCTCGATGAGACCCGCCGCGGCCAGCAGGTCGGCGTCCACCGTGACGGAGCCGACGTAGTTCAGGTCGGCCTGGGTGACGGTGGCGCGGTGGATCTTGGCGCCGAGAATGGTTCTGAGCATGCGGTAGAAGATACCGCATGGTCCCCGGAATCTGAAAGGGCCCGGTGGGATAAACCCACCGGACCCTAGCAGTCAGATCAGTAAGCGGTACTTACTTGATGATCTTGGTGACGCGGCCAGCGCCGACGGTGCGGGAGCCCTCGCGGATAGCGAAGCGCAGGCCCTCGTCCATGGCGACCGGCTGGATCAGGGTGACGGACATGTCGACGTTGTCGCCCGGCATGACCATCTCGGTGCCCTCCGGCAGCTTCACGACGCCGGTGACGTCGGTGGTGCGGAAGTAGAACTGCGGACGGTAGTTGTCGAAGAACGGGGTGTGGCGGCCGCCCTCGTCCTTGGACAGGACGTAGACGGAACCCTCGAACTCGGTGTGCGGGGTGTAAGCGCCCGGCTTGATGATGACCTGGCCGCGCTCGACGTCCTCGCGCTTGATACCGCGGAGAAGCAGACCACAGTTGTCGCCGGCCTCGGTGTAGTCGAGAAGCTTACGGAACATCTCGATACCGGTGACGGTGGTGGTGGTGGCCTTCTCCTTGATGCCGATGATCTCGACATCCTCGTTGACGTTGAGCTGACCACGCTCGACACGACCGGTCACGACGGTGCCGCGGCCGGTGATGGTGAAGATGTCCTCGACCGGCATCAGGAACGGCTTGTCGGTCTCGCGCTCCGGGTCCGGGATGTTGTCATCGCAGGCCTGCATGAGCTCGATGACGGAGTCGACCCACTTCTGCTCGCCGTTGAGGGCGCCCAGTGCGGAGATGTGGACGATCGGGGCGTCCTCATCGTAGTCCTGCTCAGCCAGCAGCTCGCGGACCTCCATCTCGACGAGCTCGATGATCTCCTCATCGTCGACCATGTCGCACTTGTTCAGGGCGACGAGGATGTAGGGGACGCCGACCTGGCGGGCCAGCAGCACGTGCTCGCGGGTCTGCGGCATCGGGCCGTCGGTGGCGGCGACCACGAGGAT
>NZ_JAUNRW010000112.1 GCF_030535495.1 Corynebacterium sp.
CCTAGAGCAGCAGCCAGCCGGCCAGAGCCGCGCCGAGAGCAATCGACCACGGGGGCAGCTTCCACTGGGCCAGCCCCAGCCAGCAGGCGGCGGCGATGGTCAGTGACGCGATCCCGGTGACCCCGTGGGTGAGCACCGGATCCCAGAAGGCGGCGCCCAGCAGCCCGACCACCGCCGCGTTGATCGCGGTGAAGGCCGAGCGGAGCGCGGGCAGGTGGCGCCAGCGGCCCCAGAAGTGCAGGCCCGCCACCATGAGCAGCGCCGAGGGGGCGAAGATGGCGATCGTCGCCAGCCCGGCACCCGCCCAGCCACCGTCGACCGCCCCGAGGTAGGCGGCGAAGGTGAACAGCGGGCCCGGCACGGCCTGGGCCGCCGAGTATCCGGCGAGGAACTCCGAGCTGCTCAGCCACCCCGGCTCCACGGTCAGCCGCTCCAGCAGCGGCAGGACCACGTGCCCGCCGCCGAAAACCAGCGACCCGGCCTGCACGTAGGCCGCCGCACGGGTGAGCAGGTAGCCGCCGACGGCGGTGGCCGCCAGCAGCAGGCCGCCCAACAGCAGGAAGAACGACACCAGGCACACCCAGGCGGCCCGCGCGCTGACCGGGCGGGTGGTCTCCGCCGCCGATTCCGCAGGCTCACCAGCCGAAGACCCCCGCAGCACCATTACCCCCAGCACGCCGGCCGCGATGATCACCGCCAGGTGGGTGACAGGGCTGGGCACCGCCAGCACCACCAGCCCGGACACGACCGCGATGGTGGCGGTGACCCGGGTGTTCGCCATGCTGCGGGCCATGCCGGACACAGCGTGGAAGACCACGGCGACCGCCGCGGCGAGCAGTCCCCGGATCCATCCCTGCTCGGCGTCGGCACCCGCGGACAGCATGAACATGCCGAAGACAGCGAGGATGAGCGCCGAGGGGGCGGTGAACATCACCCAGGCCGCCAGCATCCCGGGCCACCCGGCGCGGTGGTATCCCAGGGCCATCCCCACCTGCGAGGAGGCGGGGCCGGGGAGGAACTGCGCCAGGGCCACGAGGTCCGCGTAGGCCCGTTCCGACAGCCATCCCCGGCGGGTGACGAACTCCTCGCGGAAGTAGCCCAGGTGCGCCGTAGGGCCGCCGAAAGCGCTCACCCCGAGCAGACCGAAACTGCGGACGACATCCCCGAGGCCACTCCGTGAGTCATGCACGCCCGTCATCCTAGGCCGCCCCCGGCGATTGCGCTCCGCAGTTTCCCCGCTGCGAGCCGTCCCCGGCGACTAAGGTCAGGGTGCATGCGCATCGGAATCCCGAAGGAAATCATGAACATGGAGGGCCGCGTGGCCCTCGGCCCCACCAGTGCCGGCACGCTCGTCGCCGAGGGGCATGAGGTGCTCGTGCAGACCGGGGCGGGGGAGGGGTCGTCTCTCACCGACGCCGAGTACGCGGAGCAGGGCGTGCGCATCGTCGACACCGCCGCCGAGGCCTGGGCCGCTGACCTGGTGCTCAAGGTCAAGGAGCCGCTCCCGGAGGAGTACGGTTTCCTCCGCGCGGACCAGATCCTGTTCACCTACCTGCACCTGGCCTCCTCCCGGGAGTGCACGCAGGCGCTTCTCGACGCCGGCACCACCGCCCTGGCCTACGAGACCGTCCTGGACGCGCGCGGCGGGCTGCCCCTGCTCACCCCGATGTCCCAGGTCGCCGGCCGCCTGGCCGTCCAGGAGGGGGCGCATCACCTCATGAGTTCCAAGGGTGGGCGGGGTGTGCTCCTCGGTGGGGTGCCCGGCACGGCACCGGCGAAGGTGGTCGTGCTCGGCGGCGGCCAGGTCGGCGCCTCCGCGGTGGCCATCGCCCAGGGCCTGCGCGCCCAGGTCACCGTCCTCGACCTGGATCCGGCCGTGCTGGCCCGCTTCGACGATCTCTACCAGGGCAATGTGCGCACGCTGCTGTCGGATCCGATGACCGTCGAGGCGGAGCTTATCGACGCCGACCTGGTCATCGGCGCCGTCCTCGTCGCCGGAGCCAAGGCCCCGACGCTGGTCAGCGACGATCTCGTCGCCCGCATGAAGCCCGGCTCCGTGCTTGTCGACGTCGCCATCGACCAGGGTGGCTGCTTCGAGTCCTCCCGCAAGACCTCCCACGAGGAGCCCACCTACCGGGTCCATGACTCCCTGTTCTACTGCGTGCCCAACATGCCGGGCGCGGTGGCCAACACCTCCACCCGCGCACTCACCTCGGCGACACTTCCCTACGTCCGGGCGATTGCCGCGGACGGGGTGGACGGGGCCGTCGATAAGCATCCCGGCCTGGCGCCGGGCCTGATGACCCGGGGTGGGGAGCTGCTCAGTGAGCCTGTGCGGGAGGCGTTCCCGGATCTTCCCGGTTGATGAGCATCGCCGCCACCCGCTCCATGTGATCCCACATCTGGTGGCGGTAGGCGGGCGGGATCGTCTCCTCGTCGATGGCGTCGAGGGAGACCTTCATCAGCTCCAGCCAGCGGATCGCCGCCGCGCGGTCGACGGGGAAGGGGAAGTGACGGCGCCGCAGCATCGGCGCGCCGCGCTGCTCGTTGTAGGTGGCAGGCCCGCCCCAGTACTGCGCGAGGAACCACGTGAGGCGGTTTTCCGCCCCCTCCCAGTCATCGTCGGGGTACATCGGCCCGAGGATGTCGTCTGTTTTCACCTGGGCGTAGAAGCCGGCGACGAGGCGGGAGAAGGTGGCGTCGCCACCCACGGCGTCATAGAGGCTGCTCATGACACCCCAGTCTAGGCTGGCCCCCATGACGCATGCTCTCTCGCTTCATGGCGCCACCGTCCGGCGCGGGTCCACCCACCTCATCGAGGACGTGACGTGGCAGGTACCCACCGGATCCCACTGGGCGGTGCTCGGCCCCAACGGCGCCGGCAAGTCGACCGCCCTCAAACTGGCCGGCGGGTGGTGGTACCCGAGCACCGGGCACGTCGACATCCTCGGCCAGCGCCTGGGGAGGGTGGAGCTGGCCCGGCTGCGCCGCCGCATCGGCTGGGTGGATCCGCGTCACCGGCTCGGCGATCTTCCGGTGGACGAGCTGGTCCTGTCGGGCCTCACAGCCTCCAACGGGCTGCTCCCGCGCTGGCAGCCGACACCCGTGGAACTCGCGCGCCGGGACGAACTTCTGGAGTTGACGGGCATGGCCACCGCCCGCGATCGTCACTGGTCGGCGCTCTCGCAGGGCGAGCGCGCCCGCACGATCATCGCGCGTGCGCTCATCAGCGAACCGGAACTACTGCTTCTCGACGAACCCACCACCGGCCTCGACCTCCCCGGCCGCGAAGGCCTCCTGCGGGTCATCGACGACCTGCGGGCCCGCCGCCCGGAGCTGACGACGGTGATGGTGACGCACCATGTGGAGGAGATCGCGGCGTCGACAAGCGATGTCCTGCTGATGAAGGACGCCCGGGTCCTGGCCGCGGGGCCGGTGTCCACGACGCTCACGGGGGAGAATCTCTCCGCCCTCTACGGCCTGGAGGTAGAGTTGCAGCAGGTCAGGGGCCGTTGGTTCGCGTTCTGCATATAATTCCCGGGTGTTTCCGGAAATATGAACCGCTTGGTCTATAGTGGCCGACATGACTCACGGACTCCAAGGTTTCTCTTCCCGGTCGATCCACGCCGGCTACGAGCCCGACAGCCTGTACGGCCCGATCAACACCCCGATCTACGCGTCGACCACCTTCGCCCAGGACGGGCTGAGCGAGCTGCGCGGCGGCTTCGAGTACACCCGCTGCGGCAACCCGACGATCACCGCCCTGGAGAAGACCGTCGCCGCCCTCGAGGGCGCCCGGTACGGTCGCGCCTTCTCCTCCGGCATGGCCGCCACCGACGTCATCCTGCGGATCCTGCTGCGCCCGGGCGACCACCTCATCCTCGGCCACGACGCCTACGGCGGCACCTGGCGGCTTATCGACGAAGCCTTCGGCGACTGGGGTGTCACCTACTCCGTCGTGGACACCACCTCCGTCGCCGACGTTGAGGCCGCCCTGCAGGACAACACCCGCCTCATCTGGCTGGAGACCCCCACCAACCCGGCGCTGTCCGTCACCGACATCGCCGCCGTCGCCGCCATCAAGGGGCAGGCCGCGCTGGTGGTGGACAACACCTTCGCCTCCCCGTACCTGCAGCAGCCGCTGGCGCTCGGCGCGGACCACGTCCTGCACTCCGCCACCAAGTACCTCGGCGGGCACTCCGACGTGGTCGGCGGCCTGGTGGTAACCAACTCCGCGGAATTCGACGAGAAGCTGCTGTGGTACCAGGGCGGCGTCGGGCCCATCCCCTCACCCTTCGACGCCTACCTCACCGCCCGCGGCATCAAGACCCTGGCCGTGCGCATGGAGCGCCACTGCGACAACGCCGAAGCCGTCGCCGCGCACCTGGCGGCCTCCGAGCAGGTGGACACCGTGCTCTACCCCGGACTGGCGTCACACCCCGGACATGAGGTGGCGAAAAGGCAGATGAAGCGCTTCGGCGGCATGATCTCCGTGCGATTCGGCAGCGAGGAGGCCGCGCGGGTCTTCTGCCTCAACACCCGGCTCATCTGCCTGGCCGAGTCGCTCGGCGGGGTGGAGTCGCTCGTCGAGCACCCGGCAACCATGACGCATGTGTCGGCGGCCGGCTCCCAGCTGGAGGTCCCGCGCGATCTGGTGCGCCTGTCGATCGGCATCGAGGACATCGAGGATCTCATCGCCGACATCGACGTCGCCCTCGAGGCCGTGGCGGCCGCGCAGGCTGCGGCGGAGGTGCCGGCGGCAGTGTCGGCGCGCTCGTAAAAACGACGTTCGTTTTAACGACCGCTCATCCCATCAACACAAGCGCATAGTGCCAGGTCGCGTCCCATATGCGCGCAGCGTTATGGTCGTTAAAGCGAACAACGTTTTAACGGCCCCGCCGCCCGGCTCTACAGCCGGATGACTCCCACGCCGACGACCATGAGCACCAGGCCGAGCGCCTGCAGCAGCGTCACCGGCGAGCGCTTGGCCCCGAGCAACCCGAGATGGTCGATGAGCAGGCTGCCGGCCATGAGTCCCAGCAGGATCGTCATCACGGTCAGCCCCGTGCCGATCACCGGCGACAGAAAGGCGTTGCCGAACACGAACAGCGCGCCGAGGACGCCGCCGATCCACATCCACCACGGCCCGACCGTGGACCCGGCGGCCGGGCGGTTGCGCAGGACCAGGTTGACAAGCAGCAGGGTGACCACGCCGAAGGCGAAGGAGACCAGCGCCGCCCCCACGGCGGAATCGAGGGCCACCCCGAGTTGGCCGTTGATGGCGGTCTGCGCCGCGGAGAACATGCCGAAGACCACCCCGGCCGCCCGCCACCCCCACACCGACGGCCCGGAGGCGTGCCCGCCGACGAGCGTGCGACCGGGGCGCGCCATAGCCCCGAACACGCCGATCACCAGCAGCGCAGCACCGAGCACCCGCATCCCGTCGAGGGCATGGCGCGGCGCGTGGAACAGGCCGAAGTGGTCGATGAGCAGGCCCATGATGACCTGCCCCGTGATGGGCAGGACCACCGTCTGCACGCTGCCCAGCCGGGGGAAGAGGACGATGTTGCCGGTGAGCACCACCACCCCGAGGACGCCGCCGGACCAGATCCAGGCGGGCAGGGCGGTGGCCTGGGTGAGGGGAGGGAGGTGGCCGTCGATAAGCAGGACGGCGGCGAGCAGCGCAGCAAAGCCGACCGAAAAGGACACCAGTGACGCCAGGAACGGGGAACCGACGGACTGGCGCAGGCGGGCATTGGCCGACGTCTGGATCGGCATGACGACGCCGACGACGACGCCGAAGAGTACTGCGAGCATGGGGGCCTCCTGAAGCTCAGGGTATCCCCGGCTAGAGTCCTGGGTATGACCGAACCGATTGCCATCGTCACCGGAGCCACCGGCGGCATGGGCCGTGAGATCGTCGCGGACCTCGCCCGCACCCACCACGTCTACGCCCTGGGGCGCAACGACACGGCCCTGGCCGAACTCGGTGCCCTCGCCCGCGTCACCCCGGTGGCCACGGACCTGGTGGTGGATCTGCTCGACACCGAGGAGGCGCCGACGTGCGTGCAGACGCTCATGGACCTGCAAAGGGTGGATGTGGTGGTGCACGCGGCGGCGATCGCCACGAAGCTCAGCGTGGAGTCCGCCTCTGTCGTCGACTGGCGCCACGCCATGGACGTCAACGTCCACGTCCCCGCGGAACTGACCCGCCGCCTGCTGCCGGCGCTGCGTGCGGCCCGCGGTACCGCGATCTTCATCAACTCCGGAGCCGGGCGCGGTTCCTACGGCGACAACATCGTCTACGCCGCCACCAAGCACGCCCTCTATGCGCTGGCGGACGGGCTGCGCAAGGCCGAATCGACGGAAGGGGTGCGCGTGAGCACCGTCGCTCCCGGCCCGACGGACACCCCGATGCTCGAGGGGCTCTACGCCCAGGACGGC
>NZ_JAUNRW010000113.1 GCF_030535495.1 Corynebacterium sp.
AGCACGCGGGCGCCGATGGGCAGCGCCGCCTCGTCGAGGTCGAAGGTGGGCCGGTGCAGGTCAGAGGTCCCGCCGCCGGCCGCTCCGGGACCGGCGACCCCCAGACGGGCCAGTGCCCCGGGGACGGTGCGCTGGTACCAGGCGAAATCCTCGCCACCGGACGACTGGTGCGTGGGCACCACGTGGGCGACCCCCTCGGCGGCGGCGACCAGCGCGGCGGTGCTCTCGGGGTCGTTGACCACCGGCGGCACGCCCTGCACGTAGTCGAGGCCCCACTCGACCTGCCACGGCGCGAGGATGTTCCCGAGGGATTCGCGCACGAGGTCCTCGGCCAGCGCCCACACCTTCACGTCGGCACTGCGCAGAGTCCCGCGGGCACTACCCGTGGACGGGATGGAGTTGGGTGCCTCCCCTGCTTCGATGAGTCCCCATGTCAGGACCGTTCCCGAGGTCGGGTCGAGGCGCCTATCGAGCACGGCGGGCAGCGTCGTCAGCACGTGCCCGAGGGCAAACCCCAGGTCAGCGGTGCGGTGCGGGCGGGAGGTGTGTCCGCCGTCGCCGCGCAGGTTCACGGTGACCATCGCGTTGGAGGAGGTGATCGGCCCGTCGACGACCCCCACTTCCCCGACCGGCAGAGACGGGTCGACGTGCAGCGCGAAGATGCGCTCGACCCCCTCGAGCGCGCCACCGTCGATCGCGTCCAGCGCCCCACCGGGCACCGTCTCCTCCGCGGCCTGGAACACCAGCCGCGCCGGCGGGCAGCGCCCCTCGCGGTCGGCGGCGGCGAGGATCTCGGCCGCACCCATGAGCATGGCCGTGTGCGCGTCGTGCCCGCAGGCGTGCATGACCCCGTCGGTGACGGAGGCGAAGTCCAGACCCGTGCCCTCGTGGAGAGCCAGCGCGTCCAGGTCCGCGCGCAGCGCGATGCGCCCGCCCCCGGCGGACGGCGCCCCGACGTCGCAGATGACACCGGTACCGGGCAACCTGCGCGGGGCCAGGCCGAGCGATTCGAGATGCGAGAACACGACCCCCGTTGTCCGCTCCTCCCGATACGACAACTCGGGATGGGCGTGGATGTCGCGGCGCCACGCCGTCAGGCGCCGCCCGAAACCGTCATCGAGCATGTGTCTCCTCCCGTTCCTTGATGGTCACGCGCCGGGCCGACTCCAGCTCCGGCTCCCCGACGTCGACGACGCAGTCCAGTCCGCGCGATGTCAGGTCCGGGCGACGGCCGGCCACAACGTCGCCGAACCACGCAGCCATGCCTTCAATCATCCGCTCGATGTTGTGGGACCGCAGGATCTCGTGGCCCTCATCGGGGAACTCCATCATGGCTGCACAGCCGCCCGCCGCACGCACCGCGCGGACCATCCGCCGTGATTCGGCGGGTACCACGTTACCGTCGCGGGCACCGTGGATGGCCAGCAGCGGCGCCGTCACCTCTCCTGCCAGGCGCAGCGGTGACCAGCGGGCCAGGATCTCGGCGTCGTCGACGGGGTGGCCGTACTTGGAGTACGCCGCGGTGGCGATCCACGGTTCCGTCTCCACGTAGAACGCCCGCAGGTCACTCATGCCGCACACGGCCACGCCGGCTGCGAAAGCGCCGGGGTGCATGGCCATGAGGCAGTTGGTCAGGTATCCGCCGTAGGAACGCCCGGAGCAGAAGAGGGTGGCACGTTCCGCGGTCCCGGAGGCGACGAGGTCCTCGGCGACGTCGAGGGCGTCGTCGATCGACCTGCCCCGCAACTCGACGTCGTCGGCACGCGCGAAGGCCCGACCGTAGCCGGTCGACCCGCGGACGTTGGGCAGTACCACGCGGAAGCCGGCCCGCCGCAGGCCCTCGACCATGGGGTCGTGGACGGGGCGGGACTGCCACTCCGGCCCGCCGTGGAACCACAGGATCGTCGGCGGGGGCGCGTCCGACGCGCCGGAGGCCGGCAGCGGATCGTAGACCAGTGACTCGACCTCGAGTCCGTCCCTCGTCCGCGTCCACCGGCGGCGTGGAGCGAGGGAGGTGTCGACTGTTCCCGCAACACGCTCCCGATCAAGGTGGACGGTTTCCCCGGTCTCCCGGTCATGGAGCACCACCGTCGCGGGCAGGCCCGGCCCCTGGATGGTCAGCGCCACGCGACGGCCCGTGAAGTCCAGCGACGGCTCGGTGGCCACCACCGCTCCCAGGTCGATGGGGGCACCCAGCTGCCGGCGGGCGACGTCGTAGGGCCGGACCTCGGTGAACCCGGCGCAGTTGAACAGCAGGACCGCGCAACCGGCGTCCTCGGACAACTCAACATGGTCGAGCTCGGCACCGGACACGGCCGCGACTTCGCGGACCGACCAGGTGCCGTCGGGGTGCAGGTCGGATTCCACCAGCCGGGCGGCACCGGAACCGGCCTCGCTGCGCAGCAGGACCCGGGCGCCGCCGGTGGCCATGGTCCACTCATCCCGGATTAACCGCCCAGGCCAGGAATCGGCGTCCTCGGACCACGGGGCCACGAGCTTCTCCGACAGGCAAATTCCTTCCTGCCCTCGTTCGGCAGACATCCGCCGCAACAGCAGCCCCCGGCGGCCGCGCTGCCCGGCGCGGATGAGCACCCGGTCGTCGAGGGCGTCCATCAGCTCGTGCTCGGGCAGACCGTCCACCACGACATAGCGGCCCGAGCGTGGATTCACGATGCGGGATTCGTCGATGCCGCCGGGCACGCGCGCGGTGAGCAGCAGGTAACCACCGGCGAATCCGACCAGCTTCACCGTCAGGTCCGAGGAGTCGGACATGCGGCGCGCGGACGGGTCCGCGGGGTCGCTGGTGACCAGCCACACCTCGGAGCGCGGGCCGTTCCCCGGGGCCACCTCCAGCGCCAGCACGCTGCCGTGCTCGCTGTACCGGATCTTGTGCACCGGGCCCTCGACGGGCAGCCGCACCCGGCGGACCTCACCGGCCCGCCAGTCGGTGAGGAATCGCTGGACCGCGTACGGGCCGGCGCCGTCATCGACGAGGTAGGCGACCGAGGAGCCGTCCGGCGCGACGGTGGCGCCGTGGGTGGTGCGGTACCCGCGTTCGTGCATCAGTCCCGCAGCACCCACGTGTCCTTGGCACCTCCGCCCCGGGACGAGTTCACGATCATGCTTCCCTCCGGTGCGACCCTGGTCAACGGGCTGGGGGCGGTCCGCGCGATGACGGAGCCGTTCTCCTCGTGCGCGTGGACGAACACCCGCAGGTCGACGTGCCGCGGACCGAAGCCGGCGCCGTCGAAGGTGGGGTGGGTGGACAGACCGATGATCGGCTGGCCGATGTAGCGCTCCGGGTGGGTGGTCAGTTCGTCTGCCCGCGCCGACAGCTCCGCCTCGGTGCACTCGGGCCCGATGGTCACGCCGGCGCCGCCGAAGCCGTCGATCGGCTTGACCACGAGGTTGCCGATGTTCTCCAGCACGTAGTCCCGCTGGTCGCGGTCGGCACACAGGTACGTCGGCACCTGGGCGATGAGCGGTTCCTCCGAGAGGTAGTAGCGGATGAGGTCCGGCACCTTCGAGTACACGGCCTTGTCATCGGCCACGCCGTTGCCCATCGCGTTGGCGACGGTGAGGGCGCCGAGGGCCTGGGCCGTCGTCAGGCCCGGCCCGAGCGGGGCACCATCCGCCCCCTTGGACGACATCAGCATGTCCTCGTCGATGCGGGCGTAGAGGACGTCGATACGCTTGGGCGAGCCGTCCGCGATGCGGTAGAGCACGTCGTTGTCCACGACCAGCTCCTCCGGCGTGACCAGGGCCATCCCCACCATCCGGGCGAGTTCGGAATGCTCGTGCCAGGCAGAGTCCGCCCGGCCGGTGGTCACCAGCGCCAGCTCGACGTCCTCGGGATCGACCGGGGCCCACGTGCCCGGGTGTGTGGACGTCGGCGCCGCGGCGACGAGGGTCTCACGGAACATGGCGCCGACCTCACCCGGGTCGAGCAGTGTCCCCGGCGGGGTGATCTCCGGCAGGAACGTCGAGGTCAACCGGCGGGCGGCCATGGCGAAGGCCGTGCCCGAGGGCACGCGGGCATTGTCCTCGAGCACCATCCAGCCGTCGTTGTCCTGTTTGATCACGTCCGATCCGATGATGTTGGCCCGCACCCGGTGGCGCGCCGCCCGCCCGTACCGGCGATAGCCCGAGGAGCGGTCGATCATCTCCGGGGTGACCACGCCGTCACGCAGGCACAGCTGGCGGGTGTACAGGTCGTCGAGGAAGAGGTTGAGCGCCACCGCGCGCTGCTCCAGCCCGCGCGAGAGCATCGACCAGTCCTCCGGCCCGATGAGGCGCGGGACCACGTCGATCGGGAAGGGCCGCGGCGCGGCTTCGCCCGTGACGCGGAAGGTCACGCCCTCGATCTCCTCCTCGCGCTGCATCTGTGCTTGTCGACGCCGCAGTTCCGCCGGACCCAGTGTCGTGATCGACTCGAGGACCTCCTCCATCTCCGATCGTGGGGCGCCATCGGCGTCGACGGCCTCGTCGTGGGCGAAGGCGCCGTCGGCAAGCGAGACCAGCTGGTAGTCGCGGGGGCCGCCGTCGTCCGACCACGCCTCATCAAAGGAGTTCTCCCGCTCACCGGAGGTGATGGCGATGAGCTCATCGACGACGTCGATGAGGCGCGCCCGCCTGTTGAGCACGCGGCGCTGCCGTGATGCCGAGGAACCACGGTGGAGCACCCGACCGGTGAGCTCCCGGACGGACTCGAGGTCACCGGCCCGCTCGAGCTGCGGGGCGACCTCCTCCACCAGATCCCGCACAACGTCATGCGCCGGCCGCGACGTGAAGTCGCGCAGATCCGCCAGCTCGCCCTCCATACCGAACCTCGCCGCGCGCCACCTGGCCGCCACGATGACCGAATCGGGGATGTCGGGGGCCTCCACCCCGGCGGCGATGTCCTCCTGCGCCCGCATGACCAGCGCGCGGTACAGGCCGGCGATGAGCTCCACGACGTCGAGCGACGGGCAGGCGTCGCACACCCGCAGCTCCAGCGTGTCCACCCGGGCCGACGGGCGGACGTCGAAGTACGCCATCCCCGGGTCCGAGATGCAGCCCGAGGAGATCATCTGCTCCAGCAGGCGGTCATATTCCTCCGCGGTGTTCGCCGGCGGCCGCGGCCCCGTCGCCGGCCACCGGCTCCACACCAGCGTGCGCGAGGACGCGTATCCCGTGTCCGACCCGTCCGCCGCGAAGGGCGAGGACGCCGACAGCGCCAGCAGGATCGGCAAGTACGGCGCGATCCGACGCGCCACCTGGATCGCCTCATCACGGTTGGGCATGTCCACGTGGAACTGCACACCGCAGATCAGCTGCTCACGGGCCAGCACGGCATAATCGGCGGCCATGGTGCGGTACCGGGGGTTGTCCGTCACCCACAGGTTCGCCGGGGAGGCCAGCGGCACCGTACCCGCCGCGACGACACCCAGGCCGATCTCCTTGGCATGGTCGGCGACCAGGCGGCGTTGTCTGCTCAATTCCTCGCGGAGCTCCCCGAGGTCGGCGGTCACACCGCTGTTGAGCTCGACGACGCAACTCTGCAGCTCTTCGACGAACGCCGTACCCGGCAGCCGCTGGAGCAGGTCGGGGGCGCGGGAGGCCAGGCTTCGGGTGGCGAGGTCGACGAGGTGAAATTCTTCTTCGACCCCTAGTTTCGGCACGCTAAGGGTTGTCATGAACTCATCGTACGGCAGTGATGAATGCCCAGGTGCCGGACCGGCGAAAAAATCTGTACAACGACAGAATTATCGCGAGACTAGTCGCCGATCTGGTCGCGGCCGCGCAGCACGATGAGCGGATCCGGCGTGCCCACCACCTCATGGTCCTTGTTCGTGTACTCGAACTTGGACAGGATGTAGCGCATGGCGTTGATACGCGCACGCTTCTTGTCGTTGGACTTGATGGTGATCCAAGGCGACTCGTCGGTGTCCGTGTAGCGGAACTGCTCCTCCTTGGCGCGGGTGTAGTCGTCCCACTTGTCCAGGGAGGCCAGGTCCATCGGGGACAGCTTCCACTGACGCACGGGATCCACCTGCCGGATGGCGAAGCGGGTGCGCTGCTCCTTGCGGGTGACGGAGAACCAGAACTTCGTCAGGGAGATACCCGAACCCAGGAGCATGTTCTCCAGCATGGGCACCTCGCGGAGGAACTCGGCGTGCTGAGACTCCGTACAGAAGCCCATGACGCGCTCAACGCCGGAACGGTTGTACCAGGAGCGGTCGAAGAAGACGATCTCACCGGCGGCCGGGAAGTGCGAGATGTAGCGCTGGAAGTACCACGAGGTGGACTCACGCGGGGAGGGCTTCTCCAGGGCGACGGTGCGGGCACCACGGGGGTTGAG
>NZ_JAUNRW010000114.1 GCF_030535495.1 Corynebacterium sp.
GACAGGCACCGGGTGCGCCATCCACCAGTGGGCGGTGGCCGAGGGGCGGGACCTGACCGTCGAGAAGCCCGAGGTGTGCTGGCAGGTGCCCCTGCGCCGCTACGAAGACTACGAGGAGCGTACCGACGGAGTCGAGATCCTCCGCACCACCATCGGCGAGTACGACCGCCGCGCCTGGGGCAACGGCGGCGAGGACTTCGACTGGTGGTGCTCCGGCGCCAGCGCCTGCCACACTCACCCGGATCCGCTGTGGAAGTCCATGCGCACCGAACTCATCGCGCTCATGGGCCAGACCTGCTACGACATCCTCGCCGCCCACTGCGAACGCCGGGCGGCCGCGGGGTTGGGCGCGACGCACCCGGCGTCGAGAAGCAGGGAGAATCAGGCCTCGAACTTGTAGCCCAGGCCGCGGACCGTCACCAGCTGCTTCGGACGGGAGGGTTCCTCCTCGATCTTGGAGCGCAGGCGCTTGACGTGCACGTCGAGGGTCTTGGTGTCACCGACGTAGTCCGCCCCCCAGATCCGGTCGATGAGCTGTCCGCGGGTGAGCACGCGGCCGGCATTGCGCAGCAGATACTCGAGGAGGTCGAACTCCTTGAGCGGCATCGGCACCGGTTCGCCGGCGACGGTGACGGTGTGGCGTTCGACGTCCATGCGCACGCGCCCGCCCTCGAGGATCTGGTCCTCGACCTCGTCGATAAGCGGCTCCGGATCGACACCACGACGCAGGACCGCGCGGATGCGGGCGATGAGTTCCCGGGAGGAGTAGGGCTTGGTGACGTAGTCGTCCGCCCCCAGTTCGAGACCGACCACCTTGTCGATCTCCGAGTCACGGGCCGTCACCATGATGACCGGCACGCTCGAGGTGGCGCGCAGCTGCTTGCATACGTCGGTGCCCGACATACCCGGCAACATGAGGTCGAGCAGGACGATGTCGATGTCGTTGCGTTCGAACTCCACGAGTGCTGTGGGACCGTCGCCGGCGATGATCACCTCGAAGCCCTCCTTGCGCAGGAGGAAAGCCAACGGATCGGCCAGGGACTCCTCGTCCTCGACGATGAGGATGGTCGTCGTCATGATGCTTTGTCCTTTCGACGTGTCGCCACCCGCGACACAGCCTGCCGCAGTGTGCCGGTGGAGCCCGTCTCATCATCCTGACCGGCCGGCGGCTCGGTGCCAGGGTGATGAATCGGAAGTTCAATGGTGAACGTGGATCCCGTTCCAGGTCGGGACCATACCTTGATGTTACCGCCGTGATTCGCCACGACATGTTTGACGATGGCCAGGCCCAGCCCGGTGCCACCCGTCGACCGGGACCGCGCCTTATCGACGCGGAAGAAGCGCTCGAACACCCGCTTCTGGTCCTCGGGGGAGATGCCGATGCCCCGGTCGGTGACCCGGATGAGCACGACGTCCTCGTTCGCGACCTTCTGCGACACCGACACCGGCACAGACTGCGGCGAATAGTTGATCGCATTCGAGATGAGGTTGGACACCGCGGTGACCAGCAACGAACGGTCGCCGACGACGAGCACGCCGGAATCGGTTCCCTTGGTGAGGGTGATGTCGGCGTTGTCGGCGGCGACCTGGTTGCGTCGGAACGCCTCGTCGATGATGTCGTCGACGAGCACGGGTTCCATCTCCGGCAACGGCTCCGCCCCCTGCAGCTTCGACAGGGAGATCAGTTCGTTGATCATGCCCGCCATGCGGTGGGCCTCCTTGTGGATGCGTTCACCGAAGTACGCGACGTGCTCCGGATCCTCCGCGTCCTGCATGAGGGCCTCCGCCAGCAGGGCCATGCCACCGACGGGGGTCTTGAGCTCGTGGGAGACGTTCGCCACGAAGTCGCGGCGCGCGGACTCCATGCGGACGTTCTCGCTTTCATCGGTGCCGTAGACGATGACGAAGCGGTCGTCGATAAGCGTCAGCGGCTTGATGAGGGCGCGTACCGACGACACCCGGTGCCCGGTACGACGGTAGGACATCGTCAGGTCGAGGCTGCGCGCCTCCTTGTCGGCGTACACCTCCCCGGCCACCTGCCACACCTGTTCATTGACGGTGCGGTCGTGGACCAGCGCCATCTCGTGGGCGCGCGAGTTCGACAGGATGACCTCCCCGCCCCGATCGAGAACGGTGACGCCTGTCGGCGAGCCCTGGATGGCCAGGTGGAGCACCTGGCCGACGGTGGTCACCTGATTGTCCTCCAGGGTGGCGGAGGAACGGTGCCGGATGACCCTTTTGCGGGCCCAGTTCAACGCCGGAAGGGCGACGCCGGTGACGGCGACGCCCAACAGGAACGCGAGGAAGGCTGACACGCCTTCAGGCTACTTGCCGCCCTGAGCGGCCACGGCGGCTGCACCGGCGGCAGCGGCCTCCGGGTCGAGGTAGGTGCCGCCCGGGTTGGTCACCTGCCCATCGGCATCGAACTCGTAGACCAGGGGGATGCCGGTCGGGATGTTGAGCGCGGCGATGTCCTCGTCCGAGATGTTGTCGAGGTGCTTGACCAGGGCGCGCAGGGAGTTGCCGTGCGCGGCGACGAGGACGTTCTTACCCTCCTTGAGCAGCGGCTCAATCTCCTCCTGGTAGTAGGGGATGAAGCGCTTGACGACGTCGAGCAGGCACTCGGTGCGCGGGACAGTGTCCAGGTCCGCATAGCGCACGTCGTCGGACTGCGAGTACTCGGAGTCATCGGCCAGCTCCGGCGGCGGGGTGTCGTAGGAACGACGCCAGGCCATGAACTGCTCGTCACCGTACTTGTCCTTGGTCTCGGCCTTGTTCAGGCCCTGGAGCGCACCGTAGTGACGCTCGTTGAGACGCCAGTCGCGGACCACCGGGATCCAGTGACGGTCAGCGGCGTTGAGGGCGATGTTCGCGGTGCGGATAGCGCGACGCAGCAGGGAGGTGTAGAGGATGTCCGGCAGGATGCCGGCCTCCTTGAGCATCTCGCCGCCGCGGACGGCCTCGGCGACACCCTGCTCGGTCAGGTCAACGTCCACCCAGCCGGTGAACTGGTTCGATTTGTTCCACTGGCTCTGGCCGTGGCGAAGGAGAATGAGCTTTCCGTTGGTCATGTCTCCAATATGCCACGATTCCGCCGCTTATGGGCGGTTATACCCCTGCCGCACGATCCCGCCGCGGGGCGCAGTCCGCCGGCTCCGCGGCCAGGGCCTCGTTGTACACCGACGCCAGCCGCGAGGCCGAGGACGCCCAGGAGAAGTTCGCCGCATGGGCCACCGCCTCCCCCGCCATCCGCAGGCGGGTGTCGTCGTCATCGAGCAGGCTCTCGAGGGCGTCGGCCCAGTCGGCGGTGGCGTGGCCGTCGACAAGCAAGCCGGTCTCGCCCTCGGCGACGGCGACGGGCAGCCCACCCACCCGGGCCGCGACAACCGGGGTGCCGCAGGCCTGCGCCTCCATGGCGACCAGCCCGAAGGACTCGTTGTAGCTGGGAACAGCGACGATGTCGGCGGCCTGGTAGATGGTGACCAGTTCCTCCGGCGGGCGCGGGTCGAGGAAGCGGATGCGACGGGCCACCCCCAGTTCGCGGGCCAGTTCCAGGTACTGGCGTTCGGTGGCCGCGGCCCCGGAGGCCCCGCCGCAGATGATGACGCGCAGCTTGCGTTCCGGGCGACGCCCCACCATCTCCGCTGCCGCCCGGATGAGGACCTGGGGGCCTTTGAACTGCTGGAGTCGCCCGACGAAGGCGACGAGCTCGGCGTCGAGCGGGATTCCCAGCAGGCGGCGGGAACGCTCGGTGTTGCGGTCGGTGCCCGGGGTGAACATGTCGACGTCGGTGCCGGGCGAGACGACGACGATGCGCTCGGCATCCGCATCGTAGTGGTCGACGAGGTCATTGGTCTCCTCGGCCGTGTTGACCACCAGGACATCCGCATTATCGACGAGCTGCTGCTCACAGATCCGCCGCGCCTCCGACTCGGGGGAATCATCGTCACTGCGGTGGGCGTTTTTCACCGCGGCAAGCGTGTGCGCCGTGTGGACCAGCGGCACCTCCCACAGGTCCCGCAGCAGCCAGCCGACCTGTCCGGACAGCCAGTAGTGGGAGTGGATGAGGTCGTACTCGACGTCGGTGCAACGGTGGAACTGCAGCACCCCGCCGGCGAAGGCCGCCAGCTGTGTGGGCAGGGCCTCCTTCTCCAGGCCGTCGAAGGGACCGGCGACGATGTTGATCACCCGCAGCCCGGGTTCGACGCCGACGACCTCGCCCTGGCTGGGGCGGGTGGCGCGGGTGAAGATGTCCACCTCGATCCCTTGGCGCGCCAGTTGGCGGGCCGTGTTGAGGACGTAGACGTTCATGCCACCTGCGTCACCGGAGCCTGGCTGCTGCAGCGGCGATGTGTGCATGGAGATCATTGCGACGCGCATGCCCCAATGATAGGTGCGCGCGTCCGTATACTGGTCCACACCTTGTCAGGAAATCACCCACAGCGCGGAAGGCACCTCATGTCGGCATTCGAGACCAAGGCCTGGTTGAAGTACTACTCCGAGTGGACCCCCCACTCCCTCGACTATGACGACACGACCCTGCTCGACGTCTACGACAACAACCTGGCGATCAACGCCGAGAAGCCCGCCACCTGGTTCTTCGGCAAGTCCCAGACCTACGGCGAGCTGGACCGTCAGGTCCGCCGGGCCGCCGCCGGTCTGCGTGCCTTCGGCGTGCGCCCGGGTGACAAGGTCGCCATCATCCTGCCGAACTGCCCCCAGCACATCGCCGCCTTCTACGCGGTACTCAAGCTGGGTGCGACCGTGGTGGAGCACAACCCGCTCTACACCGCCCACGAGCTGGCCGGCCCCTTCGCCGACCACGGGGCCCGCGTCGTCATCGCCTGGGACAAGGCCGCCCCGACGCTGGAGAAGCTGCGCGGCACCACCTCCCTGGAGACGATCATCTCGGTCAACATGATCGAGGCAATGCCCGCCGTCAAGCAGCTGGCCCTGAAGCTGCCGATCAAGAAGATCAAGGAACAGCGGGAGGCTCTGTCCTCCCCGGCCCCCAACACCGTGCCGTGGGAGGCCCTGATCGGCTCCGCCATCGGCGGGGAGGGCGATGACATCGAGTCGGAGCCGAGCGTCACCAAGGACACCATCGCCCTCATCCTCTACACCTCCGGCACCACCGGTACCCCCAAGGGTGCGCAGCTGACCCACGGCAACCTCTTCGCCAACTGCCTCCAGGGCAAGAACTGGGTGCCGGGACTGGGCGAACAGGACGAGCGCATGCTCGCCGCCCTGCCCATGTTCCACGCCTACGGCCTGACCATGGTGGGCACCCTGTCCTTCTACATCGGCGGGGAGATGATCCTCCTGCCCGCGCCGCGCATCCCGCTCATCATGGACGTGATGAAGAAGCACACCCCGACCTGGCTGCCGGGCGTGCCCACCCTCTACGAGAAGATCGTCGAGGCCGCCGAGGCCGACAACATCAACATCTCCGGCGTACGCAACGCCTTCTGCGGCGCGGCCACCCTGCCCGTGTCCACCGTGGAGAAGTGGGAGCGCTTCACCGGCGGCCGCCTCGTCGAGGGCTACGGACTGACCGAGACCGCCCCCGTTATCGTCGGCAACCCCATGAACGACGACCGCCGCCCCGGATACGTCGGCATTCCCTTCCCGGACACCGAGGTGCGCATCGCCAACCCGGACAACCTCGACGAGACCCAGCCCGACGGCACCGAGGGCGAGATCCTCGTCCGCGGCCCCCAGGTCTTCCCCGGCTACCTCAACCAGCCGGAGGCCACCGAGAAGAGCTTCCACGACGGCTGGTACCGCACCGGTGACATCGGCGTCATGGAGGAGGACGGCTTCATCCGCCTGGTGGCCCGCATCAAGGAGGTCATCATCACCGGCGGCTTCAACGTCTACCCGGTGGAAGTCGAGGAGGCCATGCGCGACCACCCGGACATCGTCGACCTGGCGGTTGTCGGCCGCCCGCGCGAGGACGGCTCCGAGGATGTCGTCGCCTGTGTCACCCTGCGCGACGGCGCCGCCATGGATCCGGACGGCCTCAAGGACTTCGCCCGCGAGCGCCTCACCCGCTACAAGGTTCCGCGCACCTTCTACCACTTCGAGGAACTCGCCCGCGATCAGATGGGTAAGATCCGGCGCCGCGAGGTGCAGGAGGACCTGCTGCGACTGCTGGAGAAGTAGATACCCACGCGAAGGCCCAGCTCGAGGAGGGGCAGGAATGCGAGGACGCCCTAAGGCCATCGACCGCGTCGGCCTCCTCGATCATGAGGAAGGCGCCTAAGCGCACCTCGA